>NZ_CP041243.1:1960863-2299484 GCF_006547065.1 Brevundimonas sp. M20 | reverse complement strand
CTGTCGCTCAAACCGGGCGAGAAATTTGTTCTGAACGGGGCTGTCGTCCAGAACGGCGACCGTCGCGGCGTGCTGATCCTTCAGAACAAGGCCAGCGTCCTGCGCGAGAAGGACATCATGCAGCAGGCGGAGGCCGACACCCCCGCCAAGCGCATCTATTTCCCCGTCATGATGATGTACCTGGACGAGGCTTCGGCCCCCAAGGTCTATGACGAATTCGCGCTGCGCCTGACCGAGTTCATGGGCGCCTCGCGCAACCCGGACGTCCTGTCCGAGTGCGTCGCGGCCTCGCGTCACGTGATGGCCCGCGAATACTACAAAGCCCTGATGTCGGCCCGCAAACTGGTGGATTACGAGGAAGGTCTGGCGAATGTCGCTTCAGGCGTACAAAACCGCGGCGACGCGGGCTGAGACCCCGCGCGAGGCGGAGTATCGGCTGTTCGGGCAGGTGACCCGGGCGCTGATGCAGGCCTCGACCGCTGACCCGTCGGATATCAAGACCCGGATCGAGGCGCTCGACTGGAACCGCCGCCTGTGGTCGGCGCTCGCCACCGACTGCTCGGACCCCAACAACGCCATGGCCATGCCGCTGCGGGCGCAGATCATCTCGATCAGCCTGTTCGTCGGCCGTCACTCGTCCGAGATCATGCGCGGGGACAACGATTTCGAGACCCTGATCGAGATCAACAAATCCATCATGCAAGGCCTCGCCGGCCCCGGCCAGCAGGCGGCGTAACCCGCAATTCTCCCTCCCCGTCCCGGGGAGGGTGGCTAAGCCGCAGGCGAAGCCGGGTGGGGAGGGCTAAGGCAAGGCAGCCGCGCTCTCTTCGCCGGGCCGCCCCCACCCTGTCGTCGCTTCGCGCCGACATCCCTTCCCCGGGACGGGGAGGGAGAAGGTCCGCATAAAGTCCTTCTGACGCCCGGCCAATTCTGCCCACCGGCAGCCCCTGCGCCCCCGTCCTTCCATTCAAATCAACGGTTTAGCGCGGCGCGATCCTTGCGAGGGCGTGCGCGAACCAGAACCGGTTCTAGGGCCAGAAGGCCCTTCACAACCGACCAGAATGGAAGGAACTACCCGATGGTTATGTCGGTCAACACCAACGTGGGCGCTCAAGTGGCGCTCCAGAACCTGAACGCGACCAACGCCCAGCTGGCGACGACGCAGAGCCGCATCAACACCGGCCTGAAGATTTCGTCGGCGAAGGACAACGGGGCCATCTGGGCTATCGCCCAGGGCCAACGTGCCGATATCGGGGCGCTGAACGCGGTGAAACAGTCACTCGACCGCGGCGTCGCCGCGACCGATGTGGCCATGGCGGCGGGCGAGACGGTCTCCGACCTCTTGCTGCAGATGAAGGAGAAAGCTCTCGCGGCGACTGACAAGTCGCTCAAGACCGCGGCCCGCGCCGCCCTGAACGAGGACTTCAAGGCCCTTCGTGACCAGATCGCCTCTGTGACCAACAACGCCACCTTCAACGGGGTCAACCTGCTGAAGACCGCTGCGGACGGTTTCACGGCTCTGGCCAACGCCGAGGGCACCGCGACCCTGACGGTCCCGGCTGAAGTCATGGCTCTGGGTAGCACCACGGTTACGGTCGCGGCGACGCAATCGATCGAAACGCTGACCAAGTCGCAAGCGGCCCTCACGGCCGTGAACGCCTCCATCGACAACGTCTCGGGCGCCCTGGCGCGTCTGGGCACCAAGTCGAAGGCGCTGACCACCCACCTGACGTTCGTCGGCAAGCTGTCGGACGCGCTGGAATCGGGGGTCGGTAATCTGGTCGACGCCGATCTGGCGAAGGAAAGCGCCAAGCTCCAGGCCCTGCAGACGAAGCAGCAGCTGGGGGTGCAGGCCCTGTCCATCGCCAACCAGACGCCGCAGCTGGTCCTGTCGCTGTTCCAGTAATCACACCAGGTTCTCGCAGGCGCCGGAGAGGTTCACCTCTCCGGCGTCTCGCGTTTCAGCCCGGGATCCGATGTCAGGAGAACAGGCCGGTGACCGCGTGCCAGAGCTCCGCCGGCCAGCTCAGCAGCCAGTGCCAGACCGGCAGCAGGTAGGGGGCCACCCATTCCCAGGCCAGCCAGACCACCACGCCGCCCATCGCGACCAGCGCCACCGCCGCCCAGCCGACCAGCACCGCCAGCCCGTCGCGCTGCAACAGGCCGAAACCGAACATCGACATGATGAAGGACGGCACGAAATTTCCGCCCGGAATCGGCAGCATCAGCACCGCGGCGATCAGCACGATGGCCACGCCGATCAGGATTTCCGACAGCTCGTTGGTCATCACCTCCAGCCGCGGCCGGGCCAGCCGCTCGACCTTGCGCAGCGGGCTCAGCACCTTGGCGACGGCCTCGCGGTAGGTGGCCCGCTCAATGGACCGGGCCAACAGCCATCTCGGCATCCACAGCTGGTCCCGGCGGGTCACCAGCTGAACGCCGATCAGCAGCATCGGCGCGCCCAGCACCGTCGTCGTCCCCGGCACCGCGCCGAACACCATGTTCAGCAGGCCGAAGAACAGCAGGGTCGCGCCGAATCCGCGCTCCCCGAACGCATTGATCAGTTCGCCGATGTAGAGCTTGGGATCGTTCTTCGCCCCGATGTCCTCGATCACCTGTGAGAACGGGCGTGTGTCGGCCTGATAATCGTAGTCGGGCATCGGCTGACGGGCGTTTCCGGGGGCGAAAGCGGCTGGAAGAACTGATCTAGGCGCGGCTATGCCGTTACGCCACTTAAGAAACGTCCATGCGACACCGCAGGTTCAGGAACGGCCCTGCGGCGCATGCTCCTTCTTCCCCTTGCGCGGGGTGTGAGCCAGGTCCTCCAGCTCCTTTTCGGTCATCGATTCGACCATGGATTTCGACGCGCCTTTCAGCTTCGATTTCGGGATGTCGCCGCGTTTGGCGCTCAGGGCGGCGCCGGCGGCCTTCTGCTGTGCGGAGGACTTGGCGGGCATCGGACACCTCCGTCAAAAAGGCCAAAGCTGTGGGAAGGCGGCTGGTTCCTCGCCTGTTGCGGGAACGCACCGTGACTTTCGTCATTGGACCTGTGCCGGCGACAGGACCGGTGGAGGGAACGACGACATGCGGACCATGATCTCGGGCGCGCTCGCGCTCGGCCTGGCGGCCTGCGGCCAAGGCGGCGAGGCCAAGACGGAAGCGACTGCGGACAGCGCGGCTCCTTCGGCGGCGGAGATGATGAACGGTCCCAGGCCCGGGCTCTGGAGAGTGACCACTGAAATGTCCGGCATGCCCGGCGGCGCCCCGGCCATGGCGCCGGTCGAGACCTGCATCCAGAGCGCCACCTTCGAGGCGCCCGGTGGAAACCGGACCCCCGGCGCAAATTGCACCACCCAGCCCTTCACCCGTGACGGTGACGCCATGGTCTCCAGCTCCACCTGCACCATGCAGGGCATGAAGGCTGACAGCACCATCCGCGTGACCGGCGACTTCAACAGCCGCTACGTCATGACGGTGAACACGAAGATGGACCCGGCCCCGGCCCCCAACATGGCCGAAACCACCGTCACCATGACCGGCGAACGCCTCGGCGACTGTCCGGCCACCTGATCGGCGCCTTATGCAAAAGGAAAGGCCCGCTCCGGCCAGCGCCGGGGCGGGCCTTTCCAGAATCAGGCCAGACGAACCCGCAACCACTCCGTGGCGATGTGCCGACGCTCCACAAACGTCAGTTCACCGGCTTCCCGCAGGGAGGCTGCGGCGAGGTCAGGCAGTTCTGCTTCGAACTGGGTGTGCATGGTCCATATCGTCTGCGCACCGGGGAGTTGGTCGCCCTGACGGGAGTGGTGGGCGAGCCAGCTTCGGGTTTCGCGGCTTGCCCGTTCCGGCTCGCAATTGTGAGCACGGATATCCTGTCCCGCGATGTCCGACAGCGCGCGCTGGTACCGGAAAGGCTCCCGGTCGAAAATCGTGCAGGCCTTCTGACCTATCCATTTCAGCCCGAAGCGATCCGCCCCGAGGAAGATGCCCAGTTCAAACGGCATGTTGAACCTCGGCAAGCCCTCATCCAGCTCCATGAAGGAGATGTCGTGGATGCCCAGATGGCAGTCGCGGATCAGCGCGATGATCTTGTCTAGGCGAGCCTGCCCCGCATTGTCGAACTCGCGCGCACACCGGGGTGTGAAGCCGCAGGCCAGTGTCGCGAAGATGATTGCATCGAAGACGTCGCGACGATCGTCGGAGAACGGCGCGTTCACAAAGACGGATTTTCGGTAGCCGTTAGGCGCCCGGCTCACGAGCGCCCTTTGCAAACCGGCCAGAGGCCAAGGCGGCGCTCAGCTTCTCATCGTCAATTCTGCGAGGCGTAGCGAACTTGACGACCTTGAAGCCCCTGCCGGTCGTCGTCTGCCCGATCGGCGCGGTAAAGCGGCCCGTCGCGGCGCTACGCTTCACCCACCCCGAATAATGTCCGGCGGACTTGCTCATGGTCTTAAGGTAGCACTGAACGGCAGTTTTGAAAGGCCTTACCCCAGCAGCTCACGCCCGATCAGGAACCGCCGGATCTCGTTCGTCCCGGCGCCGATGTCGTACAGCTTGGCGTCGCGGACCAGCCTTTCGACCGGCCACTCCTTGGTGTAGCCGGCGCCGCCCAGGGCCTGCACGGCCTCCAGCGACACCTTCACCGCGTTTTCAGACGCCAGCAGGATCGCGCCCGCCGCGTCGTAACGGGTGGTCTTGCCCTGATCGCAGGCGCGGGCGACGGCATAGACGTAGGCGCGGGCGCTGTTCAGGGCCACATACATATCGGCGACCTTGGCCTGCATCAGCTGGAAGCTGCCGATGGCCTTGCCGAACTGCTTGCGGTCGCGGACGTAGGGCAGGACCACGTCCAGCGCGGCCTGCATGATGCCCAGCGGACCGCCCGACAGCACGGCGCGCTCATAGTCCAGGCCGCTCATCAGCACCGCCGCGCCGCGCCCTTCGCCGCCCATGACGTTCTCTTCCGGAACTTCGCAGTCCTCGAACACCAGCTCGGCGGTGTCCGACCCGCGCATGCCCATCTTGTCCAGCTTCTTGGAGACGCTGAAACCCTTCATTCCCTTCTCGATCAGGAAGGCGGTGACGCCGCCGTTCCCCTCGCCCGTGCGGGCATAGACCACCAGGGTGTCGGCGGTGGGCGAGTTGGTGATCCAGAATTTCGTGCCGTTCAGGACGTAGCGGTCGCCCTTCTTTTCGGCGCGGGTGCGCATCGACATCACGTCCGAGCCCGATCCGGCCTCCGACATGGCCAGCGACCCCAGATGCTCGCCCGAGATCAGCTTGGGCAGATACTTCGCCTTCTGCTCGGCGGTGCCCCAGCGACGGATCTGATTGACGCACAGGTTGGAGTGGGCGCCGTAGCTCAGGCCGATCGAGGCCGAGGCGCGCGACACCTCCTCCATCGCCACGACGTGTTCGAGGTAGCCCATGCCCAGGCCGCCGTACTCTTCCTCGACGGTGATCCCGTGCAGGCCCAGCTCGCCCATCTCGGGCCACAGGTCGCGGGCGAATTCGTTCTTCTCGTCGATCTCGGCGGCGCGCGGCGCCAGCCGGTCGGCGGCCCAGCGGGCGGTGGTGTCGCGGATGGCGTCAGCGTTCTCGCCGAGGCCGAATTCCATGGATTGGGGCGCGAAGGGAATGCTCATGCACGGCGAGGTAGCCCATTCCTTTCCGGAGCGAAAGCGACGGGAAGGGACGCTATGACGATGCAGGCGTAGGCGCCTTGGTTCTAAGGGAGGTCCCAGGCGCCCAACTCTGCGATCTGGTCAGAGATCGCGTTGCACTTATCAGCGATCACTTCTTTGTCGGCATCAGGGGCAGCGGCTGCAATGGCGTCGCCAAGCTCCTTGAAAGCGGCTTTGGCACGGGCGGCGAGTTCGATGATTTGTTCGTCACGGGTCATGACCCTCTAAGGTCTAACGCCGTTCCTTGTTCCAGCGGCAGTCGCCAAAAAATAGCTTGGGGTGAGCTTGCCCCGATAACGATGAACGCCATCGGTCAAGCTCACCTTACGAGGTGAGTTGAACTCCGTCTCAGCCCTCGTCGTCGGCCCGCTTCCCGGCCTTGCGGTACAGGTTCCAGGCCGAGACGCCCACGCAGATCACGCCGATCAGGGCCAGAACCCAGGCGATCACCGAGAAGTCGTCCAGCGGCGAGCGGTCGGACATGGCCTTGCGGAAGGCCGCCGCCGAGGCGGCGCACGAGAACAGACCCAGCCCGCCCATGATCATGTAGGGGCCGGTCTCGATCCAGTCGAAGCGGCGCGGTGCGGCGGGCTCCACCTCGTGACGCAGCACCGCCAGCGGCGGTTCGTCCTCGAACAGCACCGTTTCTTCGGTCCCGGTCGCCGGTTCGCGCTGTTCGGCGCCCCAGACGGGACGGTCGACCTCGACGAAGTCCGCCTCGACCGCCGGGGTCAGCTCCAGCGGGGGAAAGGGCGAGGCCGTCGGGGCCTGTCCGAAGACCGGCAGTTCGACGGGCGCTTCTGCTCGTGCAGCGGCGACGATCAGCGGCTCGACCGGCGCGGCCGCCGGGGCCTCGACGGCTTCGGCCACCGGCTCCGGCGCCGGCTCAGGCTGGGCGGCCTCGCCCGGCGCCTCGGCGATGACGGGCGCTTCCGCTTCGGCGACCGGCTCAGGTTCCGCGACCGGCTCGGGCTCGACCTCCGGTTCGGCGACCGGCCCCAGCGTCGGGAACCCCGGCAGAGGCCCGACCGCCAGGGTCGAATAAGGCGAATACCGCTGGAAGAAGGCGGCGTTCGGCGCCTCGCTCACATCGGCCCGCTTTTGCGGCGCCCAGACGGACGGCAGCGGCAGCGGCCTGGGCGTGGCGACGGCTTCGGGGCCCGGCTCGGGCTCCACAGGCTCGGGCGTAACTTCGACTTCCGGTTCCGGCGCGGGACTTTCGACGGGCGCTTCAGGCTCCGCCTCCGGCGCATGCGGCTCGCCCAGCAGCGAGGCCACGGCGGCGGCGCGGCTCAGCGGCGCGGGGTCGTTCGCCGTTTCGGCGACAGGTCCACCGACCGGCTCCGGTTCGACAGTCTCGACGGCCTCCGGCGTAACCATCACCGGCGGCGGGGGCAGGGGCGCGGCCAGCAGGTCGGACAGCAGCACCGGCGCGGCCGGATCGGCCACGAACAGCGCCCGCTCCGCCGCCCGGCGACGCAGGGCCGCATCCGCCGTCACCGTCTCCGGCCAGCCGATCAGGGCGTCGGCGGCCTCGCCCGTCTGTCCCGCATTGACGCGCTTCAGCACGTCCGAGCCCAGGAAGCGGTCCACGCCCACCGACACGGCGAAACTGGCCAGGGCGTCGAACTGGTGCTGGTTCAGCGGGGCTTGGACCTGTTCGTTCAGGGCCTTGGCCACCGGGATCAGGTCGTATTGCAGCAGCAGTTCCGCATCCGCCTCGCCTACCGTCAGCCCCTCGCGGGCCGAGGCGGTGTGGCCATAACCGATCACCCAGCGTCCGTCCTCGCGCCGCACGGCGCGCGGCCGGAAGCTCTCGAAGCTCTTGATGAGCACGATCCCCGCACGGGAGACCTTCAGACGGGGCCTGTTCGTATCAACCACAGGGATGTGTTCCAGATCGGGACGGACGCTTTCGCTTACGGAGAGACCCCGCAAGACCCACGCCGCTCACGGTTTCGTCAGAGCAGGACGAGGGTCGCGAGGCCGAGGAAGATCAGGAAACCAAAGAAATCCGTCGTGGCCGTGACGAACACCGCCGAGGACACCGCCGGGTCGAACTTGAACTTCGACAGCGTCAGCGGCGTCAGCACCCCGATGGTCGCCGCCACCAGCAGGTTGAGCACCATGGCCGCCGCGATCACCAGACCGATGCGCCAGTCCTCGTCCCGGAACCAGAATCCCGCCGCGACCCCGATCAGCGGGGCCAGCACCAGACCGTTGGCGACGCCGACCGCCAGTTCGCGCAGGAAGGTCCGCATGGCGTTGGCCGAGTTCAGTTCGCGTGTCGCCAGCGCGCGCACGGTCACGGTCAGGGCCTGCGTCCCCGCATTGCCGCCGATGGCCGACACGATGGGCATGAGAACGGCCAGCGCGACGATCTGTTGGATGGTGCCCTCGAACAGACCGATGACGCTGGCCCCCAGGGCAGCCGTCGCCAGATTGATCGCCAGCCAGGGCACGCGACCGCGCACGATCTCCGACACGGACGAGCCCCGGTCCTCGTCGGACACGCCGGCCAGACGCAGGATGTCCTCGCGGTTCTCTTCCTGAATGATGTTGACGATGTCATCGACGGTGATCTGCCCGACCAGACGCCCCGCCGCGTCGATGACCGGGGCCGAGATCAGGTGATATTTCTCGAAGATGTAGGCGACCTCTTCCTGGTCCTGGTCGACGGCGATCTCGTTCACCGGCTCCATGATGTCCAGCAGGGTCGTCGCGCGGGGGCTGCGCAGGAGCTGGCTGACCGCCACCCCGCCGATGGGGCGGTTCACCGGGTCGACCACATAGATGTCGAAGAAAAGCTCGGGCAGTTCCTCGCCCTGCTTGCGGATGTGGTCGATGGTGTCGCCGACGTTCCAGAACTGCGGCGCGGCCATCACCTCGCGCTGCATCAGACGTCCGGCGGAGTCCTCCGCATAGCCCAGCGAGCTTTCGATCGCCGCGCGATCGACCTCGGGCATGGCGGCCAGCACCTTCTCGCGCTGATCATCCTCCAGATCCTCCACGACCGCCGCGGCGTCGTCCGAATCCAGTTCCTGCAGCGCCTCGGCCAGCGTCCCGTGCGGCACGCGCTCCAGCACCTCCTCGCGGATGCTGTCGTCCAGCTCGGGCAGGGTTTCGGCCAGCAGCTCCGGCGGCAGCCACAGCACCACCACGCCGCGATGCTGCTCCGTCAGGAAGCCCATCAGGTCGGCCACGTCGGCGGGGTGCAGGTCTTCCAGCAGCGCGCGCAGCTTCAGCCCGTCGCCGTCATCGGCGGCGTCGACCACCTTCTCCACGAAGCCGGGCGTCAGGACGTAGTCCTCGTCCAGCGCGATGTGTTCGATGTCTTCGTCTTGGGGCGAATGGGGGGCCGGTGCGGTATTGCTCACGCTGCGGCCTCCCTCAGTGTTTCAAACCAGCCTTAGCCGATGATTCGCCTTGAATAAGTCAGGCGCGGCCATGCGCGCCCGGGGTGTCTGGTTTCTGTCCACCATGGGCCCGCCACGGTCAAGATGACCAAAGCCGTTTACGCGCGAAAGCGTGCCCCGAGCCCGACTTCAGATACAGTTCGAACGCCTCTGCCTGACGGCGACTCGAGAAGGCAATGTAGGTGACGATCCGCCAAGGAGCGTACTTCGCGGTATGTATGGATTTCCCGCTGTTATGCTCCAGCAGGCGAGCTTTCAGATCGGAAGTCACGCCGACATAGCGTCTGGCCGGATCGGCGTGACTTTCGAGCAGATAGACGTAGTGCACGGCGACCTCGGTAAGGGCAGCCCTGCTACGCCAAGGCTTCGCAGGGCATCCTGCTTCGCCTCACTCCAATGTCCAGTCCTGCGAAGCCCCGCAAGGGGCGAAGCAGGATGGTGCGGTCGAGAAGACTCGAACTTCCACGGGTTGCCCCACAGCGACCTCAACGCTGCGCGTCTACCAATTCCGCCACGACCGCTCGCATCGGAGGGCGGCTGATAGCGGAGGTCGCGGGGAAAGGGAAGGGGGCGCCGGAACTGGTGTTCAAAGAAGACGTTTTTGACACCCGCGGGGCGCTGTTGAGGATCGAACATGTCCAGACTTATTCCGCTGGCGCTCGCGCTGGCCATGACCGCAGCGCCGGCGGCGATGGCGCAGGATCACGGTCGCGGCCACGGCCCTGAAAAGGGCGCTCCGCGTGGCGGCCCCGCACAGGACAGGGGACCGGACCGGGCGCAGCCGCGTGGACCTGAACAGGCCCGGGGCGGCGAGCGTGCTCCCCAGGCGCGGCCCGAACAGCGCGCGGATCGCGGCCCCGACCGTGAGGGTCGCGAGGACCGCCCGAATCCGGGGCGTCCCGACCGGCCTGTCCGCGTCGCGCCTGTCCCCGCGCCCATCCCGGTTCTGGAACGCGACCGGGATCGCGACCGCGACCGAATCGTCCGTGACCTCGTTCGCTTCGAGCCCCGGCGCGAGCGTGTCGTCATCAACGGCTGCCCGCCCGGACTGGCGCGCAAGGACAACGGCTGCCTGCCGCCCGGGCAGGCGCGGCGCATCGAAGCCGAGCGCCGCGCCCGCTATGACCATGTCTGGGATCGCTGGGCGCGGAATGGCGAGCGCTACCGCTATGACGACGGCTATCTGTACCGGGTGAACACCTCGGGCGGACTGCTGGGCTGGCTGCCGGTTCTCGGCGGGGCCCTGTCGACCGGCTCGATCTGGCCGACGCAATACAGCTACCAGCCCGCCCCGACCTATTTCACCGACTATTACCGCCTGCCGGACCGGTACGATTACCGCTACGCCGACGGCGTCATCTACGGTGTGGACCGCCAGAACAACGGCATCAGCCAGATCGCGGCCCTGCTGACCGGCCAGCAATGGACCGTCGGCCAGCCCATGCCCTCGGGCTACGACATCTACAACGTCCCCTATGACTACCGCGCCCGGTACGCCGACACGCCGGACCGCTGGTATCGCTACAACGACGGCTATGTGTACCAGGTCGATCCGACCACCCGGCTGGTCCAGGCCGTGATCCAGTTGCTGGCCTGACGGAGCCCGACCGATGCGCAAGATTCTGATCGGGGCGGCCGCGGTCGCCCTCACGCTCAACCTCGGTCTGGCCGCCTGCGGGGAGACGCCGGAGACGCCCGAGGCCGCCGGCGCGCCGCGGCCCTCGACCAGCACCCTCGCGGCCAGCCTGAAGGACAGCGGTGATCTCGGCATGCTGGACGGCGTGGTGCAGGCTTCTGGCCTGCGAACCGCTCTGGAAGGCGTCGGCCCCTACACCATCTTCGCCCCCACCGACTCGGCCTTCACCGCCGCCGGCGGCGCGCCGGGCGAGGATCAGCCGGCCCAGGGCGCCAAGCTGCTTCAGGCCCACATCGTGCCCGGCGCCGTCACCCGCACCGATATCAACGCCGCCCTTGATCGCGCCACCAACGGCCGGGTCGAGATGCGCACCATGGATGACGGCGTCCTGACCTTCACCCGCGAGGGCCAGACCCTGCGCGTCACCGCCCCCGACGGCGCCGCCGCCACCCTCACCGGCACCGAAAGCGCCGCCTCCAACGGCGTCATCCAGCCGGTGGACGCGGTGCTGGTGAAGGCGGCTGGGTAGAGAAAATTAGCGCGTAGGAATTAGGGCGTAGGGTCAGCGCTGCGTCGACTGTTCAGCGCTTTGATCAGGCCTCGCAGCATTTTACCAAGTTCATCCAGATCACGCAGAATCGGTTCGATCGTCCGGGACTCTGTCACGGTCACGCGAGCAGCAAGCAGCAGATGGGTTTCAAGTTCCTTCAGCGAGCCTTGTGACACACGGAGGAACTGGATGAAGCTCGGGCGGCTGTCACGACCGTAGCCCCTCGGCGATATTGGCGGCGATCGATACGGCGGCTCGGCGGCTCTGGGAGGTCAGGCCGAACAGTTCTTCGCGTGGATAGGCGCGGGTTTTCATAGGTGGCCGCTGCGACATCCATCGCTTTTTGCCAAACCAGCAGGTCTTTGTAGCTACGAACTCCGGACACCCGAAACTCCGCCAAAAACTCCCTACGCCCTAATTCCTACGCCCTAATTTCTGAGTGCTGCCCTCAAGCCGCCCCGGCCATGAAGTCATACACGTCCGCCGCCCGCGTCACGGTGATCGCGATCCGGTCATCCCGGATCTCGATCTCGCCACGCGCCACCGGATGGTTGTTGGCCAGAATCCAGACCTCGTCGTGCTCCGACGCATCCAGCGGGATCACCGCTCCCCGGCCCATTTTCAGCAGCTGGCTCATGGGCAGCACGGAGCGCCCCAGGACGACCGAAATCTCGACATCGACGGATTCGATCTGGCTCACGGGGGACTCTGATACTGAAGGTGATACGGCGGAGTGGTCTTGCATGGGGCTCCTGATCCCCACATTGGGGGCATCATGCTTTCCCAGTCCTTAAGCGAAACCATATCAAAGCTGGCGCGCGTCGACGGCCGCCCCGTCGAATGGGCGGTCTCAAGGGGCTATGTCGACTATCCCGCCGCCGTCGAGGCCATGGAGGCCCGCGCCGCCGCCATCGCCGCCGGTGAGGCGCCCGAACTGGTCTGGCTGCTGGAGCATCCGCCTCTCTACACGGCGGGCGTCTCGTCAAAGGACGAGGACCTGCTCGACGTCGGGCGCTTCCCGGTCCACCGCAGCGGACGGGGCGGCCAGTTCACCTATCACGGCCCCGGCCAGCGCGTGGCCTATGTGATGCTGGACCTGAACCAGCGCGGCAAGGACATCCGCGCCTTCGTCCGCGGCCTCGAACAATGGATCATCGGCGCCCTCAATGAGTTCAACGTCCCCGCCGACGTGCGCGAGGGCCGCGTCGGCGTCTGGGTCGAGCGCAAGGGACCGGGCTGGAGCCGCGAGGACAAGATCGCCGCCATCGGCGTCAAGGTCCGCAAATGGGTCAGCTTCCACGGCATCAGCCTGAACGTCGAACCCGACCTGACCCACTTCGGCGGCATCGTCCCCTGCGGCATCCAGGACCACGGCGTCACCAGCCTCGTCGACCTCGGCGTCCCCGCCACCATGGACGAGGCCGACGACGCCCTGAAAACCAGCTTCCGCCGGGTGTTCGGGGATGTGACGGAAGGGGCGGCGCCGGTCTGAGGCCCGCGATTTGGCGTGATCGGATTTGTCGACGACCCTTGGCCGCCGGTATTTTCGATCCATGCGGACCCCCGGGACCTTCACCCTGTCGCCACGCGCCCTTGAGGCGTTTGATCTGAACCGCCTGTGCGAGCGCGCGGGCGTACCGGCGTCGAACGCCTGGGACACCAGCGACTTCTTCGCCCTCTGGACCGCCGCCGGGCAGGAGATCGAGGATCGTGCGGCGGGGCTGCGGTTCGGCGCCGGCGGGATCGACGGGGGTTATGGCGTGGCCGCCATCGTCGCGCTGCATGCGCCGGACTTCGGCACCGCCCTGTCCAGCCTGTCCCGGTACAAGAGCCTGACCTGCCCAGAACTGGTCGAGATAGAAAGCTTCGGAACAGAGGTGGTGGTCCGCTACCGCTGGCTTCAGGCGACCGGCGCCCCGCCGCGTCTGCTCGTGGACACCGTCCTCGCTTCGCTGGCGGCGCTCGCCGGGCGTGGAAGCGGCGGGCGTGTCGCGCCGGTCCGGGTGGAGCTGTCACGCCGTCCGGCGGACCGCGCCCTGCTCGAGCGCCACTTCGGCTGCCCGGTCGTGTTCGGCGCGACATGGGATGCGATGGTCTTTGACCGTGACGCCCTCACAGTTCCCTTCGTCACCGCTGACAGCGGCGCCTTCGGCCACGTCCTTGAACAGCTCGAGGCCCGGCTGGGGCGAGGGGAGGGCTTTTCCACCTTCATCGGTCTGGTGCGCGTGGCGATCGCCCGCCAGCTCAGCGAGGGGCGCCCGGCGACCGTGCAGGCGGTATCCGGTCGTCTCGGGACCAGCATTCGGACGCTTCAGCGTCGGCTGACCCGGGACCGAACCTCTTTCCAGATCCAGCTCGGCGGGGTCCGGCGCACGACGGCCGGCCGTCTGCTGGCGGATACCGATCTCGATACGACCGCCATCTCCATGTTGCTCGGCTTCGAGGAGCCGAACTCCTTCGCCCGCGCCTTTCGCGGCTGGGAACAGACCAGCCCCTCGCGGTGGCGCGAACAACGCACCGCCCCCGCCGTCACCGGAGAGCTTCAGCCATGACCCGCAAACACGTCCTCGTCACTGGCGGCTCCGGCTTCATCGCCGGACACTGCATCCTGCAATTGATCGAACAGGGCCATCGGGTCCGGGCGACGCTCCGCTCGCTTGATCGCGAAGGCGACGTGCGCGCTGTCCTGCATGACGCCGGACTTCAGGATGACACGGCTCTGGGGTTCGTCGCCGCCGATCTGATGCGGGACGACGGCTGGGCGGGGGCCATGAGCGGCATCGACGTCGTCCTGCACGTCGCCTCGCCGGTTCAGCCGGGCCATGTCGAGGATGAGAACCAGCTGATCGCGCCCGCCGTGGACGGCACGCTCCGGGTCTTGCGGACCGCGCGGGACGCGGGCGTCGGCCGTGTAGTGCTGACATCGGCCTTCCACGCCGTCAGCTGGGGCTACCGGCGCGACGGCCGGGTCTTCAACGACGATGACTGGACCATCCTCGACGGCCCCGGTGTCGACGCCTACGGCAAGAGCAAGACACTGGCCGAACGCGCCGCGTGGGATTTCATCGCCTCCGAAGGCGGGACGCTGGAACTGACCAGCCTGCTGCCCGTCGCCGTCATGGGACCGGTGATGGGCCGGGACATCTCCGGCTCGAACCACATCATCCAGCGCCTTTTGACGGGCGCCGTGCCGGGCCTGCCGAACCTGTACATCCCCATCGTGGACGTTCGCGACGTTGCGGCGGCACATGTCTCCGCGATGACGGCGCCGCAGGCCGCCGGTCAGCGCTTCCTGATCTCCAACGGGGTTCCGTTGTCGATGAAGCAGATCGCCGACACCCTTCGTGAGGCTCTGGGCGCGTCCGCCGAACGCGTGCCGACCCGCACCATCCCCGATCTGGTCCTGCGTCTGAGCGCGGTCTTCAACCGGCAGGTGCGGCCCTATGTGGCCGACCTCGGCTATGTGAAAAAAACCACCAACGACAAGGCCCGGCGTCTCCTCGGCTGGACCCCGCGTCCCCCGCGCGAGGCGATCATCGCCGCCGGGGACAGCATGGTCCGCAAGGGGCTGATCCCCGACGGGTGAGATCGTTCAGCCGGCTGTCTTCGCCCTGAGACTGGCCCGGGTCGCGGTCAGGATTTCATCCGACAGGGCTTCGTCATCGACCGCGCGCGACAGGATCACCGCGCCGACCATCGCGGCCCAGGCGCCGATCGCCGCCTGCCGGTCCGCCTCGTCGGGCGTCGCGGAGAGCGCCCGGCTGAAGCGGTTTATCTGGGCCCGCACGCCCTGTGACATCGCCGCCCGCCCGTCCGGCGACTGACGGGGCGCATCGGCGGCGAGGGCGGCCGTCGGACAGCCTCCGGCCCGATCATCCCGATGTCCCGGCGACAGATAGGCGTCGATATACGCCTCCAGACCGTCCCCGCGACGGGTCAGGGTCTCCGTCGTCAGATGCGAGACCGTCTGCGCGATCAGGTCGTCCTTCGAGGCGAAATGGCCGTAGAAGCCGCCGTGGGTCAGCCCGGCGGCCTTCATCACTTCCGCCACGCTGACGGCGTCAAAGCCCTTCTCCCGGAACTTCTCACCGGCCGCGTCCAGAATACGCCTCCGGTTGGCCTGCATCTGCTCCCGGCTGACCTTCATCGCCTCATCTCCATCGTTGGGATTGACGGATACATGATGATGATCATATTTGGCAACAATCATGATGATTGTCATGATTGGAAAACAGGAGCTGACCCCATGTCTGACCGTCCCGCCGTCCTGATCACCGGCGCCTCCAGCGGCATCGGCGCGACCTACGCCGACCGGTTCGCCCGCCGGGGCCATGATCTGGTGCTGGTCGCTCGCGACAAGGCGCGGATGGAAGCGCTCGCCGATCGCCTGCGCGCCGAAACCGGGGCGGCCATCGACGTGCTTCAGGCGGACCTGACCCGGCCGGACGATCTTCAGGCCGTCGCGGCCCGCCTGCGAGATGATGAGCGGATCGGCGTGCTGGTGAACAATGCCGGGGCCAGTCTGGGCGGCGGCTTCACCCGTCAGGCTACGGATGACGTCCTCAAACTGGTCAGCCTGAATGTCTCCGCCGTCGCCGCTCTGGCCGGCGCGGTCGCGCCCCGCTTCGCCCGCGCCGGGGCGGGGGCCATCATCAACATCGGCTCGGTCGTCGGTCTCGCGCCGGAGATGGGCCTGTCGGTCTATGGCGCGACCAAGGCCTTCGTCCTGTACCTGTCACAGGGGCTGGCCCAGGAACTGGGGCCCCGGGGCGTCTATGTGCAGGCCGTGCTTCCGGCCGCGACCCGCACCGAAATCTGGGACCGCTCCGGCGCCGATCCGGACAAGCTGCCGCCCCTGATGGAGGTCGGTGATCTGGTGGACGCCGCTCTCGCCGGTTTCGACAGTCGGGAGGCGATCACCATTCCGCCCCTGCACGACGGCGCCCTGTGGGACGCCTTCCAGGGCGCCCGTCAGGCGATGTTGCCCAGCTTCGGCAACACAGTCCCGGCCGACCGCTATCGCAAGACGAGCTGAGGCCGCCATGAAAGCCTGGAGTCTGGACCGCTACGAAAAGGGCGGCGCCTTCCGTTTCGGCGACTGGCCCGAGCCCGTGCCGGGCGATGCGGATGTCGTGATCGAGATCGGCGCCGCTGGGCTCAATCAGCTCGATTCCAAAATCCGGGACGGCGCCTTCAAGCCGCTCCTGCCCTACCGTCCGCCGGTGGTGCTCGGGCACGATGTGGCGGGCAGGGTCACGGCGGTCGGCCCGGCTGTTCAGCGCTTCAAGGTCGGCGACGTCGTCTACGCTCGCCCGCGCGACGGCCGCATCGGCGGCTTTGCCCAGCGGATCGCCGTGGATCAGGCGGATGTCGCCCGCGCCCCCGCCAACCTGTCCGTCGCCGAGGCCGCCTCGATCCCGCTGGTCGGCCTGACCGTCTGGCAGGCTCTGGTCGAGGTGGGGCAGTTGAAGCCGGGCCAGAAAGTGTTCATCCAGGCCGGGTCCGGCGGTGTCGGGACCTTGGCGATCCAGTTGGCCAAGCATCTCGGCGCAACCGTGGCGACCACCACCAGCGCCGCCAACGCCGATCTGGTGCGCGGCCTCGGCGCCGATGTCGTCATCGACTACCACAGCCAGGATTTCGCGACCGAGCTGTCCGGCTACGATCTGGTCCTGCACAGCCTCGATCCGGCCACCCTCGAACGGTCGCTTCAGGTGCTCAAACCGGGCGGCAAGCTGATCTCCCTGTCCGGCCCGCCCGATCCGGCCTTCGGCAAGGCGGCGGGAATGAACTGGCTCATGCGCGGACTGCTGGGGCTCATGAGCCGCCGGGTCCGCCATGCTGCCGCCGCGCGGGGCGTCGACTACGCCTTCCTCTTCATGCGCGCGAACGGAGCGCAGCTCGAAAAGCTGACCGCCCTGTTCGAGGCGGGAACCCTGCGTCCGGTGATCGATCAGGTCCTGCCGTTCGAGGATCTCAACGCCGCCTTCGCCCGGCTGGATTCCGGTCGCGCCCGGGGAAAGATCGTGGTGGCCGCCCCGGAGGTCTGACGGGCGCCTGCCGCATCAACCGGGGCGGCTCGCATCCGACGGTTGGTGCGGACGGCCCGGCGCCATAACGTCCCTCATCCAAGCATCCCGGGGGGTGAGTCATGGGGTTCTGGGTGTCTGTCAGGGCCGGGTCTTCGTCCTGACCGACGAGACCTGCATGTCAGCCTGCCTCGACGCCGTCGACCTGTGGACCCGCTTCGGCGCGGTTCCCGTCTGACGCGAGACCGGCGCCGACACCATCTAGATGGAGGTTCGTGGCGTCCGCATGCCCAGCGGTCTGGGCTCAATGTCCCTGCCGATGAAGTATTACATCGGCCGCCCGCGCGGCCATAATCAGCCGGTCACCCCGACCCACCGCTTCGACGGCGACATGTCCGACACCGCCGCCGTCGAGGCCTGGATCAACGCCCTTCCGCGCTGATCGGCGGCTATTTTCGCTTCCGCCGTCGCAGCAGGATCGCCGCCACCAGCACCCCGCCCAGCGCGCCGCTCGCCAGCACCACGGGCAGGACCGGAACGCGTCTCCACCCTTCGGGCTCCTCGAACTGCAAACTGCCCCAGGACGGCTCCAGGGCGGGGTTTGGCGCGGGGGCGGGGGCCGCCGCGTGGACCCCGCGCGGCTCCGCGATGGGGTCGGGCCGCTTCGGCGGGGGCGGCGCTTCGGGGTCTCGCCCCATCAGCACCCGGATAAAGGCCATGCCGCGCGCGGAGCCGCTGGGGGCGTACAGATGCCCGCCCCGGCACAGGCTGGAATAGATCACGAGGCGCTCATCGTCCGGCCGCCCCGACGGCCCACGCTTCAGCGCGATCACATAGTGTCCGGGCGCGAAACCGGTCTCTCCCGGCACGAACTGTTGCGGCCAGTCCAGCCGCAGCTGCTTCGGCGCCTCGCCCATCAGGACCTGATCCACCGCGACGTCGACGGTGACGGTTTCGCGTTCGAGCGACAGCTCCTCGGGAACCTGAACCTGGCCATCCGGAGTGGGGACCCACCTCATCTCCTGGGCGCGAACCTTCACCCGCTCGCGGCTGTGCTCTGTCACCCGACCGGCCACCACGGCGTCGGCGTCCTTCACCCAATGCGGATCGAACGGACGCGGCACGGCGCACGCCTCCGCCGCCGCCGGAGCGACGACGAGCGCGAGGCCGAGGGCCAGAACCGCCGGGGAGGGGCGCATCAGGTGTCCATCTGCTGCGAGGGAGACCGCCACCCTGACGGGTAAAGCCTGACAACCGGTTTCCCGCGCCGCCGTATTCACGACCCGACGATGGACCGGCTTCCGGCGACCGTGTTTGATCCCCGCTGTTGCGTTGACCTCCGGAAGGCCTCCCATGTCCAAGGCGAAGAAGAAGACCCTGCCCAAGGCCTTCGGCGATCTGCTGACGGCGGGCGATCTCGAGGCGCTGAAGGCGGTCTTCGACACCTGCGAGCTGGAGGCGCGGGGCGGCTACGGCAAACAGACGGCGCTGGCCTTCAATGACGCGCCGGAACCCCTTATCCGCTGGCTGGTCGAGCAGGGCGCGGACCTGGAGGCGTTGGACAGCTACGGGCGCACGCCCCTGTATCACCACGCTGGCGCCTGGAACGGCAAGGTCGCCCTGCTGCTTGAACTGGGCGCCGACATCCATGCGACGGACCGCTCCGGCGATACCCCCCTGCATCGCGCCACGGCGTCGGGGAAGGCGGAGGCTGTGCGGCTTCTGCTGGCCCGGGGCGCCCGCGCCGACGCCCGCAACGGCGCGGGCCTGACTCCGCTGGAGCTGGGTCTGCGCCAGTGCAGCAATATCCAGATCGTTTCGATGGCCGACATCGCGCCCCTGCTGCTGGCCGCGACGCCCGCCGCCAAACCGGGCCTGCTCGACCGGCTGAAAGGCGCATTCTCAGGCGGCGCGTCCGGCAGCCCGGTCACCCCGGACATGCAGGCCGCCGTCACCCGGATCGGCGAGAATTTCGAGTTCCACCGCGCGAGCTTCAACCCGGACTCGGTTGACGAGTTCAGCGACGCGCTCGACCGGCTCTACGCCCCCTTCGACGTCACGCCGGTCGCCCGCCGGAGGATGCACGACGGCAAGGCGCCGATCCTCGTCCCGCCCGGCAAACCGGCCGACCAGCACGACGCCCTGTGGCAGGCGCTGGTCCCCTCCAGCGGCGCGGCGAAGACGGTGCAGGGCGAGGTCATCCGCATCGCCGGCCGGATCACCGACGAGGTCGAGCGCAACGGCGGCGTCAACTGGGACGCCGACTACCGCAAGATGGGCCAGGCCTTCCTCGACCACACCGCCACGGGCGCGCCCCTCGGTGACGCCGACCGCGCCCGCGCCGCCGTCCTGATCCGGGAGGCCCGCACCCGCGACGGGGCGGGCGCTGAACTCTGCGACCTCGCCGTCCGCTGGGTCGCCCTGAACCCGACGCCGATGCCGCTGGCGACGCCGGACTATCGGCGCTGACGCCTTGCGCCGTCAGGTCCGCCCGTCGATGATCCTCTCATGTCGAAGGAACCGCCCGCCTTTCTGATCCCGGCCAGCACGATCTTCGTGATCGCAGCCGTCGCCTCGGCGGCGGCCGGAGGACTGATGCAGGACGACGGGTTGCGGCTTCTGTTCGGCGCCGGCGTGGCCTTGTGCCTGTCGATTCTGGGGGCTTTGCTGATGTGGGTGCACGACCTGCCGCGCGAGACGCTCGGCGGACTCCATGCCGCCCTCGGCGCCCTGATGGGCCTCTGCGCGGGATTTTTCTTCGCCAAGGAGCCGGTGCTGCTCAGCCTGATCGGCTATGTCGTCGGCGGGACGATCCTGGGCTTCGTAGGCTATTGGACCCGTGTCTGGCGCAGTTCGTCCTACTGGCGGGAGTAGGCGTCAGGCGAACGTCGACCCCGACAGCCCGGGAAGCTTCAAGGCTTCCCTTTGGCGGTCGATCAGATCGGACACGCCCTGCCTCACCCGGGCCGGGTCGGTCACCAGCCCCGCCATGTGCGATGCGGCGGGCTTCACCCGGTCATCCGTGATCGCCTCCAGCAGTAGGCGCGCCTCGGCGGCCCGGTCCGACAGCGCTTCCACTACGGCCAGATGATAGCCGGGCCAACTGGCTTTCAGCGCCGGTCGCGCGACGGCGTCGGAGGCTCTCAGAATCCCGGCCAGCGCCTCAGGCGAGGTGATCGCCGCCGCCAGCGCACGCGCGCCCACAGCCGCCTTGTCGGCCAGAGCGGCGGCGGCCTCGGCGAACTGCGCGTCCCCCTCATAGGCAATGAAGCCGTCGATCCGCCCGCCGTGGTCAAAGCTCAGATAGCCGCTGTCGGACCACAGCCAGTGGGCGGCGACATTCAGATAGCTGCCGCGCTGCCAGCCGCTGGGCTGGAACTCCACGACATTCAGCCACCAGCCGTGATCGGCGATCCAGACCCGCGACCGCCCCTTCCGCCGGAACTCCAACGGCCCCAGCGCGGCCTTGGCGGCGGCGGTGATCAGGGCGTCGTGCGGGCCGGCCATCCAATCCTACTCCGCCGCTTCCGGCGTCGTCACCGTCGGCAGGGCGTCGTCTTCGATACTCATGCCGCTGTTCTAGCGGGAGCCTTGCGCCCCGCACCATCCCTTTCAGCGACCCCGCGTCGCACACGTCAAAGTTGACATTCCGTTCCCAAGGCTGAACCGTGGCCCCGGGAAGGGCTTCGGAGGGAGACGGCGGATGGCGCGGATCGCGGTGGTGGATGACGATCCCGATGTGCTGGACTTCATCTCGGCGGTGCTGGGCGGGGCGGGGCACCGGACCCTGACCGCGCGTGACGGTCTGGCGGCGGCGGCGCTGGTGGAGGAACAGCCGGTCGATCTGATGATCCTCGACATCCTCATGCCCAACCGCGACGGGCTGGAGACCATCCTGAAGCTGCGCGAGCGCGGGCGGGCCTTCCCCATCCTCGCGATCTCGGCGGGCGGGGTGCTGGACGGCAGCTATCTGTTGCAGACCGCCAGCGCCTTCGGGGCCGAGGCCACACTGCTCAAACCCTTCTCGCCCGAAACCCTGACGGCCCATGTCGATCAGCTGCTGAAATCCGGCCCCGGCGCGGGGTCCCCGGATGTTGCACACTGACAAGGCACGGCTTTTCTTTGCGGTCCCGCTGAAACCCGACTCAGGGGCGGGGGCTTCCCCTCGCATGACCCCGCTGAAACCGCCTTCTGAAGTCCGCGCCGAGATGTCCCGGTTGATCGCCGAGGCCGTCAGCGAACCTGACGACAATCGCCGTCATGGACTGCTGGTGCTGGCCGATCACTGGTCTGACATCCTTCGCCGCCGTCGCGCGGCGGGTGACGCCGTCGGATTTCGCGGTCCCACGGCGCAGTGAGCCCCGTTCAATCCGCGGCGCTGCGCTCCAGAATCCGGTCCAGCATCGCCTGGAACGCGATGATCTGTTCGTCCGTGCAGCCGTCGAAAATGTGATCGCGGAGCGACCGCGCCAGGGGGTCCAGGTCCCGCACCGTGTCGCAGCCGAGCGTGGTCAATTTGATCAGCTTGAACCGGCGGTCGCCGATGATCTCGCCCCGTCGGACCCAGCCCCGGGCCTCCAGTCCGTCCAGCAGCCGCGTCAGGGTCGGTCCCCTCACGCCCATCCGTTCCGCCAGTTCGCCCTGCTTCAGGCCCGTGGGCGCGGCCGCCAGATGATACAGGACCGAGAAGTCGCTGTCGGACGCCCCGTCACGTTTCAGGATATCCGTCAGTCGGGCCCGCCACCGGCGGGCGGCGATGACCAATTTGTACGCCGCGTTCAGCTCGTGGGCGGCGCGTTCGGTCTCCGGGCGCAAGGCTTCTCTCAAATCATACGGCATCAGGCGGTCATCTGCTCGGCTCGATAGAGGTCGCCAGAACGGCAAAGGTTCAAAGCCGACCCCTCTTTTTCAGGTGGGGCGTTTTTTACGCGGATGACCACTGTTCGGATGTCGCCCCAGCCTGCGCAATCCCCCTCTCTAACCTCTTGTTCTGAAACCCCTCGGCTCGGGGCCAGCGTCAAACGTCATCACCCCCTTCCGGACCGTGGGATAATCACGGGATGAACGCGACCCCGGACACACCCCCCAGGACCGAACGCCGCCTCCGGCGCGAGGAGCGGCGTGAGGAGATGGTCTTCCATTTCCATCCCGACGATCCCGACGCCACCCTCGACTCGATCGAGGCCACCATGGCCGACGCGGCCGGTGAGGGGCGGGTCGAGGATTTCGGCCGTCTGGGTCGCATCGGCATGATCGCCCTGCGCTTCTGGCAGGCGCGCCGCCGTCATCGCGGCCAGCCCGTCGTCAGCGACGCCGCCGAACCCCCGCCGTCAGAACCTGACCCCGAACCGGTCCCGCCGCCGCTCGATCTGCGTCCGGCCCAGACCCCGCCCGAGGCCCTGCCGAACGGCGAGCCCTGGCGCACCTGGCTGTTTCTGGGCGGACGCGGCGCGGGCAAGACCCAGGCGGGCGCCGAGTGGCTGGCCGATCAGGCCGAGGCCCTCGGCGCCGGCGGCCGTCTGGCCCTGATCGGTCCAACCTTGCACGACGTGCGCGAGGTGATGATCGAGGGCGTCTCGGGTATCCGCAGCCTGCCGCGCTGGACGGCGAAGACCCGTCCGGTCTTCGAAAGCTCGCGCCGCCGCCTGAAATTCGCCAACGGCTGCATCGCCTACGCCTTCTCCGCCGAAGACCCTGACAGCCTGCGCGGTCCCCAGTTCAGCGCCGCCTGGGCCGACGAATTCTGCGCCTGGCGCCCCACCGGCGCCCGCGGCGCCGCCGAAACGCTCGCCCTGCTCCGGATGGGGCTGCGGTTGCCGGGGCCATTGTCCTTGGGCCGCGGACCGTCGGCCCGTTCGGGGACCTCCCGACCCGACGCGGCCGGTATGTCGAAGCCCACACCGTTCGCCGGACGCTACGCCTGCGCTCACCTCTCCACCGAAGGTGGGGAGGGGGACCATCCGGAGCCTCCGGCGACGGATGGTGGAGGGGTTGGTCCGCGCCTCCGACACCCCCCACGCCTCCTCGTCACCACCACACCCAGACCCATGCGCGCCCTCATCCGTCTCAAGGACGAGGCTTCCTGCGCCCTGACCCATGCGGGCAGCGCCGACAACGCCGCCCACCTCGCGCCCGGCTTCATCGAGGGCCTGCGCGACCTCTACGGCGGCACCCGCCGCGAAGCCCAGGAATTGGACGGCAGGATCGTCGACCTCGACGGCGCCCTGTTCACGGCGACGATGATGGCGCTGGCGAGGTCTCCCGACACACAGCATCCTTCTCCCCTTGGGGCAGAAGGACGACCGCCCTCAAGTAGTCCGAAGGACGGTACGGCCACTTACGAGCGGATCGTCGTCGCCATCGACCCTCCGGCCACCGCCACGGGGGACGCGTGCGGCATCATCGCGGCCGCGTCACGCCTGCGCCCGGACGGGGTTCGCGAGGCGGTGGTTCTGGCTGACCGGTCCGCCCACGGGCTCTCGCCCGAGGAATGGGCCCGCCGCGCCGTGGCCCTCGCGCATGAGGTCGGGGCGACCTGCATCGTGGCCGAGGTCAATCAGGGCGGGGACATGGTCGCGTCCGTGCTCAAGGCCGTTGATCGCCCCCTGCCGGTCCGCACCGTCCGCGCCACGAAAGGCAAGATGCTGCGCGCCGAACCCGTCGCCGCCCTCTACGAACAGGGCCGGGTGAAGCACGCCGGTCTGTTCGATGCGCTGGAGGAGGAACTGATGCTGCTCGGCGCCGAACTGGGCGAGGGCTCGCTGGACCGCGCCGACGCCCTGGTCTGGGCCGTCACCGACCTGCTGATCGACCGCCCGGGCCAGCGCGGCCCCAGGCTTCGCATGCTGTGATCCCGCGCTGGCGCCGCGACCCTTCACCTCCTATCTGGACTCCCATGACCGACACCCATCGCTCCCCCTCCGGATATGACCTCACCCCGCCGACCGAGGCCGAGCGCGAGCGGCTCGAGGCGGACCTGACGGCCGAGGAGGCCCGGGTCCTTCTGTCCCACGGCACCGAGGCGCCCTTCTGCGGCGTCCTGCTGGGCGAGAAGCGGGCCGGGGTCTTCTGCTGCCGGGAATGCGGCCTGCCGCTGTTCCGCGCGGGGACCAAGTTCGAAAGCGGCACCGGCTGGCCCAGCTTCACCCAGCCGGTCGATGAAAGCCATGTGAGGGCCATCACCGACACCAGCTACGGCATGGTGCGGACCGAGACCGTCTGCGCCCGCTGCGGCGGCCATCAGGGCCACGTCTTCCCCGACGGCCCGCCGCCCACCGGCCTGCGCTACTGCATCAACTCCGTGGCGCTTGAATTCGTGCCGGAAGGCCAGCCGCTGCGCGACCCCTTGAACCGGGGCGACGGAACCGCCTGACCTTTGCCGCAATCAGGGTTAGGGTAGGCCTGTACAGGGAGTAGGCGCATGATGATTTCGGCCCTCATATTCGCGGCGGCTCTGGCCGGCGGCGATCCCTACGAGATCGTGACGACCGCTCCGGCGACCACGGTGGACCTGACGGCGGTGGCCGCCGCGCCTGCCGCGCCGACCGCCGAGGGCGCAGCCCGGCAGGCCGCCCGGCCGCACAACCTCACCACGGACCAGCAGATCGACCGCTGGCTGGAAAGCCGCGATCCGGACGCGACCCCCTATTCCCGCGAGCGGGCCGACCGCCCGGTCGATGACCGCAAGATGCACGGCGAGTTCGTCGCCGGAATCGGCACCGGCGGCTACCGCGACTACGGCATGGCGGTGACCCTGCCCGTCGGCGACAACGCCCGCCTCAGCCTCAGCTACCGCCAGACCGAGAACGGTCTCTACGGCGGCTACGGCTACCCCTATGGCTCGGGCCAGCTGGGCGGCTATCCCTACTTCAGCGACAGCGGCTACGTCTTCCCGGGCCGCTACGACCCGAACGCGGCCGCCGAGTTCGAGTCCCGCGTCGCCCGCCCCGGCGGCCCGCCGAGCAACCATCGCCCGGTCTACCAGAACGAACGCACGGTCGACTGAGGTGCTGAAGGCCCGGTCCGAGGACCGGGCCTCCCGCCTTCTCAGCCTGCCGTCCTGCGCCCCAGCGACGCCAGCAGCGGCAGGACGATCAGGGTCAGGACGGTGGCCGTGGTCAGGCCGCCGATGACCACGGTGGCCAGCGGCTTCTGGACCTCCGCGCCCGGTCCCCAGGCGAACGCCATGGGGATGAAGCCCAGCACGGCCACCAGCGCCGTGGTCAACACCGCCCGCAGGCGGCTGACCGCCCCGGTCAGGGCGGCCTCCAGTGGCGTATCCCCCTCGGCCAGCCGCTGCTGGATGGCCTGCATCAGGACCAGCCCGTTCAGGGTGGCGACGCCGGAGACCGCGATGAAGCCCACCGCCGCCGAGATCGACAGCGGCATCCCCCTGGCCGCCAGCGCCAGCGCTCCGCCGACGAGGGCCAGAGGCACCCCGGCGAAGACCAGCGCCGCGTCCCTGAGCGAGCGCAGGGCCAGGAACAGCAGGGCGCCGATGGTCAGGAAGACCAGAGGCACGATCAGGGCCAGGCGGGTCGAGGCCCGTTCGAGGTTCTCGAACTGACCGCCCCAGTCGAACCAGCCGCCGGCGACGGGCTGGACATTGGCGGCCACCTCCCTCCGGGCTTCGGCGACGAAGCCGCCCAGATCCCGCCCCCGGACGTTGGCCTGCACGATGATCCGGCGCTTGCCGTTCTCGCGGCTGATCTGGTTGGGGCCTTCCCCCGCCTCGAAACGGGCGACGGACGACAGGGGCACGGTCGGGGCGCCCGGCTCGGACTCCTCGGGCATGACCGGCAGCTGGGCCATGGCGACGGGGTCGTTGCGCAGGGCGTCGTCGAGGCGGACGACCACGTCGAACCGGCGGTCGCCCTCCATCACCTGACCCGCCGCCTGACCGGCCAGACCGATGGCCAGGGCGTCAGCGGCGTCGGAGGCGTGGATGCCCTGCGCCGCCGCGATGGTGCGGTCCACGCGGGCGGTCAGGGTCGGCTGGCCCGACACCTGCTCCACCCGGACGTCAGCGGCCCCGTCGATCCGGCGGAGGACGGCGGCGACCTGCTCGGCGGTGCGGGTCATGGCCTCGAAGTCGTCGCCATAGACCTTGACCGCCACGTCCGAACGGACCCCGGCGATCAGCTCGTTGAACCGCATCTGGATGGGTTGGGTGAACTCATAGGTCTGGCCCGGCAGGTGGCTGAGCGCCTCCTCCATCCGTTCGACCAGTTCGGCCTTGGGCAGGGACGGGTCGGGCCAGTCCTTGCGGTCCTTCAGCATGACGAAGGTGTCCGAGATGGACGGCGGCATGGGGTCCGAGGCCACCTCGGCGGTGCCGGTGCGGGTGAAGACCCGCTGGACCTCGGGCATGGCCTTCAGCGTCGTCTCGACGCGAAATTGCATGGCCTGCGACTGCTCCAGCGAGGTCGAGGGGACCCGCAGCGCCTGCACGAGGATGTCGCCCTCGTCCAGTTGGGGCACGAATTCGGAGCCCAGAGTGGCGAAGGCGAGGGCGCCCGCCGCCAGAGCGCCGACAGCCCCGCCGATGACCAGCCGGGGCCGCCGCAGGGCCATGCCCAGCAGGGGTGCGTAGCGGTCGCGAACGGCGCGGCTGATCTTCGTCTCCCCGTCCTCATGCCCGGCCTTCGGCTCGCGCACCCAGATGGCGGTCAGGGCCGGGACGAAGGTGAAGCTGAGGATGAAGGCCCCCAGAAGGGCCAGCATGACGGTAGCGGCCATCGGGCCGAACATCTTGCCCTCCACACCCTCGAACATCAGCAGGGGGGCGTAGACCAGCAGGATGATGGCCTGACCGAAGGCGGCGGGGCGAGCCATCTCCCGTGCCGCCGCCGCGGCGACGCCGAGGCGCTGGTTCAGGGTCAATGGTTGATTCAGCCGCTGCCGCTCCAGCGAAAGACGCCGCAGGGTGTTCTCGACCACCACCACGGCGCCGTCGACGATCAGGCCGAAATCCAGCGCGCCGAGGCTCAGCAGATTGGCGCTGATGCCGAAGCGATTCATGGCCGTCGCGGCGAACAGGAAGCTCAGCGGAATGACCAGCGCCGTGATCACGGCGGCCCGGACATTGCCCAGCGCCAGGAACAGCACGGCGATGACCAGAGCGGCGCCGAGGACCAGGTTGTGCTCCACCGTGCCGATGGTCGCCTCGACCAGAGCCGTGCGGTCCAGCGCCGGGACGATGACCACGCCGGGCGGCAGGCTGGGCTGGATGGTTTCCAGCTTTTCTCCAACGTGTTTCGCGACTTCCCGGGAGTTCTCGCCTTGCAACATCAAGGCGGCGCCGAGGACGGTCTCACGGCCGTTGGTGCTGGCGGAGCCGAGGCGAGGGGCGCGGCCGATCTCGACCACGGCCACGTCCGAGACCCGGACCACCTGCCCGTTGCGGTTCAGGATCGGGGTGGCCGCCAGCTCGTCCAGCGTGCGGATCCGGGCGTCGGCGCGGACGATCCACGCTTCACCGGCGCGGTTGACGTAACCGGCTCCGGCGATGCGGTTGGCGTGCTCCAGAGCCTCGACCAGCTGGACCAGACCGACGCCGTAGGCGGCGAGGCGAGCCGGGTCCGGATGGACCGCGTACTCCTTCACATAGCCGCCCTGAACATCGACCCCGGCGACACCGTCGACGCCGCGCAGCTGGGGCGCGACGATCCAGTCCTGAACCGTGCGGAGGTAGGTGGCCTTCTCGGCGTCGGTGGTCAGCCGCTCACCCTCGGGGGTGACGTAGAGGACCCCTTCGTCGCCTGCGGTCCCCTTGAGTTCGAGCGTCCAGATGTAGACCTCGCCCAGACCGGTGACGACCGGCCCCATGGTCGGCGTCAGGCCGCCGGGCAGGTCCTCGCGGGCGTCCTGAAGCCGCTCGTTGACGAGATTGCGGGCGAACCAGATGTCGGTGCGGTCGGTGAAGACGGCGGTGATCTGGGAGAAGCCGTGGCGCGACAGGGAGCGGGTCTCGACCAGACCCGGCATGCCGCTGAGCGCGGTCTCCAGCGGGAAGGTGACCTGCCGTTCGACCTCCTCCGGCCCCAGAGCGGGGGCGACGGTGGTGATCTGGACCTGCCGGTTGGTGATGTCCGGCACGGCGTCGATGGGCAGGCGCATGAGCTCGCGCGCGCCCACGGCGGCCCACAGGACGGCCAGAACGATGATCAGCCAGCGGTGACGGACCGCGGCGTCGATGATGCGGTTCAGCATGATCAGTGCCCATGCTCCGCTTCGCCCTTGGCCAGTTCGGCCTTGAGCACGAAGGCGCCGGCGCCGGCGATGCGTTCGGACCCGGTCAGGCCCGACAGGATCTCGGTGCGGCCCCCGGCGGTGGCGCCGACGGTGACGGGGCGGGCGCGGAAGCCGTCGCCTTCGCGCACGAAGATCGAGGTCACGCCCTCGACCGTCTGGACCGCGTCGGCGGGGACGGTCAGGCCGTTGCCGCCGCCGACCGGCAGGCGGGCCGACAGGACCGTGCCGGGCGCGGGCGCGGCGCCCTGGGCCGTGGCGCGGATGGTGGCGGTGCCGCCTTGAGTCGCCGGAGCGACGGCGACGACGACGGCCTGCAGCACGGCGCCGTCGGCGGTCTCGGCGCGCAGGGTCGAGCCGATGGTCAGCAGACGAGCGGCGGACGGCGGGGCGTCGAAGACCAGTTCGGCGCGGCCGGTGTCGGCGATCTCGGCCACCTGCAGGGCCTCCTCATGCAGGGTCACGCCGGGGGCGGCGATCAGGCGGGTGACGACCCCGTCGGCGGGACTGCGGACGACCACGACGCCGTCGCTGCCCGGATTGCCGAAGGCGGCGACACGGGCGCGGGCCGACCGCAGACGGGCCTCGGCGGACCGGGCCTCGGCGCGGGTCACGTCCAGCCGGGCGCGGGGCATGTAGCCGCGCTCGAACAGGGTCTCGTCGCGGGTCAGGGCGGCGCGGGCGGCCTCGGCCTCTGCGGCGGCGGTGTCGGCGTCCGCCCGGGCGGCGGCGCCCTCGGGACTGCGCAGGGTGACCAGCACCGTCCCGCGCCGCACGCGGGCGCCGGGGCCGACGTGAACGGCGGTGACCGTCCCGGCGAGCGGGGCGTCAACGCGGGCTTCCGCGCCGGGCGCCAGAGAGACGTGGCCGGGCAGGCGAAGCTCCGTGCCGCCGCCGCGCTGAAGCCCGGTCAGGGTGACGCCGGCGGCGACGGCCTCCTGTTCGGTCAGGGCGACGAAGCCTTCGGGGGCCTCTTCGTCGGAATGGCCTTCTTCGCCCTCGGTGTGGGAGTCGGCGGCAGGGGAGGGCGAATCGAACAGGCGGGCGGCGCCGAATCCGATGCCGAGCGCGGCGATGACGGCGGCGCCGGTCATCAGCCAGTGTTTGCGGGTAGCCATGGGTGTCCTCGGTTGACCCGCGGGCGCTCAGGAAGGCGCGACCGGCGCGGGCCGGATGTCTGATCAGGATGAGGGAGGACGCGCCGCTAAAGGACGCGCCGGATCAGACCCGTGGAGGGCGTTCGAGGCCGTAGGCGGCCTGCACCGGAGCGCCGGGCGAGGACGCCCAGCGCAGGGCGTCATGCGACTGGGCCATCAGGTTGAGGGCGGTCGCGGGGGTATGGGGCGAGGCGACGTGCGGGGCGTGGCAGCAGCCATGGCCGCAGGCGCCGACGCAATGCTCACAGGCCGGGTCCTCGCACGGTGGGGCGAAGGGGGAGGCGGCTTCAGCCTGAACAGCCTGTATGGACGCCTCGACCGGCTCGACGCAGGCCACAGCCGCAGCGGCCGGCCAGACGGCGCCTATGGCGAACAGCAGCACGGCCAGAAGGCCCAGCTTGTTCATCAGGAGTTGCGCGCGCCGAAGCATGGTCAGTGGCGTAGCACGGACTTGCGAAGGAGTCGCGGTCGAGGTGTCGCAGTGCGCCCTGTGGCTATCGTCATCCCGGGCGCGCGAATCTGTCGGGAGCAACGCTGCCTGTGTCTTTGAGAGCGGGTTTCGCCGCCGTCGCGGCGCCGCTGGGTCCCGGCCTTCGCCGGGATGACGATAGCGAAGAGGAAGGCCCGAATAAGCAAAAGGCCCGATCCGGGAGGATCGGGCCTTTGACTTCAGAATGGTGCCGCCGGGGGGAATCGAACCCACGACCTCAGCCTTACCAAGGATGCGCTCTACCACTGAGCTACGGCGGCCTCTTTCCGAGGAAGCGGCCCTATAGCCAACGTCGCGGCGGGGGCCAAGCTCTATTTCCAATCCGATGCGAAAAGTTTGAGATCAGAGGCAGGCGGAGGGCGCCCGGGCGGTGGACAAGGCGCCGCGTTAACGGTGTCCGGGTCTTGCGCCGGGGCGCGGCGCGGGCTCTGATCCGAGTCATGGACAAGCCCGTCACGATCGCTCCCGAAGCCGCAGCCGCCCCGGAGGTCATTCCTTCGGCCCCGGTTGAGTCGCCGGTGAAGGCCGCCGCCGAGGTGACGACGCCGTCTGGCCCGGCCGTCGAGGCCGAGCGGGCAAAGGCCGAGAAGGCCCTGCGTCTGGCCAAGGCGCTGCGGGACAATCTGCGCCGTCGCAAGGTTGCGACGAAGGTCGCAAGACCGAGCAATTGAATGTCATCGCGCGTACCGTTCGAGCGGCCTTTCACAGGACCATCCGACCGCGCTAAAGCGAAATCGGTTCAGTTGGGCTCGCCCAACTGAACTCAGATTTCGCTTCAGCATAATTCCGGACCATTTTTTGGATTCAGGTCGTGCCGACCTGAAGCAAAAATGGTCTAGGATAGTCGATCCGCCGGAGCTCCCCGCTTCGGCCTTCAAGAGACGTCATGGACAGCATCGCCATCACCGGCGGCGCCCAGCTGAACGGGGTGATTCCCGTCAGCGGCGCCAAGAATTCCGCCCTCAAGCTGATGGCCGCCTCGATCCTGACGGATCAGCCGCTGCTGCTGACCAATATGCCGCGTCTGGCGGACACGAAATTCCTGGGCAAGCTGCTGCAGGCGCTGGGCGTGGAAGTGACCGAGCGCGACGGCGCGAACGGGCAGGAGACCCTGTTCGACGGCCGCACCATCAGCTCGACCTTCGCCCCCTATGATCTGGTCCGCCAGATGCGGGCCAGCTTCAACGTGCTGGGGCCGCTGCTGGCGCGCACGGGCGAGGCCAAGGTCTCGCTGCCGGGCGGCTGCACCATCGGGGCGCGTCCGGTGGACCTGCACCTGCAGGCCCTGACCGCGCTGGGCGCCGAGATCGAACTGGACGAGGGCTATGTCACCGCCCGGGCGCCGCGCGGTCTGCAGGGCGCCGAGATCGAGTTCCCGTTCGTCTCGGTCGGCGCGACCGAGCACGCCTTGCTGGCCGCCGTGATGGCCAACGGGACGACGGTGCTGCGCAAGGCGGCGCGGGAGCCGGAGATCGGCGACCTGGCCCGCTGCCTGACCGCCATGGGCGCGAAGATCGAGGGTATCGACACGGATGTGCTGACCATCACCGGGGTGACCTCGCTGGGCGGCGCCGAGTGGTCGGTGATTCCGGACCGGATCGAGATGGGCTCATACGCCGTCGCGGCCGCCATGGCCGGGGGCGAGGTGCGCCTGACCAAGGCGCGCCCGGAGCTGATGACCGCCCTGACCGAGAAGATGGTCGCCGCGGGCGTCGAGATCAGCCCGACCGAGGACGGGGTGATCGTGAAGCGTGATCCGAAGCAGCGTCTGAAGGCGGTGAATCTGGAAACCGAGGTCTATCCGGGCTTCGCCACCGACCTGCAGGCGCAGTTCATGACGCTGATGACGACCGCGGAGGGCGAAAGCACCATCCGCGAGACCATTTTCGAGAACCGCTTCATGCATGCGCCGGAGCTGGCGCGACTGGGCGCGGACATTCACGTTCACGCGGGCGAGGCGGTGGTGAAGGGCGTCGAGGTGCTGCACGGCGCGCCGGTGATGGCGACCGATCTGCGGGCCTCGGTGAGTCTGGTCATCGCCGGACTTGTCGCGCAGGGTGAGACCACGGTCGGCCGGGTCTATCATCTGGATCGCGGTTTCGAGCGTTTGGAAGAGAAGCTGGGCGCCTGTGGCGCGAACATCCGGCGGATCAAGGGCGAGGCGCATGAGCACTGAGGCCGACGGCGCGGCGGAGGAAAAGGCGATCAAGTCGCCGATGGAGCCCCTGCGCCTGCTGGCCGAGGACGACCATGACCTGAGCATCATCTCGGTGGCGTTGCAGGATGCGATCATGCGTCCGGTGGACATTGTCTGGGAGCGCGGCGCGCGCCTGCTGACGGTGACGCTGAGCCGGTTCTGCTGGGAATGCGGCGGCACCCGGGTGATGGCGGCGATGCAGTTCGGCGATGTGGTCTCGGTCAAGAGCCGTCGCCTGCCGCGCGGGCCGGAGACGGCGCTGGAGCTGCTGGCCATGCATTTCGAGCCGGGCGAGGCGCCGGGCGGGCGGGTCATCATGATGTTCGCGGGCGGCGGTGATCTGCGGATCGACGTGGAATGCCTGGACGCGGTGCTGACCGACCTGTCGGAGCGCTGGCCCGCGAAGATGGCGCCGACCCATCTGGAAGGCTCGCTGGAAGCGGTGCTGAACGGGACCTCGAACGGGGCGGCCCCCCGGTGAGCGACCATCGGCTGGCCTCGATCACGCTGGACGCCGCGTCCCTGCCGGCGGCCTCGGCCGAGATCGAGCACGAGCGGCGCGTCGCCATCTTCGATCTGGTGGAGAAGAACAGCTTTGAGCCCGCGGGCGCCGAGACCGGCCCTTATGCGCTGAAGCTGTCGTCACAGGACGGGCGGCTGGTGTTCGACATCGCCGGGCCGCACTTCGCGAAGGCCCACGGCCTGTCGATGTCGCCGCTGAGCAAGACCATCAAGGACTACATCGACATCTGCGACAGCTATTACGAAGTGCTGCGCGGGACCGACGTGTCCAAGATCGAGGCCGTCGATATGGGCCGCCGGGGTCTGCACAACGAAGGCGCCGAGCTGCTGAAATCGCGGCTGGACGGCAAGATCACCGTCGATCACGAGACGGCGCGTCGGTTGTTCACCCTGGTGACGGCGCTGTATCGGCGGTGACGCCCGGCGCTGCGCGCCGGAGCGGCGAGTGATTAGTGGCGAGTGGTGAGTGTCAGAGCCCTGGACTTGCTCCGGTGTGCGCAACTCGTTCGACCAGTCCCACTCACCACTAATCACTCGCCACTCGCCACTCGTTGGTCGCGAAGCGGCCGACGCCTCGACTATCCCGCCTTTTTCAGGCATATGGCCGCTCCTTCGGCGTGCGCTGCCGCCCGGCGCGCGTCGTTTAATCGTATCCAACGGGCGTGAGAGGCCGCATGGCTAAGGAAGAACTGCTCGAGTTTCCCGGCGTCGTCAGCGAACTGCTGCCGAACGCGACGTTCCGCGTGACGCTTGAGAACGACCACGAAATCATCGCCCACACCGCGGGCAAGATGCGCAAGAACCGCATCCGCGTGCTGGCAGGCGACAAGGTGCTGGTCGAAATGACCCCCTACGACCTGACCAAGGGCCGTATCACCTACCGCTTCAAGTAAGGGACGCGCGCGTTGTCGCGTCCTGAACTGGTGCTGGCTTCGGCCAGTCCGCGCCGCGTGGAATTGCTGGCGCTGGTCGGGATCAAGCCCGACCGAATCGAGCCCGCCGACATCGATGAGACCCCGCTGGCCGGGGAGACGCCGCCGCGCCTCGCCGCGCGTCTGGCCATCGGCAAGGCGCAGGTGGTCGCCGAGCGCGCGCCAGAGGCCGTGGTTCTGGCCGCCGACACCGTGGTGTCCGTGGGCCGCCGCTTCCTCGAAAAGGCCGCCGATGAGGCGGAATGCGTGCGCTTTCTGAAGCTGCTCTCGGGACGGGGGCACCGGGTCTATACCGGCGTGGCCGTGGCCAAGGGCGGGCAGGTGCGCCATCGGGTCGTGGAGACCCGCGTGACCTTCAAGGTCCTGTCCGACGCCGAGATCGCCGACTACATCGCGTCGGGCGAATGGAAGGGCAAGGCCGGGGGCTATGGCATCCAGGGCCGGGCCGGGGCCTTCGTGACCCGTCTCGTCGGCAGCTATCCGGCCGTGATGGGCCTGCCGCTGTATGAGAGCGTCAACCTGCTGACCGGCGTGGGCTGGAAGCCGTGACGGTCGAGGTCTTCCTCGATGACACGCCCGGCGAGCTGCGGGCGGTGGTCGAACGGAACGGCCGCGCCGAACACATATACATAGAGAGAGCCGACGACGTCCCGCAGACGCGGCTGGGCGCGCGTTCGGTCGGGCGGGTGCGGCAGTCCGCGCCGGGCCTGAAGGGCGCCTTTATCGATGTGGGCGGGGGGCATGAGGCCTTCATGCCGCTGAAGGGCGGGATTTCCGCGCCGGTCGGGGCCAAGGTCGAGGTCGAGATCACCGCCGAACGGCGCGAACAGAAGGCGCCGGTCGCGCGCTGGATCGCGGCAGGGCAGGGGGATGTCCGTCTTTTGGCCGCCGGGCCGACGCTGACACAGACGCTGGAGCGGCTGGCCCCCGGCGCCGGGATCATCACCGGACGCGAGGCCATCGAGGCCGGCCGGCGCGCGATGGACGAGGCGCAGGCGCCCGCCGCCGTGCCGGGCGGGCTGGTCCACGTCCAGCGCACGCGGGCGATGATCACCGTCGATGTGGACCTGAACGCCCACGACATGGGACGCGCCCGGCCGAGGGACGAGACGAATCGTCTGGCCCTGAAAGAGGCGGCGCGGCTGATCCGGCTGAATCGCTGGGGCGGGCTGGTCGCGATCGACCTGATCGGAAGCCAGCATGACGGCCAGATGATTCTGAAGGCGGCGAAGGCGGCCTTCGGCGGCGATCCGGCGGTGGTGATCGGGCCGGTGAACCGGTTCGGGGTGCTGATGCTGTCCCTGCCCTGGCGCGAGACCCCGCTGGAGGAGGTGCTGTACGCCGATCCGGCGGCGCGACGTCTGCGTCCGGTCCAGCTGGCGCAGGAGGCGGTGCGTCGTTTGAGGTCGGCGATGCTGGAGGATACGGGGCGGGCGCGGATCAGCCTGCATTGCGGTCCGGAGCTGGCGACTCTCACCGGGCCGCTGGTGGCGGAACTGGGGCCCCGGGCCCATCTGAAGATCGACGCCGCGGCGGGGCCGGGCGTCTTTTCCATTGAGGCCGAGTGACCATGGCGACCTGTCCGATCTGCACGCGCGCGCCCGCGAGTCCTGATTACAAACCCTTCTGCTCCAAGCGTTGCGCGGATGTGGACCTGCAGCGCTGGTTCACCGGCGGCTACACCATTCCGGTGCGCAACGACGAGCCGACGGATGACGGCGAACGCGGTCCGTTCAAAGAAGACTGACAGAGGTGCTTGCCACCGGGAATGGGCTTGTCTATAGACCCCGCTCCCTCGCTTCGGCGCGGCGCCCGGGTAGCTCAGTTGGTAGAGCAGCGGATTGAAAATCCGCGTGTCGGTGGTTCGAATCCGCCCCCGGGCACCATCTCCTTCAAAAGATGGCCGCCAGCCCCCGAGATCCCCCGATTCACGTCAATCCGCCGCACCCTCGCGCAGGCCCGTTTCCGCGACTGCGTATTATCGCGTATTCGCGCGGCGGATCGCTCCCGCAGGCGCGTCGGCGCCGGGAGGCGGGCGATGGTTCACGTCACGTCAAAACCGATCGCTGTTTGGTGTGAATGACCCTGTTCATAGTGATTAACGGGCAGGGTCGTCCTGGTCGCGCGACAACCGTGGAATGAAATTCCATTGTGCGGTGCAATATTCCAAAAAGATCATCCGTGCGCCCTCATAAAGGGTCGAACGTTCCGCCGAACCATCATGAAATTGACGCTTTCAACCTGAAACTTCCGCAACGAACGCGCGTGCTCTCCCCCGAGGGGAAAAGCGGCGTTGCGCACTTGACGCTCTGGTATGCGTTCGCCAAAGGAGCTTGACCGCTTTCCTTTGCGAGCGGCCGGGAGGAGTTGGGAAAACGGTTTCCCCACACCTGCCGACACCGCCCCGGGAGCCTTCAGGCAACCGGAAGCGTTCAGGAGGCGTTCCGTAGATCGGGGTTCTGTGAATCCCTGAGTTTACGGGCGAGATTTTCATCGGGGGCCGGCCGCCAGATTGGTCTGCTCCCTGGGTTCCACGAGTCAGACACCAAAGCAGGACCTGGCGAACTATGCTCGACTTCAAAAAGACCAACATTCTTCTGGCCATGGCCGGCGCCGCCGTCCTGATGGTCGGTTCGCCGGTCCTCGCGCAGGAAACGGCCGCCCCGACCGCGGCGGCCTCGACTGCCGCTCCGGCCGCCACCACCCCCGCCCCGACCCCGGCTCCGGCCGCTGAACCGGCCGCCGCTGAAGAGCCGGCTGCCGAAGGCGACAAGATGACCGTCGCGTCGATGTTCCAACACGCCGACATCGTCGTGAAGGTCGTCATGATCGGCTTGGTTCTGGCCTCGATCTTCTCGTGGACCCTGCTGCTCATCAAGCTGTTCGAGTTCGGTTCGCTGAACCGCGCCACCGACCGCTTCCTGGAATCGTTCCGTCAGGCCCGCACCATCGCTGACATGCGTAAGGTCGCCACCTCGGACGAGTTCGACGGCAACCCGCTGGCCGACATGGCCGCCGCGGCCACCGACGAAATCGAACTGTCGCGTCAGGCCGGCCTCTCGGTCACCGGCGAACACTCCGACTCGGCCCTGCTGCGCGCTCAACAAGCGACGTCGGCGGTTCAATCGGGTCTGGCCAAGCGCCTGTCGGGCGGCCAGCAGTTCCTGGCCTCGACCGGCTCGATCGGTCCGTTCGTCGGTCTGTTCGGCACCGTGTACGGCATCATGAACTCGTTCATCGGTATAGCGAACACCAACACGACCAACCTGGCCGTCGTTGCTCCGGGTATCGCTGAAGCCCTGCTCGCCACCGGCATCGGCCTGTTCGCCGCTATTCCGGCGGTCGTGTTCTACAACTACTTCAACACGCGCATCGCGGCCTACGGCACCCGTTCGGACGGCTTCAACGCTGAACTGATCAACGCGATCTCGCGTAACCTCGACAAGGGGGCGTAACCCGGATGGCCGCCAAACTTGGAGGCGGCGGCGGTGGCAAGTGGGCCATTGAGCAGAACTCGGAAATCAACGTCACGCCTTTCGTTGATATCATGCTGGTTCTGCTCATCATCTTCATGGTGGCGGCTCCGCTCGCCACCGTGTCGGTGGAGGTGAAACTTCCTGCTGCGGTCGCTAAACCTCAGCAAAACCCCCCGAAGCCGTTCTATGTGTCTATCCAGAACAACGGCTCGGCTTATATCGGTGACGACGAGGTGGACATCACTTCGGTCGGCGCCGAGCTGGGCAAGCTGATCGGGAACAAGCTGCCGTCGGATGAGCGTATCTTCATCCGCGCGGACCAGACGACCCGATACGGTGATTTCATGCAGGTCATGAATTCGCTCCAGGATCACGGTTTCTATTCCGTGGCTCTGGTCGGCGAAGACCAGTCGACTCAGTAACGGGAGACGGTTCAACCATGACCGAGACTGTTGAATATCATCGCAGCCGGTACGACGCGCCGCGCAAGAAGGGCTTCCTCGGGGTTCCCCCCGGCGTGCTCATCGTCAGCCTGCTCGTCGTCACCTCCCTGTTCGTTCTGCTGGCGATCTATTTCGTCAACATGCAGTTCAAGCTGCGGGAAATCCGGTACGTCGACGACGCGGTGAACGTGGAGATCATCGAGCCTCTGCCCGAACCTCCGCCGCCTCCGCCGCCGCCGCCGCCGCCGAGCAACCAGCCCCCGCCGCCGAAGCTGCAGGTGCGCGTCCCGGCTCCGATTCAGAGCCCGGTCTCGCCGCCGCCCGTCGTCCTCGCGCCGACGCCGAAGGATCAGCGTATTGAGAACCCCGGTCCGCCGGTGGTGACCACCACGCCGCCCCAACCGGCGCCCGTTCCGGCTCCGCCGGCGCGTCAGTCGGTGATCACGCAGCCGAGCTGGGCCCGTCAGGTCCTGCCGGACTACCCGGAACGCGCGATCTCGCGTGGCATCGAATCCGGCCGGGTTACGATCCAGTGCAACGTTCAACCGAACGGTAGCCTGACGAACTGTTCGGTGGTTTCGGAAGATCCCGCCGGCGCCGGCTTCGGCCAGGCCGCTCTGGCCGCGGCCCGTCGTTCGCGGGTTTCGCCCCGGACGGTGGACGGCGCCGCTGAAGGCGCGGTGGTCCGCTGGACCTCGCGCTTCCAGATGCCGGACTAAGGCTGAGCGAAAGCGACAAGACAGGGACGCCCCGGAGCTTCGGCCCCGGGGCGTTTTTGTTTGGGCCGGGGAGCTGGATGGGCGGTGAGAGCCCGAAGGCGTCACATTGCGCTTGCGTCCATCGCCCTCTTGCCCCGGAGCCTTTCGGCGGGGATGACGTTTTGTACGGCCAAGCTGATTGCGGAGAGACCCCATGAAACGCGCCATCCTCGCCACCCTTTTGCTGTCCGGAGCCGCGCTGTCGGCCTGCGCCTACAACGACACCTTGGGCCGCAACCAGTTCCTGATCGTGGACGACAGCGCCCTGACCCAGCAGGCGGACGCGGTCTGGGCCGAGACCCTGCGAACCCAGCGGCAGTCCAACGACCCGGCCGCGCTGAACCGTATCCGCACGGTCGGCGGCAAGATCGTCAATGCGGCGGGGCTGGGCGACCGACGCTGGGAGTACGCCCTGTTCGTCAGTGACGCGCCGAACGCCTTCGTCCTGCCGTCGGGCAAGATCGGGGTGACCACCAGCCTGCTGGCGCTGGTCCGCAATGACGATCAGCTGGCCGCCGTGCTGGGGCACGAAGTCGGTCACGTCGTCGCCCGCCACGCCGCCGAGCGCTATTCCACCAGCGCCGCGACCGGACTGGTTCTCAGCGGGGTGCAGGGCGCGGCGGGGGACTATGGCCAGGCGGCGGGCGCCATCGGCGGTCTGGGCGCTCAATTGGGCGTGCTGCTGCCCTTCTCGCGCCGGGATGAGCTGGAGGCCGACCGTCTGGGCGTCGACTACATGCAGCGCGCGGGATACCGCCCGGCCGAGTCTGTCACCCTGTGGCGGCTGATGCAGCAACAGCGTCAGGGCTCCACGCCCGAGTTCGCCTCGACTCACCCGTCCGACACCACGCGGATCACCGCGCTTGAGCAATACATCGCCAGCCGGGGCTGGAGCTGAGGCGGGAGGTCGGCGCCCGTGTGTTCGGGCGCCTGAGCGGCGAAGTGATTGGTGATTAGTGGTTAGTGGGTGGCCTGGACCGTGGCCGGTGGGCGCTGACCGACGTCCAGGCCACCCACCAATCACTCGCCACTCGCCACTTTCCGGGCTGTGCGTTCAAGGGCGTCGCAGATCGCATCCGCATCGGCGCAATTGGTTCTTGATCCCCACAACCGACGCAGCTAAAGACGCCGCTCGCGCGGATATGTGCAGCCTTAGCTCAGTTGGTTAGAGCGCCGGTTTGTGGAGCCGGAGGTCCTCAGTTCAAACCTGAGAGGCTGTACCATCGCCTTCCACGCTTTCTCCCGGAAACAGTGTTCCTGTCTGACGCGCGGTTTGCGCGTGGCAAGTGATTGGTGATTGGTGATTGCTGCCGGCGTCACCGGGGCCAAGTTGGTGAGGCAGGCTGTCCGAAACCGCTAATCACCAATCACCTGATCACCAATCACTTGCCCGGCGCCGCTCTCAACGGCCTATGCTCCACCCTATGAGCAACGCCGCAGCCGCCACCCTCTGGGACCCCAAACAGTACAGCCGGTTCGAGGCCGAGCGGGATCGGCCGGCGCTGGATCTGTTGTTGCGGCTGCCGGGCGATCTGGAGCCGCGGTCGATCGTCGATCTGGGCTGTGGCGCTGGGCAGCACGCGGCCCTGCTGAAGCGGCGGCATCCGCGGGCCCATGTGACCGGGCTGGACGCCAGCGCGGCCATGCTGGAGCAGGCGCGGGGGCTGGGAGCCGATGTGGACTGGGTCGAGGGCGATCTGGCCACATGGGAGCCGGAGGGGCCGCTGGACCTGATCTTCGCCAACGCGTCCCTGCAATGGCTGCCGGACCACCGGGCATTGCTGCGGCGGCTGACGGGTCTGCTGGCGCCGGGCGGGGTCATCGCGGTGCAGATGCCGTTGTCGTGGGACACCCTGCATTACCGGGTGATGCGGCAGGTGCGCGGAGAAGGGCCGTGGGCCGACCGGCTGGAGGAGCGGCGGACCATTCAGGCCCTGCTGGACCCGGCGGACTATTACGACGCGCTGGCCGAGCGGTGCGGGGATATCGATATCTGGTCGACCACCTATCTGCACGCCCTGACCGGCGAGGCGCCGGTGCTGGAATGGATGAAGGGCACGGCGTTGCGGCCGCACCTGACGGCGCTGGCGGATGATCCCGCTATGAAGGCCGCCTGGCTTTCGGCGCTTTCCGACGCCCTTTCGCGGGCTTTTCCGCCTCGTCCGGACGGGGTGACCCTTCTGCCGTTTCCACGCCTGTTCCTGATTGCGCGGCGACGGTACGACGACGGCGCAGGCCGGTGACCGGGCCGTCCAGCGCCTCCAGTTCGGCGGCCATGGCGCGGTAGCCGGCGTCGACGGCGGGGCCGTAGGCCTTCCAGTCGCGAATATCGACGCCGTCGGGCGTGGGCTGGACCAGAATGTCCACGATGCCCCGCGACCGCTCGATCTCGGCGTCCGAAGTCAGGGTGGCCGAGCGCATCATGATGGAGACGATGGGCGGACCGCGACGCCAGGCGCCGGTGGCGATCAGCCGCCAGATCGACGGCGGATGCTCGATCATGTGAGGATCGACGCCGCGCGCCTGCGACATGTCGATGCCGATGACCGGCCCGGCGTTCATCTGGCGCATCACCTCGGCGGGCAAATTGTTCAGCACCGCCCCGTCCACCAGCACCTGACGGTCCAGAACCACAGGCGGCAGCAGGCCCGGGATGGCGATGGTGGCGCGCATGGCCCGGCGCATCAGGCCCCGGCGATGGATCTCGATCCGGCCCGAGGTGAGGTTGGTCGAGACCGCGAAGAAGGGCAGGTGCAGGTCGGCCAGGTCGGTGTCGCCGTAGGCGGCCTGAAGCAGGTTATCGACCTTCTTCGCGCGGCTCATGGCCAGCATGGGGAAGGTTATGTCGCTGAGCGGGTCGCTGTCGACGAAGGAGCGTCTGATGCGGTCCTCCAACTCGTCCAGCGTCCAGCCCATGGCCGGACCGGCGGCGACCACCGCGCCCATGGAGGCGCCGCCGACGAAGTCGATGGGCACGCCGGCCTCGCACAGGGCCTTCAGGGCGCCGATGTGGGCATAGGCGCGGGCGCCGCCGCCGGACATGACCACGCCCACCGCCGTGCCGGTGATGACGCGGGCGATGCGGGCGGCGTCGGCGGGATCGCCTTCCATGGCCTGGAACCAGCGGCCCGGCTGGACCGCGTCGATCCACACGGCGGTGTTGTGCGGCCGGGCCATGCGCGGGTCGCGCAGCAGGATCAGGTCGGTGCGGCGCTGGGCGTCCAGAACTCCGGCATGGGGCAGCGGCCGGTTGGGCGGGGCCAGCAGGCACTGGCCGACGACGAACAGGCGATCCACCTGACGGGCGCACAGGGCGGCCCATGCGGGCTCGTCAGCCTCGGCGACGTACAGGACGAAGTCGTGCGAATCCTCGACCCGGCTGAACCAGTCGGCGGCGGAGGACAGGGCTGAGTGGTCGATGACCTGACAGGTGAAGCCGGCGGCTTCGATGGCGGCGGCGATCCGCTCGACGAAGGCGCGGATGGGCCGGGGGCGGGCGGAGATGAAGCCGAAGACGCTGGGCTCGCCGCCGCCGGAGCGCCGGTCGCGGGCGCGCTGGATCATCAGGCGCGACAGCTCGACCATCAGGTCGGGCTCGGTGCGGGCGGCCTCGAAGAAGGCGTCGCGGGGGAGGGCCAGAACCTCGGAATCGCGCAGGGCGACGACGTCGGCGGTGTGCGGGCTGCCCGCCAGCATGGCCATTTCACCCGCCGGTTCGCCGGGGCGGATGACGCCGACGAACTGGGGCGGCTGATCGTTGCTCTCGCTACGGAAGACGCCCAGACGGCCCGCGCGCAGCAGGTAGAGAGTGTCCGCCGGATCGCCCTCGGCGAACAGGGTCTCGCCGCCCGTCAGCGCGAACCAGCTGGCGGGCGTGTTTCCGCCCCGCTCGAAGATGCGGTGCAGGGCGTCGGAGAGCCGGTCGGAGCGAGCGGGGGGCATGGGAGGGATTAGGGACTAGGGATTGGGGATTAGGGAAGGGGTTAGATCAGCTTCGCCGTGAACGGGGAAGGGCGACCTCGGTTCAGCGGCTGCGCCTAATCCCCAATCCCTAGTCCCTAATCCTTCGACTTCACCACGCCCCCAACTCCCGGAGTTCCCGCGCCAGATCATCCGGCAGGTCCGAGGCGTCGGCGGCCGTCAGGTCGGCGGGGGCGTCCTTGGGCTCGAAATAGCGCCACCCTTGGAAGGGGCGGCGGGCGAGGGGGGCGGTGCGGATGACGCGGGGCTCCAGCGTGATCTCGCAGCGGCTCTGGCTGCCTTCGCCGAGCGTCGAGATGTCGAGGATCGGCTGGCGGCACAGGACCGAGCCCTTGATGACCCAGTAGAGGGAGCCGCCGTCCTCCAGCTCCGTCGCGCGTTTGGGTGTCATGCGGGTGTGGACGATGAGCGGCCGGCCGCCCTCGGCGCGCCGCTCCAGCCATTCGACCTCGGAGACGCCGACGCAGAGCTTGATCATGTGCAGGGGCATGGTGGGGATATGGCGCGATGCGGGGCCGGGCGCCAGCGGGGAGGGGCGGGTGTCGGACCGAAAGCTGTGATCGGTAGGGACAGGGCGGGGACGCCAAGTGGCTAGTGGCTAGTGGATGACAGGGACGGCGGTCAGCGCGCGCCGGCCAGGGTCCAAGCCACCCACTAGCCACTAGCCACTAGCCACTTTCCGGGCTCCGGCTCCGCCACTTTCGCGCGAAGGTCAGAGGCTGTTCTGGTGACCGGCGTTAACGTGGGGCTCAGTAGTTTCCCCGTGAAGACAGGGGGGATGCACGGGCGTAGAGGCTGCCGCAACGGAAGGCGACGGCATGTACGGTTTGATCGGTCGGATGACGGCCCGGGCGGGTCAGCGGGAGGCGCTGACGGCGATTCTGCTGGACCGGGTGGCGCTGGGGATGCCGGGGTGCCTGAGTTATGTCGTGTCGCATGATCCGGCCGACCCGGAGGCCATCCGGGTGAGCGAGGTCTGGATCAATGAAGCCGCCCACCGCGACGCCCTGGCCGACGAGGCGGTGAAGACCTTGCTGCGTCGGGGCCTGCCGCTGATCGCCACGTTCGAGGATGCGACCGTGACGACGCCGGTGGGCGGACTGGGGCTGGGCTGAGGGCTGTTCGCGATCAACCGCCTGAAGCCGCCGCGGTCATGACCCGACCCATCTCCTGCATTTCTCCCGCGCAGCGGGTGCGGTTGGCCTCGAGGGCGGCGGTGGGTTCGGTGCGGGCGTAGGCCATCAGACGGTCCACCCATTTGACGTCCGGGGTCCGGCCCTGAAGCCGACCGAGATAGTAGGTGATCCCGGAGGTCAGGGTCAGCCGCGTGGTCTCATTCTGCTCGGCGCCGACCATGGCCGTGAGCAGGGTCATGCACTGAAGGTCCGCGCGATCCGCCGGTTTCAGATCGGACAGGGCGTCGGTCTGGGGCGACGGCGAGGCGGACAGGGCCAGTCCGGCGGCGAAGGCGGCGATCAGGGACATCAGGGCAGGCTTTCAACAGGGGTGACGACGGCGAGGACGACACCGTCGCCCACCTGATCGCCGACGACAACAGAAACGCTCTGAACCACGCCGTCGAAGGGTGCGACGAGAGCGTGCTCCATCTTCATGGCTTCCAGCACCACGATGGGCGCGCCCTTGGCGACCGTGTCGCCCGCGACGGCCGGGGCGGCGACGATCTTGCCGGGCATGGGGGCGCGGAGGGAGCCGTCGGATGCGGGGCCAGCGGCGGCGCCCCTCGGTGAGAGGGATGACACCCTGAACGGGGCACCGCTCTCGAAGTAGATCGTGGTCCCGCGTTCGGGTTCGAAATGCGAATGCTGCGCCGCGATGGCGTCGTCGATCTCGATGACGGTGCGGACACCGTCCACGAAGAGGGTTTGCTTCAAGGACGGTGAGGCGTTCAGGCGAAGGCCAGCCGCCTCGGTCCAGGATTCCCAAGGGGCGAAAGGATCGCGGCCCACACCGTTTATGCCGTCCTCAAAGCGAACCTCCCGCGCGGCGCCCTGCAGGCCGTGGTCACTGAGGGTGAAGGTGGTCAGCACGGCTTCCTCCGCCGCGATGAAGCCGGTGTCGACATCGCCGGAGACGAACCGGGGGTGCTCAAGGCAGTTCACGAGGAAGGCGGCGTTGGTCTTTACCGGCCAGACCTCGACGTCGCCGGCGGCGTCGGCGAGGGCTTCAGCCGCAGCTTCACGCGTATTCCCGTGAACGATCAGCTTGGCGATCATCGGGTCGTAGAACTGGCTGACTTCACCGCCCTGCATGACGCCGGTGTCGATACGGACATCGTAGGCCGCGTAGGGACGACGGGGATCGCCGGGCAGTACAAAATGCTCCAGCCTGCCGATCGACGGCAGGAAGCCGTTGGCCGGGTCTTCGGCGTAGAGGCGGGCCTCCATGGCCCAGCCGTTGATGCCGATCTCGTCCTGCTTCAGCGGGATGGGCTCGCCCGCGGCGACGCGGAACTGCCATTCGACCAGATCGACGCCGGTGATGGCCTCGGTGACCGGGTGTTCGACCTGCAGCCGGGTGTTCATCTCCATGAACCAGATGCGGTCGGCCTTCAGGCCGTCGGAGGCGTCGGCGATGAACTCGATGGTGCCGGCGCCCTGATAGTTCACGGCCTTCGCCGCGCGGACGGCGGCGGCGGTGACGGCGTCACGGGTCGCCTGGTCCATGCCGGGGGCCGGGGCCTCCTCGATGACCTTCTGGTGGCGGCGTTGCAGGGAGCAGTCGCGCTCGTTCAGGTGGACGACCGTGCCGTGGCTGTCGCCGAAGACCTGAACCTCGATGTGGCGCGGGCGGGTGATGTAGCTTTCGATCAGCACGCGCGGGTCACCGAAGGAGGACTGACCCTCGCGGCGGGCCGAGGCGAGGCCGTCGGCGAAGTCTTCCGCGCGGTCGACCTTCTTCATGCCCTTCCCGCCGCCGCCGGCGACGGCCTTGATGAGGACCGGGAAGCCGATCCTGTTCGCCTCGGCGGTCAGGGTTTCGTCCGACTGATCCTCGCCCTGATAGCCGGGGGTGACGGGCACGCCCGCCTCGATCATCAGCTTCTTGGCCGCGTCCTTCAGGCCCATGGCGCGGATCGAGTCCGGCTTCGGGCCGATCCAGATGATGCCCGCCGCCATGACGGCTTCTGCGAAGTCGGCGTTCTCGGACAGGAAGCCGTAGCCGGGGTGGATGGCCTCGGCGCCCGTGTCCTTCGCGGCCTGCAGCACCTTTTCGGCGACCAGATAGGATTCGCGGGCGGCGGCCGGGCCGATCAGCACGGCCTCATCGGCCTCGCGCACATGCAGGGCGTCGGCGTCGGCCTCGGAATAGACGGCGATGGTGCGAATCCCCATCGCGCGGGCGGTGCGGAAGACGCGGCAGGCGATCTCGCCACGGTTGGCGACAAGGACGGATTTGAACATGGGGGTTGTTTAGAGTGGCGCGAGCGAAGGCGCCACATCCGGATGGAACGCGAATGGCAAGTGATTGGTGGTTAGTGATTTGTGGTTCGATGCCGTGGGCGCCGATGCAAGCAAGGCAGACAGCGGCCTTGAACCCGCCACCCACCAATCACCAATCACCAATCACTTCCGACACCTCGGACCGTGCAGCAGCGGGAGCGCGGACGTGGAGGTCCGCGCTCCACGGCGGGTTTCCTACTCCGCCCACTTGGGGGCGCGTTTTTCGAGGAAGGCGGCGACGCCTTCCTGGCCTTCTTCGGAGACGCGGGCGCGGGCGATCCGCTTGGCGGTTTCGTCCATCAGGCCGCCGTCGATCTTGTCGTGAGCGGCGACGTAGTGGACCAGACGCTTGGCGTCGCCCATGGCGCCCGGCGCGTTGCCCGACAGGCTGTCGGTCAGCATGGAGATGAACTCGTCCACAGAGCCTTCCGGCAGGACCATGTCGATCAGGCCCGCGTGGGCAGCGTAGTCGGCGTCGAAGATGTTGGCGGTCAGGAACAGCTGGCGCGCGCGGCGGGCGCCGATGGCCTCGACCACATAGGGGGCGATGGTCGCCGGGATCAGGCCCAGCTTGACCTCGGAGAAGGCGAAGCGGGCGCCCTCGACGGCCACGGCCATGTCGCAGGCGGCCACGATGCCGGCGCCGCCGCCCATGGCCGAGCCCTCGACGATGGCGCAGGTCAGGGCCGGAACGTCATGCAGGGCCTTGAGCATCCGCGCCAGGCTCATGGCGTCGTCGCGGTTGTCGCTTTCCGACCAGCCCGCCGCGTCCTTCATCCAGCCCATGTCGGCGCCGGCGCTGAACGTGCCGCCCGCGCCGCGGATGAAGACCAGACGCACCTTGTCGGCGCCGTGCAGGGTCTCGAAGGCCTCGCGCAGGGCGCCGATGACGGCGGCGTCGAAGGCGTTGCGCTTGTGCGGGCGATTGATGGTGACGAAGACCACGCCGTCGGCGGTCGCGTCGATCTGGACCAGATCATCGTTGGCGTCCGGCGCCGGATCGGCGACCAGCGGATGGGCGATGGCGTTGATCTCGGCGGCCTCGGCGTCGGTGATGTCGAGGGCGTCTTCGGGTTGGGTTTCGGTGGGCTTGTCAGCCATCTTGTTTTCCTTGGGGGCAGCGGTAGGCGACGAACTCGGGACCGTCACCGTAGGTGAAGCTGAGCGTCTGTCGATCATCCGACAGTATCAGGGTGCGGTATGTTTCCTCCATACCGTCGTAGTCCTCGTGCCGGACGTGGATGTTGATGCCGTCCAGTTCGGCGGGGCGGACGGCGAGGACGGTGTCGGCGGCTTCAAAATAAGTGATGAAGCCCGCGTCGATGCTGAGGTTCAGGCCGCTCTCGCGGTCACCGCATTTCGACAGGTCGCTGCTCCAGTCGCCGTGGAAGCGCTCGGGGATGACCGGTGGGCCATTCTGCCCGGAGGCGGCGAGGGCCGGTCCGGCCAGGAGGGCCAGACCGGCGCACAGCAGATGACGGGCGGCCAGTTTCACGCGCCGCAGCGGGCGTAGCGGACGGCGCGTGGACGGGAGTCGCCTTCGATGTTCAGCCACTCGCCGCCGTCGGAACTGCGCCAGATGACCATCTGGATCTCGCGGTCGCCGTCGGCGGATTCGTTGTCCACGAAGACGTGTAGCGAACCGCCGTCGAGGACGTGGGCTGACTTCAGGGTCGAGGTGTCCTCGTAGCCGATGATCTGGCGCGCGTTGATGGTCAGGGCCGTGCCGCTTTCATCGCGATTGCAGGCTTCGGCGCTGAGGTCCCAGCGGCCATGGAAGTCGGCGGGGAAGGTCGGGGTGTCGACCGACGGCGCGAAGGCGGTGATCAGGAGGGCGGCGAACGGGGCGGATATCATGGACGGTTACTCCGGACTGGCGGGAAGGAACTTTACAGTACGCGCGAAGCCGCCTTGGGATGCGCCCGAGCTACATCACATCCGGAACACGCCGAAGGTCGTCTCCGGGATCGGGGCATTCAGGCTGGCGCTGATGGCGAGGCCGAGGACGTCGCGGGTCTGGGCGGGGTCGATGACGCCGTCGTCCCAGAGGCGGGCGGAAGCGTAGTAGGGGTTGCCCTCGTCCTCGTATTTCTGGCGGACCGGGGCCTTGAAGGCTTCGGCCTGTTCGGGCGTCCAGTTGTCGGCGTCGCGGTGGACGGTGGCGAGGACGCTGGCGGCCTGTTCGCCGCCCATCACCGAGATACGGCTGTTGGGCCAGGTGAAGAGGAAGCGCGGGCTGTAGGCGCGGCCGCACATGCCGTAGTTGCCGGCCCCGAAGCTGCCGCCGATCAGGACGGTGAATTTCGGGACTTCGGCCGAGGCGACGGCGGTGACCAGCTTGGCGCCGTGCTTGGCGATGCCCTCGGCCTCGTATTTGCCGCCGACCATGAAGCCCGAGATGTTCTGCAGGAACAGCAGGGGGATCTTCCGCTTGCAGGCCAGTTCGATGAAGTGGGCGCCCTTCTGGGCGCTTTCCGAGAACAGGACGCCGTTGTTGGCGAGGATGGCGACCGGATAGCCCCAGATGCGGGCGAAGCCGCAGACCAGCGACGTGCCGTACAGGGCCTTGAACTCGTCCAGTTCCGAGCCGTCGACGATGCGGGCGATGACCTCGCGCACGTCATAGGGGGCGCGGACGTCGTCGGGGATGATGCCGTACAGGTCTTCGGCGGGCAGGGCGGGCGGGCGCGGCTCGCGCACGTCCAGATCGACGCGCTTCACCGTGTTCAGGTTGGCGACGATGGAGCGGACGATCTCCAGCGCGTGTTCGTCATTCTCGGCGACATGATCGACCACGCCGGACTTGCGGCCGTGGGTCTCGGCGCCGCCCAGCTCCTCGGCCGAGATCACCTCGCCGGTCGCGGCCTTCACCAGCGGCGGACCGGCCAGGAAGATGGTGCCCTGATCCCGGACGATGACGGTTTCGTCCGACATGGCCGGGACATAGGCGCCGCCCGCCGTGCAGGAGCCCATGACGCAGGCGATCTGGGGGATCGACCTGGCCGACATGCGGGCCTGGTTGAAGAAGATGCGGCCGAAGTGGTCGCGGTCGGGAAAGACCTCGGCCTGATGCGGCAGGTTGGCCCCGCCGGAATCGACCAGATAGACGCAGGGCAGGTTGTTCTGCTCGGCGATCTCCTGGGCGCGCAGGTGCTTCTTCACCGTCATCGGGAAGTAGGCGCCGCCCTTCACGGTCGGGTCGTTGGCGACGATCATGACCTCGCGGCCAGAGACCCGGCCGACGCCGCAGATCATGCCCGCGCCCGGCGCCTCGTCATTATACATGCCCCCGGCGGCCAACTGGCCGATCTCGAGGAAGGGGGAGCCGGGGTCCAGCAGGCGCTCGACCCGATCCCGTGGGAGCAGCTTGCCGCGCGAGACGTGGCGCTCGCGGCTGGCGTCCGAGCCGCCGCGCCCGGCTTTCGCCACCTTCTCGTAAAGTTCATCGCGCAGGGCGCGGTTGTGGGCGTCCAGCGCCTTGAAGGCGGCGGAGGCGGTGTCGATGGCGGAGGTCAGCTTCGGCATGGGGTGAGGTTTAGGCGTTGCATCGCGCCCTTGTCCACCGGACCGCGCGGCGCCAGATCAGGGGCAGGACGGCGGTCGTCCCGAAGGAGCCTCCCATGAGCAAAATCGCCTTTATCGTCGGCAGCCTGCGCAAGGGCTCCCTGAATCGGCTAACGGCCGAGGCGCTGATCCGTCAGGCGCCCGAGGGGCTGGAGGGCGTGATCGTCGAGATCGGCGACCTGCCGCTGTACAATCCCGATCTGGAAGAGGCCGCGCCCGCCGCCTGGACCCGGTTCCGCGACGAGATGCGGGGCGTGGACGGGATGGTCTTCGTGACGCCGGAGTACAATCGTTCGGTCCCGGGCGCGCTGAAGAACGCCCTCGACGTGGGCTCGCGCCCCTATGGCCACAGCATCTGGTCGGGCAAGCCCGCGGCCGTCGTCACGGTTTCGCCCGGCGCCATCGGCGGGTTCGGGGCCAACCACCACCTGCGCCAGTCGCTGGTCTTCCTCGACATGCCGACCCTGCAACAGCCCGAGGCCTATATCGGCAATGCGGGCGAGCTTTTCGATGACAAGGGCGAGGTGAAGGTCGAGGGGACCAAGACCTTCCTGACGAGCATCATGGCGGCGTTCGGCAAGCTGGTGGCGAAGCACGGCTGAGCCGGTCAGAAGGAGCGCTTATGTCGGGCGCTCCCAAACCCGGTTGACCCGGCGGCGGGGGCGTGGCCTGTGCCGCGTCCCATGATCGCCCTGAACGACAAGACCCGCGCCACCCTGAAGGAACTGCTGAATCTCGCCTGGCCGGTGGTGCTGGCGCGGATCGGCATCATGACCATGGGGCTGACCGACGCGATCGTGGTCGGCCACTACGCGTCGCGCGAGCTGGCCTATCACTCGCTGGCCTGGGCGCCGTCGTCGGTGGTGCTGACGACCGCCGTGGGCCTGATGATGGGGGTGCAGATCGTCACCGCCCGCCTGCGCGGCGAGGGGCGGCACGGCGAGATCGGCGCGGTGCTGCGCCGGGGCATGGTCTATGCGCTGCAGATCGGGATCGCCGCCATGCTGGCGCTGGCCTTCCTCGGTCCGTGGGTGATGAACACCGTGAGCTTTGAAGAGGGGCTCGGCGCCGGGGCGTCCGGCCCGCTGGTGGTCTTCGCCGTGTCCATGCCCTTCTACCTGATCTCGGTGGCGGCCCAGTTCTTCCTGGAGGGCCTGTCCAAGCCCAAGCCCGGCATGTGGGCCATGTGGGTGGCGAACGGCGTGAACATCGGCCTGAACCTGCTGCTGGTGCCGGACCTGCTGGGGCTGGGCGTCAACGGTGCGGTGGCCTCGGCCTGGGCGACGTTCGGGGCGCGACTGGCGCTGGCGGCCTTCCTCGTCATCTACATCCTGCGTCTGCCCGAGGCGAAGAGCTGGAACCTGTGGAAGCGGCCCGCGCGGGATCGCGAGACCGAGCGGGAGCAGGTCAAGGTCGGGCTGGGCGCGGGCGCATCCAACTTCATCGAGGTCGGCGCCTTCGCCGCCATGACGGTGATCGCGGGCCTGCTGGGCACCAACGAGACCGCCAGCTGGGCCATCGTGATCAATATGTCGGCCATCGTCTTCATGCTGCCGATGGGGCTGTCGTCGGCGACGGCGGTGCTGGTCGGCCGCGCCTATGGCGCGCGGGACCGCGAGGGCGTGCTGCGCGCGGGCTTCGCGGGGATCGGGGTGGTGACGGCGCTGGCGCTGCTGGTGGCCCTGATCATCTGGCCGACGGCGGGGCTGCTGGTGCGCGCCTACACGGTCGATCCGGCCCTGATCGCCATCGCCGGACCGGCGCTGGTGCTGGCCACCCTGTTCTTCGTGGCCGACGGCATCCAGGTCGTCGCCGCGCAGGCCAACCGCGCCGCGGGCGATGTCTGGTGGCCGACGATCATGCATTTCTTCGCCTATGGCGCGATCATGATGCCGCTGGGCTGGGTGCTGGCCCACCAGATCGGCGTCGATGGTCTGGTCTGGGCGGTGATCATCGCCAGTCTGGTGTCCGGCAGCCTGCTGACCGGGCGGTTCGTGAGGGTGGCGCGGCGGCTGCCGCAAGGGATTGGGGAGTAGGGATTAGGGATTAGGTGGGCGGCGGGGTTGCGGTATCGGTTCGCACTCGCCACTAACCAGACTAATCCCTGGTCCCTGATCCCTAGTCCCTCCCCGGAATCCATGTCCCGCATCCTCATCACCTCGGCGCTGCCCTACATCAACGGCATCAAGCATCTGGGGAATCTGGCGGGCTCGATGCTGCCGGCGGACGTGTGGGCGCGGTTCAAGCGCGGGCAGGGGCATGATGTCCTGTACATCTGCGCCACCGACGAGCACGGCACCCCGGCCGAGCTGGCCGCCGCCAAGGCCGGGCAGGACGTGCGCACCTATTGCGACGAGCAGCATGAGATCCAGAAGGCCGCCGGTGAAGCCTTCGGCCTCAGCTACGACTGGTTCGGCCGGTCCTCGAACGAGCCGAACCGCCGCCTGACCCAGCATTTCGCCAAGGTGCTGGAGGAGAAGGGGCTGATCGAGGAGCGGGTCGACCGGATGATCTATTCGATCGACGACGCCCGCTTCCTGCCGGACCGCTATGTGGAGGGCACCTGCCCGCACTGTGGCTTCGTCGGCGCGCGCGGCGACCAGTGCGACAACTGCGGCCGCCTGCTGGACCCGACCGATCTGATCGATCCGTATTCGTCGGTCTCGGGGTCGAAGAACCTCGAGGTGCGCGACACCCGCCACCTGTACCTGCTGCAAACCAGGGTCGAGCAGCCGATCCGTGACTGGGTGGGCACCAAGACCGACTGGCAGACGCTGGCCAAATCCATCGCCTACAAGCACCTTGACGAAGGCCTGATCGACCGTGGCATCACCCGCGACCTGAAGTGGGGCGTGCCGGTGGTCGGGCCTGACGGCGGGCCGCGTCCGGGCATGGAGGGCAAGGTCTTCTACGTCTGGTTCGACGCCCCCATCGAATACATCGGCGCGACCGAGGAATGGGCCAATGCGACGGGCGGCGACTGGCGCAGCTGGTGGCGCACCGACGAGGGCGCCGACGATGTCCGCTACGTCCAGTTCATGGGCAAGGACAACGTCGCCTTCCACACCGTCAGCTTCCCGGCGACGATCATCGGCTCGGGCGAGCCGTGGAAGATGGTCGACCAGTTGAAGGCCTTTAACTGGCTGAACTGGTACGGCGGGAAGTTCTCGACCAGCCAGAAGCGCGGCGTCTTCATGGATCAGGCGCTGGAGCTGCTGCCCGCCGACTACTGGCGCTGGCACCTGACGGCCTATGGCCCGGAGCATTCCGATGCGGCCTTCACCTGGGAGCAGTTCCAGTCGACGACGAACAAGGACCTGGCCGACGTGCTTGGCAATTTCGTCAACCGGATCGTCAAGTTCACCGAGTCGAAGTTCGGCGGCGTCGTTCCGCAGGGCGGGGCGCTGACCGACGTGGATCAGGACTTCCTGAACCAGATCAAGGCCGGGATCGCCGAGGCGACCGCCAATCTGGAAGACATGGAGTTCCGCAAGGCCGCGCAGTCGATCCGCGCCGTCTGGGTGCTGGGCAATGAGTATCTCCAGGTCGCGGCGCCGTGGACGGCGTTCAAGACGGATGTGGAGCGGGCCGAGACCGCGACGCGTCTGGCGTTGAATCTGGTCGCCCTGTTCGCCCGTCTGGCCGCCCCGATCATCCCGGCCTCGGCGGAGAAGATCGCCGCCACGGTCGGCTCGACCGACCTGTCGTGGCCGTCGGCGGACGCGGATCTGTTCAACCTGCTGCCCGTCGGTCAGCCGGTCGCCGCCGCCAGCGTCCTGTTCGCCAAGATCGAGGACGAACAGGTGGCGGAGTGGTCCGCGCGGTTCGGCGGGGCGGAAGCTTAAGCGCTTCATCTGTTCGTAGACGTGGAGCGCGGTGACGCTTGCGGCGTTGCTTCGGGTGAAACCTGAAGAAGGCATTGTATGTTCGCCACCCTCGCTCTCGCCCTGTCGCTGACCACCGCGCCGCAGGTCAGTCAGCCCTCGTTCAACTGCGCGCGCGCCTCGACCCCGGCGGAGCACGCCATCTGCGCCGATGCCCGGCTGGGGCGGCTGGATCGGGGGCTGGCGGATCGCTACGTCGCCGTGCGCGGAGCGATGACGCCGCCGATGCGCGAGGCCCTGACGCGAGACCAGCGGTGGTTCCTCGGCGCCCGCGACGAGTGGCAGGAGAACAGCACGCGCGGCGGTTTCCGCGACTTCCCGGATCTGGCGGCGCGGATGGACGACCGGATCGCCTTCCTGGACCGGCTGCAGACGCGTCCGGCGACCCATATGCAGGGCCTCTGGCGCAATGCGGCGGGCTCGGTCGAAATTCGCACGCTGGAGAAGGGGCAGGTCTCGGTCGATATCAGCGCCGCCTACCCGGTCAACGCCCGTTGGCTGTGCGAGGTCTCGGGCAGGGGGCAGGTCGGAGATCGCGTCATCACCCTCGATGGCGGCGACGGCTGGCGCATCCGCCTGTCGCTGTATCAGGGCTATCTGAAGGTCGAGGAAATCGCGCCGAGCGGGCAGGGCGGTTCGCGTCCCTACTGCGGCGCCAACGGCCATCTGGGCGAGGCTTACTTCCTGACGCGGTGAGCCTGTCGTGCCAAGGATGCCTCTCTGGCGGCGGAGCTGGGCTGGGAAGATGAAGCAGGAAAAGCCGGCCATACAGCCGAAGGCTTCTCAGCCCGCCAGAACGCGGATCGCACTCGAAGACCTGCGCAAGGCCACCGAAGGTCAACGTCTGCAACCGGAGTCAGCCGGTGATTTCATGCGACGAGTGAGAGATGACTACCGCTACTGACGAGGGCTCGTTGCAGGGGCTGTCCTAACCTTCGATCACATGCGGCACGAACCGCGCCGTGTTGCCGGTGATCAGTCCGGCTTCGCGGATGCCCATGCCGACGGCGGCCCCGTCGACGATCCAGCTGCCGATCACCGGGCGATGGCCGTCGAAGTCGGGCAGGTCGTAGAGGCGCTGCCAGACATGGCCTTCGTCGCCGTAGTCGCCGCCGGTGGCCTCGGCCACCTGACCGTCCTTCACAATGGAGATATTGGCGCCTTCGCGAGCGAGGATCGGCTTGCGCGCATGGTCGCCGGGCAGGGGCTCGAAGGCGGCTTCCAGCAGATTGGGGTGGTTGGGGAACAGGTCCCACAGGATCGGCAGCAGGGCCTTGTTCGACCAGATCATCTTCCAGATCGGCTCGATCCAGAGATTGGGCGCGTGGGCGATGCGTGAGCCGTAGCCCTCGCGGACCAGCCATTCCCACGGATAGAGATGGTACAGGGCCTTGATCGGATTGCCGGTCGGATCAGCGAAGCGCAGGCCGGTCCATTCGATGCGGTGGATCGGCACGGGCAGGCTCTGGACGCCGCCCTCGCGGGCCAGATCGGCCATATAGGCGACGGTGACGGCGTCCTCCGCCGCGCCCTCTTCGGCCCAGGTGAAGTGAACGGGCTGGGGCAGGGCGGGGGCGATCTCGCGCCAGCGGGCGATCAGGGCGTCGTGGATGCCGTTGAACTGGTCCTGACCGGGGAAGACGGCCTCAAGCCAGTCCCACTGGATGACCGCCGCCTCCAGCAGGGAGGTGGGGGTGTCGCAGTTGAACTCGAACATCTTCGGCGGGGAGACGCCGTCATAGCCGAGGTCGAACCGACCGTAATTGAGGGCCGGCGGCTCCTCGTTCCACGCCTTCCGGATCAGGGGGACGGCGAAGTCGGGGATGCCGAACCGGTGGAACAGGTTCTGGTCGACGATGTGCTGACCGGCGGTCAGGCACAGCTGGTACAGCTCTTCGGTCGCCTGCTCGATCTGGCGGATCTGACGGCGGTCGAAGCGGTAGCAGGCGGCCTCGTTCCAGTAGGGCTGATCGGCGGCGGTGTGCCAGACGAGGCCGAGGGCCTCGACCCGCTCGCGCCAGTCGGGGCGGGGCGTGAGCGCCTGACGCCGCATCAGCCGCCCGCGGTGCCGCGCGCGGTGGCGCCGAAGCCCCGGCTGCTTTCGGGGGCGGTGTAGCTGCCGCCGGTGGCGCGCTGGCCATAGGCGGTGCGGGCCAGAGCCGCAGCGCCGAAATACCAGAGGGCGGCCGAACCCGCGCCGCCGCCGCTGCGGTGGCAGTTCTCGTCGGGGATACGCGCGCCCGACGGGTCGGTGCAGATGCGGGTGGAGGCCTGCTGCTTCGGCGGTTGTTGCTGACAGGCCGTGATCGACAGGGCCGCCGCCACGCCGGTGGCGAACGACATCTGGCGCACGACGGACTGCAATGGGGTGCGGGGCGCGGTGCTCATGGCTCAGGTCGCCGGAACGGTCAGGGGCGGAGGCTGGTCCGCGGGGGTGGCGCCGGGCTGGGTCAGGCAGGTCGTGCGCCTGGGCCCCTCAGGCTCAGCCTTGCAGAATTTGGCCACCTCGTCGGGCTTGATCTGCAGGAAGGCCGGGATGGCGGCGTTGTGCTGGGCCAGATTCCCGGTGCGGACCACGGTGGCGCGGTAGCCGTCCCAGATCATGTGCAGGGCGACGTAAAGGACGATGACCAGACCGACGTAGCCGATCCAGCGGAAGCGGTGCAGCAGCTTGGCGATATAGGTCGCCGCCACGCCCATCAGGCCGATCGACAGGACCAGACCGAAGACCATGATCCACGGATGCTCGTGCGCGGCGCCCGCGACGGCCAGCACATTGTCGAGCGACATGGTGATGTCGGCGATCATGATCTGGACCAGCGCCGCGCCGAAGGTCTTGCGCTTCAGGCCCAGTTCCTCGGGCGACGGACCGGTGCCGTGCTCGATGCTTAGGGCCAGTTCGAGTTCCTTCTCGGCCTCGGCCTGATCGTGGGTCGCCTGCTCGCGCAGTTCGCGCCACATCTTCCAGCACACCCACAGCAGCAGGCAGCCGCCCGCCAGCAGCAGGCCGATCAGGCCCATCAGCCAGCCCGTCACCAGCGCGAAGCCGATGCGCATGACGACGGCGGCGACGAGACCGATCAGGATGGCCTTCTTGCGCTGCTCCTGCGGCAGGGCGGCGGCGGCCAGACCCACGGCGACGGCGTTATCGCCGGCCAGCACGAGGTCCATCATGACCACCTGACCCAGCGCGGTCAGTTGGGAGCCGAGTTCGGGAGAGCTGAGGAATTCCATGAGCGCTCTCTAGCGTCGGTGCGGCATTCTGTCAGCCGTCATCCCGCCTGTTTTCGCGCCGCCTCATAAAGCGCGATGGCCGCCGCGTTGGAGACGTTCAGGCTTTCGAAGCCGCCGGGCATGGGGATCCTGGCCATGGCCTCGCAGTGCTCGGCCACCAGACGGCGGACGCCGTCGCCTTCCGAGCCCATGACGATAACGGTGGGCTGGGCGTCGAGGGCCTGTTCAAGCGTCAGGTCGGCCGCGCCGTCCAGGCCGATGGCGCGCCAGCCCATGTCGGACAGCTTCTCCAGCGCGCGGCTGAGATTCGTCACGCGGGCGCAGGGCAGGCGTTCGGTCGCTCCGGCCGAGGCCTTGGCCAGCGCGCCGGCGAGCGCGGGGGAGTGGCGGTCCTGCACGACGATGCCCCTGGCCCCGAAGGCGAGGGCCGAGCGGAAGATGGCGCCGACGTTCTGGGGGTCGGTCAGCTGGTCCAGCATGACGATGACGCCTGAGGCGTCTTCGGCGATGTCCTCCAGCGCGACGCCTTCCAGCGGGGCGACCTTGAAGGCCATGCCCTGATGGACCGCTCCGGCGGGCAGCATGCGGGCGAGGGCCGGACCGTCGATGATTTCGGCGCGGTGGCCGTTGGGGGCCAGACGGTCGCGTTCGATCTCCTCGGCGCGGTCGGCGGTGACCAGCAGACGGCCCATGCCCTTGCGCGACGGGTTGGCGAGCGCGGCCAGAACCGGGTGACGACCCCACAGCCAGTTGTCGGCGTCGACCCTGTTTCCCCGCGGAGCGCGGTTCGACGAAGCGGGCGTGGAATCACCTCGGGGCGACGAACCGCGCTCGGGGCTCCAGTCGCCGCGATTATTTCCTTTGCCGCCCTGAGGGGCGGACCCGCTCAAACGCCCGCCGGGCCTGCCGGAAGGGGCCGCTTTCTTGCCCGATTTCCGGTCATTGCGTTCTGAAATTCTCGACACTATAAGACGCCCTCCGATTTGGAGCCCTGAGGGCTTTCGGGTCTGGCGCACCTCCTATCCCAGGCGGTCGCGGATCACGAGAGGCTTTATCGCGGCGGGAACCGAAAGGTCCCTGACGAGATGGTCCGTCGGTTTTGAAAAGCGCGCTGGGGGAATGTCCCGAGCGGCAAAGGGGGGGGACTGTAAATCCCCTGCGTAAGCTTCGCAGGTTCGAGTCCTGCTTCCCCCACCACGCGCTTTCGAAACGAGGGACCGGACCCCATATCGGGTCGGCTGCGGAGGTCCTTCTCTTCTTCGGAAGATGGGCCCGACGCAGTCTCCGCGCGGGTATAGTACAATGGTAGTACAGCAGCCTTCCAAGCTGAATATGTCGGTTCGATTCCGTCTACCCGCTCCAGAATTCTATCGCTGATCCATCGCCCCCTTCCGGGCCACAGGAGTTTTGGCCATGGCCAAGGAAAAGTTCGAACGCACGAAGCCGCACTGCAACATCGGCACGATCGGTCACGTTGACCACGGCAAGACGACGCTGACGGCGGCGATCACGATGACGCTGGCGAAGGCCGGCGGCGCCAAGGCGATGAACTACGCCGACATCGACGCCGCGCCGGAAGAAAAGGCCCGCGGCATCACGATCAACACGGCGCACGTCGAGTACGAGACGGCCAACCGTCACTACGCGCACGTCGACTGCCCGGGTCACGCCGACTATGTGAAGAACATGATCACCGGCGCCGCCCAGATGGACGGCGCGATCCTGGTGGTTTCGGCCGCCGACGGCCCGATGCCGCAGACGCGCGAGCACATCCTGCTGGCCCGTCAGGTCGGCGTTCCGGCTCTGGTCGTGTTCATGAACAAGGTCGACCTGGTCGACGACGAAGAGCTGCTCGAGCTGGTCGAGATGGAAGTGCGCGAGCTGCTGTCGTCGTACCAGTTCCCGGGTGACGAGATTCCGATCACCAAGGGCTCGGCCAAGGCCGCGACCGACGGCGTGAACCCGGAAATCGGCGAACAACGCGTTCTGGCGCTGATGGAAACCGTCGACGCCTACATCCCGCAGCCGGAACGTCCGGTGGACCTGCCGTTCCTGATGCCGGTGGAAGACGTCTTCTCGATCTCGGGCCGCGGCACCGTGGTGACCGGTCGCGTCGAGAAGGGCATCGTCAAGGTCGGTGAGGAAGTCGAGATCGTCGGCATCCGTCCGGTCCAGAAGACGACCTGCACGGGCGTGGAAATGTTCCGCAAGCTGCTGGATCAGGGTCAGGCCGGTGACAACGTCGGCGTTCTGCTGCGCGGCACCAAGCGTGAAGACGTCGAGCGCGGTCAGGTTCTGTGCAAGCCGGGTTCGATCACCCCGCACACCAAGTTCCAGGCCGAAGCCTACATCCTGACGAAGGAAGAGGGCGGCCGTCACACGCCGTTCTTCACCAACTACCGTCCGCAGTTCTACTTCCGCACGACGGACGTGACCGGCATCGTGCACCTGAAGGAAGGTGTCGAGATGATCATGCCCGGCGACAACGCCGAGCTGAGCGTCGAGCTGATCACCCCGATCGCCATGGATCAGGGCCTGCGCTTCGCCATCCGTGAAGGCGGCCGCACCGTCGGCGCCGGCGTCGTCGCAAAGATCATCGAGTAATCGACGGTCCCGCAGCGCCAACGCTCGCGACGCGGTCGCTCGCTTCTTGAGCGCATGAGCCTCAAGCCGTGAGCGTCCGCGAGCCGAACACAGGCTGACAAAAAGAGACGGCCCCCGGAGCGATCCGGGGGCCGTTTTCTTTGGCCTTCTCAACAGACCATGCTTTCGCCTATCGTGGGTTGGGGGATGTGTTCCATGAGTTACGATAGTCCTGTCTCGCCCCGGTCGCGGCTTGAGTTCGCGCCGGCGCCGGCCAGCTTCGAGTTGGTCCCGGCCAGGATGGAGGGGCGTGATCCGCGGGATCTGACCTCGGGCGGGCTTTGCCACTGGCTGTCGCAGAGCCAGTTCGACCTGACGGGACCGGAGCCGGTCTACACCAGCCGCAACATCGTGCAGGTGACCGGCAGCGAGGGCCTTCAGCCCGCCGCCTCCGTCAGCGTTCACTTCAATCCCGAGTACGAACGCGTCGTGATCCACGCGGTGCGCGTCCACCGTGACGGCGCGGTCCGGGAGGCGGGCCGCCCCGAGGCCTTCGAGGTCATCCAGCGCGAACTGAACATGGAGCGGGCCGTCTACGACGGACGGATGACCGCCCACATGGTCATCCCCGACATTCGCGAAGGCGATGTGGTCGAGACCATCCTGTCCGTGATCGGCGCACCGCCCGCGCTGGGCGGCCTGTTCAGCTGGTCCTTCATCCTGCAGTGGAGCATCCCGGTCGTGGAGACGCGATGCACCCTGCGGGCGCCGACGGATCGGAAGCTGGCGCTGCACTCCACCGGCGCGCCCGTCACCACTCGCGACACCGTCGAGGGCGGAGTGCGGGTGCTGGAGTGGGAGGCGGTGGACGCGGTCCCGATGACCATTCCGCAAGGAACGCCGCATTCGTGGAACGGGTATTCGAGCGGTCACATCGCCGACGATGTGGACTGGTCGGCCATCGCGGATGTGTTCCGGCCCTTCTATGAGGCCGTCACCCTGCCGGAGGGGCTGGCGGCTGACGTCCGCGCCCTTGAGGCCGCGCATCCCAAGCCCGCCGCCCGCATTCCCGCCGCCTTGCGGATGGTGCAGTCGATGCTGCGCTATCATTCGGTCAGCATCGGGGAGGGCGGCTATCGCCCGCGCCCGCTGGAGACGATCTGGGAGACCCGCTACGGCGACTGCAAGGATGCGTCACTGCTGCTGACCGCCGTGCTGCGGACAATGGGGATCGACGCCGTCTGCGCGCTTGTGAACACGATGCGGGGCGAGGAACTGCCGCAGGGACTGCCGCATGTGCTGGCGTTCAACCACTGCATCGTTCGGGTGCGGCTGAACGGCGGAACGCTGTGGCTGGATCCGACCATGTCGCCGCAGGCCGGCGATCTGGAGCATGTGACGCGCGCCATGTTCGATTTCGCCCTGCCGCTGGAGGCGGATGCGAAGCTGGAGGCGATGCCCCGCGCCAGGCTGCGCACCACCAATACGTTCGAGGAAGTCTGGGACATTCCCGCCAACGCCGCCGAACCGGCCGAGCTGACCCTGACCACCACCTACCGGAGCTGGCGCGCGGACGGGGTCCGGCACTGGCTGGGGAACCAGAGTCGGGACGGCGCCGCGCGGTCCATGCGTGAGGGGCTTGAGCGGGAAATCCACTCGCCCCTGACCGCCCTGGCGGACCACGAGGTGCGGGATGATGCGGTCGAGAACGTCCTGACCGTGATCGAGCGCTATCGCGTAAGTGAGCCGTTCGCCAACCGGGACAACGGCGCCCGGGTCTTCATCTCCCGCGATGATGTGGTCGGCCCGCATCTGATGGAAATCTCGGGTAGCCGCTCGACGCCGCTGGACATGGGACTGCCGCGCCGCATCGAGACGCGCCGGGTGTTCCGCTTCGCCCGTCCGGTGGACATCACACCTTGGCGGATTTCCGCGCGCGGACCGGTGGGCCTGTATCTGGAGAGCAGCTTCGAGTGGACCAGTCCGCGCGAGGGGCTGCATCAGATCATGCTGGTCGTTCCGGGCGACGACGTGCCGGTCGAGGCGATGGAGGCGTACAAGGCCTTCGTCGAGAAGGCGCGCGGAATGAACGGCATCACCTTCCCGGTGCAGGGACCGGATGTACCGGTCTCGAACCGACGCTCCGGCAGGGCGGGGGATGAGCCGAGCGGAATTCCCTGGGCCTGGGTGGCGGTGATCGCCTTCGTCCTGATCAGCGCCCTGATCCGGCAGTTGATGGCCGCCGCTGGCTGACGGCGACTACCGCAACAGATAGCTCGCATAGCCCGGGACCTCGCGAGCGATGGCGTAGAGGTCGCGCGGCTCGAAATAGTCAGGGTGGGCCGACCCGACGCCGGGCAGGCCTTCCTGCGCGAACGCCAGCCTGGTGCGCGGGATGTGGAAATACTGGCTGACCACGATGGCGCTGCGCAGGTCATGGGCGCGCATCAGGGCGGTCGCGTTGCGGGCGGTGGCGCGGGTGTCGACGCCCTGGTCATCGACGATGACCGCGGCGTCCGGCACGCCCTGTGAGACCAGCCAGCGCTTCATCGCCGTGCCCTCCGGCACGCCCTCGATCCCCGTGCCGCCACTGACCAGAATCCGGGGCGTGACGCCCGCCCGGTAAAGCTCCAGCGCCCGACCCAGACGGGCGGCGAGGCGAGGGGAGGGCGTTCCGTCCGGATTGACCTTCGACCCCAGAACCACGGCGACGTCGCTCGGACGAACCTCGTCGGTCAGGCCGTCCGCAACGATCAGACCGGCGCAGAGCGTCAGGGCGGCCGCGCCGGCGACGGCCGTTCCAATGATCCAGCGCATCAGGCTTCGCATGGCCTTCTCTTTCTATCCGGTCGCCGTTCGCCTGTGGGGGGATGTGGCGCTGTGAACGCCGCAACCGGCGGCAGGCGCCGCCTTGTCCGTGGTCGAATCCTGGCCTCTTGTGCGCGAGAGATTGTTAAGGTTTCGGTAACCCTCATGCGTCGCGCACTGCACATCGGTCTGTTCATCGGCGTCCTGATCGGGATGGCGGCCTGCGCCGCCGCACGCCCGGATCAGGCCCCATCGGGCGTGGCCATAAGCGCGCAGGCGGACTGAATTTCAGCAAAACCGTGGCGGTCAGGGCGAAACGCCCTTATCATCACCCCTGCGGACGCCGTTTGTTGCGCCGCGCTGGTCCTCCTCCCCCTAGATGTTAGCCATCGCAATCGCCGTCGTTCTGCTCCTTGTGGTGCTCAACGGCGTTTTCGCCATGACCGAACTCGCGGTCGTCTCGTCGCGGAAGTCAAAACTCCAGAGCCGCGCGGAGCGGGGAGACCGGGGCGCGCGCGCCGCACTGAAGCTGGCCGAAAACCCGACCCACTTTCTGTCGGCTGTGCAGGTCGGCATCACGGCCATCGGCATTCTGGCGGGCGCCTACGGTCAGGCCGCCATCGCGGGCGAGCTGAACCACATTCTCGAAACGACGATCCCGGCCGTCGCGCCGTGGTCGGAGGCCATCGCGACGGCCATCGTCGTTGTGTTCATCACCTATGTGTCGCTGATCGTCGGCGAACTGGTGCCCAAGCGGATCGCGTTGATCTTCCCGGAGGCCGTGGCCGCCAAGATGGCCGGGCCGATTTCGACCCTGGCCCTGGTGCTCAAGCCGTTCGTCCTGCTGCTGACGGCCTCGACCTCGGGCATCCTGAAAGTGCTGGGCGTCAAGGATCGCGACGGTTCGGACGTTACCCAGGAAGAGGTGGAGACCATGATCGCCGAGGGCACCTCGGCTGGTCTGATCGAGCCGGAAGAGCAGGAGATGATCGAGGAGATCCTGACGCTCGGCGACCGCCCCATCCGGGTGGCCATGACCCCGCGTCACGAGGTTTTCTGGATCGCGCTGGATGACACCGAAAAGCAGCTGCGCGAGGAAATCCGCACCTGTCCCTATTCGCGGATCGTGGTCGCGCGTGAGAACGACGTCGATAACCCGCTGGGCGTGGTGCACAAGAAGGACCTGCTGGACAGCCTGCTGACCCACGGCAAGTTCGATGTCGAATCGCTGGTCCAGACCCCGGCCTTCATCCCGCAGTCGACGTCCGTGCTGAAGGCGCTGGAGATTCTGAAGTCTTCCAAGGTTCACATGGCCTTCCTTGTGGACGAATTCGGTGCGTTCGAGGGCGTGGTGACCGCCACCGACCTGCTGGAAATGATCGCGGGCGATTTCGACGAGGGTCACGACGAGGCCGAGGCCTATATCCGTCAGCGCGAGGACGGCACCTGGATGGTGGACGGCCAGACCGACCTTGAGGAGCTTTCCGACGAACTGGGCGAGGATTTCGGCGAGGCCGAAGGTTTCCACACTGTCGCCGGTCTGGTGCTGCATCAGCTGTCGCGCGTCCCCGACGAGGGCGAAGTGCTGCAACTGGGGCGTTTCGAGGTCGAGGTCATCGACATGGACGACCGCCGGATCGACAAGCTTCTGTTCCGTGAAGTGGTCGGCAAGTCTGATGAGGCGGAAGCCGTCGCGGCCCATCAGGAGGACTGATCCGCAGTCTTCTTGCGTCGATATGCCTATTCAGCGGTAACTGCGCTTGAAAACGGCGGCGGGGTGGGGCATAGCCCCGCCTCTGGCGAAAGCGAACGCGGTCGGGACACCCCGACGTCTTTGACTTTCTGCTCCAGGAGTTTAGCTCAGCTGGTAGAGCACCGGTCTCCAAAACCGGGGGTCGTGGGTTCGAGTCCCCCAACTCCTGCCATTTTCCCCCTGTCGGAACCGGATGGGAGTTCCCATCTGGTTCCGACAGGCTTGATTGTTTGAAGAGACGCCGCATGGCCAAGGCCAAGACTCCTTCGGGACGCCGCCCCCAGACCGCTCAACCGGCCATCGCCGGCAGCGCCGTCTCGGCTGACGCCCCGGCCCCGAAGAAGCGCACGTCGATCCCGCAGTTCATCAGCCAGGTCCGCGCCGAAGGCCGCAAGATCGTCTGGCCGAGCCGCAAGGAGACGTGGATCACCTCGGTGATGGTCTTCATCATGGTGGCGATCGCCACCGTCTTCTTCGCCGTTGTGGACTTCGGCCTGACGCGCCTGTCGCAGGTCGTCCTCGCGATCGGCCAGTAAGAGAGACTGACCCAATGACCGACGTCGCCAAGCCCGCCAATCCGCGCCACAAGTGGTACATCGTCAACGCCTACTCGAATTTCGAGAAGAAGGTGGCCGAGCAACTGCGCGAGCAGGCCAAGCAGCAGGGCCTCGAGGATAATTTCTCGGAAATCCTGGTCCCGACCGAAGAGGTCGTGGAAGTGCGCCGCGGCCGCAAGGTGAACTCGGAGCGCAAATTCTTCCCGGGCTATGTCCTGGTGAAGATGGAGATGACCGACAACGCCTACCACCTGGTCAAGAACACCCCGAAGGTCACCGGCTTCCTGGGCGCCGCGGGCGGCACCAAGCCGCTGCCGGTCTCGGAGCGTGAGGTCCAGCAGATCGTCGGTCAGGTGGAAGAGGGCGTCGAGCGTCCGAAGCCCACCATCCGCTTCGACATCGGCGAGACCGTCAAGGTCATCGACGGCCCGTTCGCCAGCTTCGACGGCCAGGTCGAGAGCGTCGACGAGGAACACGCCCGTCTGCGCGTGGCCGTGTCGATCTTCGGCCGCCCGACCCCGGTGGATCTGGAGTACAATCAGGTGGAGAAGGTCGCGGCGTAAGCCACGGTCTCACCATGGATTTCGCGGCGGCGGCCCCCACCGAAAGGTCGGGGGTCGCCGTTTGCAATTCAGCCCCCCGTCCGCTATACGCGCGCCTCGCTCTGAACAGGGCGGCGCGAGCAATCGCGTAAATCCGTGGGAGGCAGCCATGCCGCACCACGGCTCACCGGTCCGGATTCAGTTCCGGGCTACCGAATAGGAGAGACCAATGGCCAAGAAGATTCTCGGCTATATCAAGCTGCAAGTGCCGGCCGGTTCGGCCACGCCTTCGCCCCCGATCGGCCCGGCTCTGGGTCAACGCGGCGTGAACATCATGGGCTTCTGCAAGGAGTTCAACGCGCGGACCGAGAAGGAAGCCAAGGGCACCCCGCTTCCGACCGTCATCACCGTCTACCAGGACAAGTCGTTCACCTTCATCACCAAGACGCCGCCGGCGACCTGGTACCTGAAGCAGGCCACCGGCCTGAAGTCGGGTTCCAAGCTGGTCGGTCGTGAAGTCGCCGGCAAGATCAAGCAGTCGCAACTGCGCGAGATCGCCGAGAAGAAGATGAAGGATCTTAACGCCAACGATCTCGACGCCGCGGCGAAGATCATCGAAGGCTCGGCCCGCGCGATGGGCCTCGAAGTCGTGGAGGGCTAAGCACATGGCCAAGCAAACCAAGGCTCAAAAAGCCCGCGTCGGCGTCACCGAAGAACTGATCTCGTTCTCGGAGGCGATCAAGCTGGTCAAGGACAACGCCAAGGCCAAGTTCGACGAGTCGATCGAGATCGCCGTCAACCTGGGCGTCGACCCGCGTCACGCCGACCAACAGGTCCGTGGCGTCGTCAACCTGCCGTCGGGCACCGGCCGTGACGTTCGCGTCGCCGTTTTCGCCAAGGACGCCAAGGCGGATGAAGCCCGCGCCGCCGGCGCTGAATACGTCGGCGCCGAGGATCTGTACGAGCAGATCAACGGCGGCCTGATGGACTTCGACCGCGTGATCGCGTCGCCGGACATGATGGCCCTCGTCGGCCGTCTGGGTAAGGTGCTGGGCCCGCGCGGCCTGATGCCGAACCCGAAGGTCGGCACCGTGACCCCGAACGTCGCCCAGGCCGTCAAGGACGCCAAGGGCGGTGCGGTTGAGTTCCGCGTCGAGAAGGCCGGTATCGCTCACGGCGGCATCGGCAAGGCCTCGTTCACCCAGGACGCCCTGGAAGCCAACGTGAAGGCTTACGTGGACGCGCTGAACCGCGCCAAGCCGTCGGGCGCCAAGGGCGCCTACATCAAGAAGATCAGCCTGTCGTCGACGATGGGCCCGGGCTTCAAGGTGGATCCGGCTTCGCTGGGCGCCTGATAGGTCGCTACAGTCGAAAGACACAGGAACGGCGGGGAGCGATCCCCGCCGTTTTTGCTTGTCCGGACCGACGCTTGCGGTGATGGTCCGGCTCTTTTCGGGGGACGATATGTTCAGATTGTTCGCGGGCCTGATGCTGGCCCTGACGCTCATGGCCGCGCCTGCGGCTGTTCACGCGCAGATCGCGGCCCAACCTGCGCCCCAGACGGCGACGCAGGGAGAGGCGGCCGAGCGTCTGGCGCTGGCGAACAGGTTCATCGTGCTGATCCAGGGAGACCAGCTGGCGGCCTCGATGCGCCAGATGATGACCACCATGATGCCGGAGAATCCGAACATTCCGGCCGAGCAAAATCAGATCATCCGGGAGGTCACCGGCGAAATGATCGAGGTCATGATGCCTCGCATGTTCGACGCCATGGCGCCGATCTATGCCGACATCTTCACGGTTGAGGAGCTGCGGGCGCTGGTGGCCTTCTACGAAAGCGACGTCGGTCAGTCGCTGGTCCGCAAGAGCGCCGCCGCGGCGCCGCGCATGGCTGAGGTGGCGCAAGCGGTCATCCCCGGCGTCATGGGCGAGATGGCCGACCGATTGTGCGACCGGCTGGAGTGCAGCGCGGATCAGAGACGCGCGGTGAAGGCCGCGATGATGCAGGGTTACCCGGCGGGCGGCTGAGACCCTTCTGTCGCGCAAACGCGTGAAAGCCCCGGAAGATCGCTCTTCCGGGGCTTTGCGTTGTTTGAGCCTTCCGTCGGAAGGGGGCGATAAACTCGCCCTGCCGGAATCTCAGTAGGCGGCGGTGAAACGGGCGCGGCTGTGCTTCGGCTGCTCCAGCTCGTCGATCATGGCGATGGCGTAGTCGGCGAAGCTGATGCGGCTTTCGCCCTTCTCATCGACCACGAGGGTGTCGGTGTCGGTGCGGTAGTGGCCCAGGCGCGGGGTCTCCTCGATGAGGGCGGCCGGGGAGAAGAAGGTCCAGTCCACGTCGCTGACGCCCCGCAGATGATCCAGGAAGGTGATGCCGCCCTGGGCGAAGACCTTCCATTCTTCGGGGAACTCCGGCGTATCGATGACGCGGACGCCGGGGGCGACTTCAAGGCTGGCGGCGCCGCCGGTGACCAGCAGGCGGGGCACGCCTGCCTCACGCAGCGCAGCGAGCAGGGTCTCGGCCGGGACGTCGAAATGCAGGGCGCTGATGACGGCGTCCGCGCCCTTGAGCAGGGGCGCGAGGGCAGCGGCGTCCGACGCATCCCCGGCGACAGCGGTGACGCCGTCGGCAGTCGGGATGGCCTCGGGCTTGCGGGCGATGGCGGTGACGGTGTGGCCGCGCGCGGCGGCTTCCCTAGTGATTTCCGAGCCGGCGCGGCCGCTGGCGCCCAGGACGACGATCTTCATTGCGGAGGTTCCTTGGTGGTTTCCAATGGAGACCAGGTGCGATATGGAGATCAGCTATGCAAGAAGGCACCGAAATCTCATCTGGTCACCCAGGCGAAACCGCCCCGGCGTTTGAGCGGGGCGATGTCCATGCCGCTGAATGTCCGACCCGGCAGTTGCTGGACCGGATCGCGGACAAGTGGACGACCCTGTTGCTGACGACGCTCGACGAGGAGCCGATGCGGTTCAATGCGCTGAAGCGAAGGATCGGCGGGGTGTCGCAGAAGATGCTCAGCCAGACCTTGCGCCAGATGGAGCGGGACGGGCTGGCGACCCGCCATGTCGAGCCGACCGTTCCGGTCAGCGTGACTTATGAGATCACGCCATTGGGGCGTACACTGGTCACGGCTCTTTCGCCGATGATCGATTGGGCGGAGACCCGCATGTCGGATGTGGACGCAGCGCGCAGGGCCTACGACGCGCGGACCCTGTGAAATGGCCACAAATGGCCGAAAACGCCCTGTGAAGAACGATTCCATTTGCGGTCACCGAACCTCCGGGTGAACATTGGTCGATTTTCCGGGGGATACGTCATGCGGTTTCTGGCTCTTCTGATCACGGTTCTGTCGCTGTGCGCGGGACCGGTGCTGGCGCAGGATGCGCCTGACGCCGCGCGCCAACATCAGCTGGATCTGGCGGGGCGTTACCTGCATCTGACGCAGGGCGCGGACTCCACCAAGTTGCTGCGCGAGTATATCGAGGCAGGCTACGGCGAAATGGATCTGCCGGATGATCAGCGGACCTGGCTGGCGGACCAGTTCACCGTAATCTTCGATGAGGCCCTGACCATGGCCATCACCGAGGTCCGGGCCGAGGTGGCGGACACCTTCACAGCGGCTGAACTGGAGGCGGTGGTGGCCTTCTACGAGACGCCCATGGGACGCTCGATCGCTCGCAAGAACCTGGAAGCGGGGATGGCCCTGCAGCAGGCGATGATGCCTCATCTCCTGACCAGCGCGACCGCGATGGGCGAGAAATTCTGTCTTCGGTTCGACTGCGAGGCCATGGGCGATGCGGCGGCCAAATCCCGCCGCTGACGTATGACAAATTATCCGCAGGCTGACGGATTGACGTGATGAGCCCTCCGGGGGACTAGGGGGCTTCTTGGCCGACGAGCCGGGATAGGTGTTTGTTCGGCGGGTTTCCAACCTGATGGCCAGCGATGTGATCCGCACTGAACGCGCCGAGCGTCGTCAGGTGGCGGCCCTGCCGTGGCGGCGAGGGGCTGACGGGATCGAGATTCTGCTGGTCACATCGCGCGAGACCCGGCGCTGGGTCACGCCCAAGGGCGGCCGCATGCCGGGCCTGACCGACGCCGAAGCCGCCGCCGTCGAGGCTCTGGAGGAGGCCGGGGTTGAGGGCACGCTGGGCCATGAGCCGCTGGGCACCTTCCGCTACCTGAAAATGCTGAAGCGCCGGGCGCCACGCTGGTGCGTGGTCTCGGTCTATGCGCTGGAGGTCACGACGGTTCACGACACCTGGCAGGAACAGGGACAGCGGGAACGCGTGTGGATGTCGACGGAGCAGGCCGCGGCCTGTGTCTCCGAAGTCGATCTGGCGGATATCATTCGAAAATTTCGCAAATAGACGATTGTGTCCAGCGGGGGCTTCGCGAAACAATGGCGCGAACCGGGGGACACCATCATGCGTTTCATTTCCGCTGGCGCCGCAGGCCTGCTGGCCGCGACCTGCCTGATCGCCACGCCGGCGTTGGCCCAGCAGGGCGAGCGCCTGATTCAGGTTCGCCCGCCTACGGCGGAGCGGGCGCCATCTCCGCATCAGCTGGAGTTGAGCCGTCGCTACCTCGAACTGATGCTGACCGACCAGTTCGAAGGCGTGATCCACGAGATGCTGGGCGAGGAGATGGCCAACGACCAGAGTATGCAGGGCCTGCCCGACGCTGATCGTCGCTTCATCGTCAGTCTGACGGCCGAGCTTACGGCCGACATGGTCCCGGCGATGATCAATGAGATGGTTCCGGTTTTCGCGACGGTTTTCACCGAGCCGGAGCTGGAAGCCATGGTCGGTTTCTTCGACACGCCCATGGGCCGGGAGATCGCGCGCAAGAGCATGGCGGTAATGCCGGAAGCGAACCGCGCGGTGATGGCTGTCCTGCCCCAGATGCTCGAGAAAATGGCGACCCGAATGTGCCAGCACTACGGGTGCACCCCCGCTGAATTGCAGGCGCTGCGTCGCGACATGCGGGCGGGCGCAGGCTTGACGGACGATGCGGTCCCGTCGCCGGCTCCGTCGCGCAGCAAGTAGGGCGCCTCGCGGTCGTTCGTCGCGCGACGGCCCGACTGTTGCGCCGGAGCGTTCGCGTCCCCACAACGGAAGGCATGAACGCCCCCTTCAAGACCCCCGTCGATTCGCTGGACGCCCCCGTCTGGGATTTGTCCGACCTGTACGCCTCTCGCGAGGACGCCCGCATCGAAACCGATCTGGAGCGCGCGCGGGCGCTGGTCGCCGAGTTGAACAGACTGCAAGGGCAGTTGGCGGCGGCGCAGACCGATCCGGCGCTGCTGGGACAGCGGCTGGACCGGGTCATCACCCTGTATGAGCAGGCGTCGGATGTTCTGGGTGCGCTGGGGGCCTACGCCTTCCTGGCCGCCTCGACCAACCGCAATGACGCGGGCGCGCAGGGCTTTGAAGCCACGGTGCGCGAGAAGCTGACGGCCATCGCCACCCCGACCGTCTGGGTCACGCTGGAGATCAACCAACTGGACGACGATGCGGTCGAGGCCGCGCTGAAGGCGTATCCGGCCGCCGCCCGCTGGAGTCCCTGGCTGCGCCGGACGCGGGCGATGAAGCCGCACGAGCTGTCTCAGGAGCTGGAGACCTTTCTGGCCGAGCGTGGGCCGATCAGCGCCCAGTGGCCGCGCCTGTTCGATGAGACGCTGGCGGCCATGAAGGTGAAGGCGGGCAAGGATGAACTGACTCTCGCCGAGGCGCTGAACCGGCTGTCGGACCCGAAGGAAGCGAGGCGCAAGGCCGCCGCGCAGGGGCTGGATGAGGCGCTGGCCGCTCGCGCCTCGACCATGGCGCTGGTGCTGAACACCGTGGCCGCCGACAAGGCGCTGGAAGATAAATGGCGCGGCTTCAAACGCCCCGCTGACGGCCGCCATCTTTCCAATGAGGTGCATGGCGAATCCGTCGACGCGATGGCCGAGGCCGTGACCGCCGCCTATCCGGTGCTGTCGCATCGCTACTACGCCCTGAAGGCGAAGGTGCTGGGCAAGGCGAAGCTGGACCAGTGGGATCGCAACGCCCCGCTGGAGACCACGGCGCCGCGTGGATACGACTGGTCGGCGGGCAAGGCGCTGGTGCTGGACAGCTTTGGTGATCTGGGCGGCGATTTCGCCGGTCGGGCGCAGGGCTTCTTCGACAGGCCGTGGATCGACGGCAAGGCGCGTCCGGGCAAGCAGTCGGGCGCCTACGCCCATCCGGTGACCTCGGACCGGCACCCCTATGTGTTTCTGAACTGGATGGGCGAGCGGCGGGACGTGCTGACGCTGGCGCATGAGCTGGGTCATGGCGTGCACCAGACGCTGGCGGCGGGGCAGGGCAGCCTGCTGGCCGATACGCCCCTGACACTGGCCGAGACCGCCTCGATCTTCGCCGAGGGCCTGACCTTCGACCGCTTGCTGAAGACGGCTCCTGAGGCGGAGAAGCGCGGCCTGTTGGCCGGGCGGATCGAGGACGGGTTGAACACCGTGGTGCGCCAGATCGCCTTCCACCGCTTCGAGACCCGCTTCCACGACGAGCGGGCGAAGGGCGAAGTCCCGGTCGAGCGGATCGGCGAGATCTGGCTGGAGGAGATGGGTGCCAGTCTGGGCCCGGCGGTGACGCTGAACCCGGGGTACGAGCACTGGTGGAGCTATGTCAGCCACTTCGTCCACTCGCCGTTCTACGTCTATGCCTACGCCTTCGGCGACCTGCTGGTGGCGGCGTTGATGGAGACGCGGGCGAAGGACCCGCAGGCCTTCACGCCCCTGTACCGTGAGCTTCTCGCGGGCGGCGGGTCCAAGGGCTATGTCGAGGCGCTGGCCCCGTTCGGCCTCAACCCGCGCGATCCGGCCTTCTGGGCCATCGGGACCAAGCGGCTGGAGCGGCTGATCGACCAGTTCGAGGCGCTGGTCTGAGTTGACGGTCGGACGGGGGCGGGCGACCGTCCCGGCCATGCGCTTCCTGATCTTCGCGGCGGCCGCCGCCCTCGCCCTGCCCGCCGCCGCCCAGACCCCGGCGCCCGCGACGTCCCCGGCCACCCGCGCCATGGCGGCGGGGTACAAGGCGTTGACGGTGTGCAGCGCCCTGAAGAATGCCGAGGCGGCGGGTACGACGCGGACGTTGGAGAGCGTCGAGGCCAACGAGCTCGTCGGGATCTATCCGGAGCTGGACGCGCTGGCGCGCGAGATGCCGGTCGAGATCACCGAGGACGGGGTCTCCGTCGTGTGGGATGACGCGATGCCTCCACGGTTTGCGGCCTACATGCGTCTTTCCGGGTGTCGCATTCTGCCTGTGGGGTCGAAGGGGCCGCGCTGGCATATCGATCACGAGGGTTTTCGGACGTCGGGCCTCCCGTTGGAACTGGCCGATCCCAGCGGAAATGCGGTGGGTTTGGATGACGCTGTCAGTGGCGCCTTCGACGGTGAGTTCGGAGAAGGCGCCAACACCACGGCGGTGATTGTTCTTCAGAACGGCCGGATCGTTGCGGAACGGTATGCCGAAGGCTTCGGCGTGGACACGCCCCAACGGACTTGGTCAGTGGCGAAGAGTCTGGCCGGAACGATCGTTGGAGCGGCGGTGCAACGCGGCGAGGTCAACGTATACGCCCGCGCCGACATCGCCGACTGGCTCTCTCCAGCGGATATGGACCCCCGGGATTACGGGGATGGTGATCCGCGCGCCACGATTACGCTCGACCAATTGCTGCGAATGGCCTCGGGCCTGACCAGCGACACGGCGGGGAACCGCACGGACGCCATCTATTTTGGCGGGGTCGGGGTAGACGAGCAGGTGACGGGCTGGCCACTGATCGCCCCGCCGGGGACGCGGTTCCGCTATGCCAACAACGATATTTTGCTGGCGGTGATGGCGATCAAGCCAACGTTCCGGGCTCATCCGCCGCTGGAACTGTTCGAACGTCTGGGGATGACTGACACGGTCGCCGAGACCGATTGGCGCGGGAACTATGTTCTCTCCAGCCAAGTCTGGAGCACAGCCCGCGACCTCGCCCGTTTCGGTCAGCTGTACGCCAATAACGGCGTCTGGGAGGGCGAGCGCATCCTGCCGGAGAACTGGCTGGAGTATGTCTCTACGCCCTCCGGGCCGCAGCCGGACGGCCTGCAGGGCTATGGCGCGACCTTCTGGCTGATGAACCGGTCGGAGGGCATTCCGCCGGACACCATCTCGGCCAACGGCAACCGGGGCCAGTACGTCATCATCGTGCCCAGCCGGAACATCGTCATCGTTCGCCGGGGCGAGGACCCGACCGGAAAGCGGTTCGATCCCATCGCCTTCACCCGCGACGTTCTGGCGGCGCTCGACCAAGGCGAAATCGCGCCGCCCGCTTGAGCCTGAGCGCCGCAACGCTATAAGGGCGGCGAACTCTTCCTTTCCGAATCCGGACCCGACCTATGGCTGATCCTCACGCACACGACGACTACGTTCGCGGCAGCATGGAAATCCAGGAGCAGAAGTCGACCTACGACCTGTTCATGGTCCTGTCGAAGTATGGCTCGCTGGGCATTGCCGTCCTGCTGACCTTCCTGACGATCGGCTTCATGTACGACGGCAGCCTGCTGGTCGGCGCCGGCGCGGCGATCGTCCTGCTGGCCGTGGGCATATTCTTCCTGCGTTCGCCGAAGAAGCACTGACGACCGGGCCGCGCTTCGGCCGCGGCGGTCTGATCCGGGTGATTGAAGAGCCGGGCTGTTCGCGCAGCCCGGCTTTTTCATGCCCGCGATTCCGGGCCGGGGGCGTTGTGGAGGCCGGATACGACAACGCCCCTGCGCCGGAGAGACGAGGGGCGTTGGGAAGGCGTGGCCGCGGCGTGCAGGCCTCCGGTCAGACCCCGGCGACGGCGCGCAGGGCGGAAGCCTGCGGGGCGCTGGGGATGGTGCTGACGCTGACGCCCGCCTCGTCCGGGACAGCCAGATAGCCGGCCTTGGCGGCGGCGTCGCCCAGACGGCGACGCGAGGTCAGGACCACCAGCGGAGCCGAGAACAGCAGAGGCAGGACCACCGGGGCGAACCAGGTGACGAGATCCGGGCGGAAGCACAGACCGACGCAGAACAGCAGGCCCGTGGCCATCTGCCAGCGCATGGCGCGGAAGGCGTCGCGCCAGCTGACGCCGTCGGCGTCGCGGTCCTGGGCCTTCCAGCCGGCGTCGTGGCCGGAGGCGATCTGGATGATGGCCTTGGTGTTGGCGACCATCATGATCGGAGCGATCAGGGCCGACAGGAAGATTTCCATGGCCATGCCCTTGGCGATGCGTTTGCCGCCGCCGAAGGCGCGGCGCTCGCGCGGACGGCTGAGAACCAGCAGGCCGCCCATGACCTTGGGTCCGATCAGCAGCACGCCCGACAGCAGGGTGGCCAGCATGAAGGGCGAGAACTCGGGATTCAGCAGGTAGGCGAACGACGACCAGTCGGTCGGGTACTGCAGCTGGATCACCATGCCGGCGACCAGCGACGCCAGCCACAGGGGAGAGGAGAAGTAGGCCATGAAGCCCATGGCCATCTGAACGCGGTTCATGACGGTCATGCTGCGGGTCTTCAGCAGACCCAGGTGCTGCATGTTGCCCTGGCACCAGCGGTGGTCGCGCTGGATGAAGTCCAGCATGGTGGCCGGGGTTTCTTCACAGCTGCCGTCCAGGGCGGCGGTGACGTGCACGGCCCAGCCGGCGCGGCGCAGCAGGGCGGCCTCGACGGTGTCGTGGCTCAGGATGGCGCCGCCGAACGGCTCGCGACCCGGCAGGATCGGCAGGTGGGCGGTCGAGGCGAAAGCCTCGGTGCGCAGGATGGCGTTGTGGCCCCAGTAGCTGCCTTCCGAACCGGCCCACCAGGCCAGACCAGCGGCGGCGACGCGACCGTACAGGCGCACGCTGAACTGCGACACGCGAGCGAACAGGGTCTGACCCTTGATGATGGTCGGCGTGGTCTGCAGCAGGCCGATGCCCGGATTGCGCTCCATGGCGTCGACCATGCGCATGATGGTCTCACCGGCCATGGTCGAGTCGGCGTCCAGCACCAGCATGAACGGATAGGCGGCGCCGAAGCGGTGGGTCCATTCGGCCAGGTTGCCGCACTTGCGCTCGATATTCTTCTCACGGCGGCGATAGAAGACGCGGCTGTGGGCGTGGGCGCGGAAGCCCAGATAGGCCTGACGTTCCTGATCGGCGGCCTCGGCCTTGGTCGAGTCGCTCAGCACGAAGATGTCGAAGGCGTCCGAGACGCCGAGGCGGGCGAGTGAGTTGTCGATCACGGCCAGACGCGCGAAGGCCGCGCGGGCGTCCTCGTTATACAGCGGCATCAGCAGGGCGGTGCGCTGGGTCGGCTCGGGCGGATGCGGGGCGAAGCTCAGGTCGTCCTGTTCGCGGCCGGTCAGCAGCACCCAGAAACCGATGGCGGCGCTGGAGAACCAGCAACCGATGGCGGTGATGAGAATCGCGAAGACGCTCAGCGACACCAGTTCCAGCGCGTCGAAGCCATGGCGCGCGAACAGGGCCACCGGCGCGATCAGGGCCAGGGCTGTAACAAAAGCGGTCAGGGCGGTGAGCAGCAGGCGACGGCCGCCGACGTTGACGGGCGAGGTCACGGGCGTGGGGACGTCAGGGGTGGCGTCCCAGCTGTTCAGGGACTGACGCGGCATGGCCAGAGGGGCTTCCTCGGGCAGCCAGGTCCAGGCCGGACGCTCGTCAAGGCCTTCAGGGGCGTTGGCGGCGTCGATCCGGATCGCTTGATGGGTCATGCGTTGTTCCAGGCCTCTGTTCCAACTGCCGGCCGGACGCCGGAGGGGACTTGTTGCATTGCAACACGGCTCACAATGTCGATCACTTCCGCGCGATTTTCAATCACGCAATGGTGAAGAGTCGAAGAAAAATGTGAGCAGGCAGACGGTACGGGGGTTTGCGGAGCGTGACCGTCAGGGCCTGAAGGCTCACTCGGCCTCTGTCGCAGCCCCGGCATGCGCCTTGAGTCGGCGATCCAGCACCCAGGCGGCGACTCCCACCCATCCGACGAGGATGATCGCGTAGGCGCGCTCCCACCAGCCGACATTGGCGTCATTGACCGTGCCGGGCAAGACCAGATGCTTGGTGAGCACCGTCAGAACCGCCATGGCGACGAAGACGACCAGCAGGAAAATCTTCAGGCGGCGCAGGTCCATGTGCTTCCACAGACCCCACAGCAGCAGCAGGGGCGCAAGCTGGATGCCCAGGCCGAGGTTGATCGCCATGTGCCGTGGGTCGGGCCACGGATAGAGGCTGGAAGCCGACAGGCCGATCCCCGCCAGAATGAAGACCGCGGCGGTCAGGGCCGCCACGACGCGGCCGCCGGTCAGGGCGTGGATCGCCAGGCCGAAGCCCACGCCGGCCGCGATGCACATACCGCCGGCGATGAAGACCCCGCCGTTGAAGATCAGCGGCAGCGGGGCCGAGGCGCCGCCCAGTTCGCTGAGGTACTGGGTCGCGTGATTGAAGCCCGGCCAGGTCGCGACCCCGATCAGCACGGCGGCCAGCGCCAGCACCGGCGCCGCCATGCCGATCCACAGCAGGCGACGGCGGCGGTGGTATTTCGCGCGACCCTCCGGGACCGGAAAGGGCTTCAGCCCCCAGATCGGGCGGATCAACGGGATACGGCGCACGATCTCGTAGATCAGCAGGCTGACGCCGAAGGTGACGCCGACCAGACAGGCCGCCTCGATCGGGGCCGGCAGGTCGGCGGGGCGGATGAACCACATCGCCACGACCAGCACGGTCTGGTGCGCCAGATAGAGGGGGAAGGTCGCATCCACGAGGTAGGGCAGCGCCGGCCCTTTGGTGTTACGCAGATAGCGGCTGGCGTAGCCCAGGAGGGCGGCGATCATCGCCCACTGGTCGATGGCGAAGACGAGCGCGCGCGGAATGCCGAACCACGTCGCGCCGCCCGGGTGCCACGCCTGCAGCATCATGATCGGCAGGGCGATCAGGGCGATCACGGCGAACAGGCGCCGTTTGCGTTCAAGCTCGGCCCAGAACGCATCCTGCCGCACGATCAGGAAGCCGAACAGGAAGGCCCCCAGCGACAGGAAGTGGTTGTAGAAATCCCACGTCAGCTTGTTGGTGATGCCGAAGGTCGGGAACAGCACGATCCGGATCACAACCAGATAGGCCAGAGGTATCACGACCAGCCGCCACCCGGTCATGTTCCGCGCCAGCCAGGACTCGGTCCTCGCCATCAGGGTCGGGCGGGTCATCAGGCCGATGGTGATCAGGCTGTAGACCGCGATGTAGACGATGAACCACAGGTGATTGACCGGCACCCCGTTGGCGAGGCCTGACGGGCTGAACTCATGCCACAGCCAGTCGGCGAAATTGCCGGTGAAGCCGCCCTTGTCGATGGCCTCCACAAAGGACTGGATCGGCACCAGCACCAGTGCGCCGAAGATCAGCGGGGGAATCAGTCGCTCCGCTCGGGCGCGCAGGGTCTGTGCCGGAGAGCGCCGTCCGGTCATGAAGCGCAGGGCCGCGCCCGAGACGAGGAACAGCAGGGTCAGCCGCCAGGGATTGGTCAGCAGCAGCGCTTCATGCAGCCAGCCGAATGTGTGGGCGCTGTGGATGTGCCAGTCGTACGGCGCATAGACCAGGGCCACATGATACAGGATCAGCAGGCCGAAGGCCGCGACCCGGATCCAGTCCAGATCATTGCGACGCATACTTTGGGCGGGGGCGGTGGACACGCGGCGTCTATGGTCGAGCGCGGGCCGCCTGTCCATGAGGGCGCGGTTTTGACGCGCCGCCGAAGAACGGCCTAACGTCGCTCAACGAGAGAACAGAGGGAGGGATTCGCTTGGCCGTCGCCATCGCCGTGACCCGCGAGCGCCGTGAAGGCGAGACGCGCTGCGCCGTCACTCCCGAGACCGTGAAGAAACTCATCGCGCTGGGCGCGACCGTGACGGTCGAGGCGGGGACGGGCGCGGGCTCATCCATTCCCGACGCTGACTATGAGGCCGCCGGGGCGACGGTGGCCAAGGACACCAAGGCGGTTCTGACCGGGGCGGACATCCTGCTGAAGGTGCGTGGTCCCACCGCGCAGGAAATCAGCGCCCTGAAGCCCGGCGCGATCGTCGCGGCCATGCTCGACGCCTATCGCGAGAAGGATACTGTGCAGGCGCTGGCCGGGGCCGGGACGACCGCCTTCGCCATGGAGTTCGTGCCGCGCATCACCCGGGCGCAGGTGATGGACGTGCTGTCGTCGCAGGCCAACCTCGCCGGCTATCGCGCCGTGATCGAGGCCGCCTACGCCTATGGCAAGGGTTTCCCGATGATGATGACGGCGGCGGGCACGGTCGCCGCGGCCAAGGTCTTCGTCATGGGCGCGGGCGTCGCGGGGCTGCAGGCCATCGCCACCGCCAGGCGTCTGGGCGCGGTGGTGACCGCCACCGATGTGCGTCCGGCCTCCAAGGAGCAGGTCGAGTCGCTCGGGGCAAAATTCGTCGCCGTCGAGGACGAGGAGTTCAAGGCCGCCGAAACCGCCGCCGGCTACGCCAAGCCGATGTCGGCCGAGTATCAGGCCAAGCAGGCCGAGCTGACGGCCTCGCACATCGTCAAGCAGGACATCGTCATCACCACAGCACTGATCCCCGGCCGTCCGGCCCCGCGTCTGGTCACGGCGGCGCATGTGGCCTCGATGAAGCCCGGCTCGGTGCTGGTCGATCTGGCCATCGATAACGGCGGCAACGTCGAGGGCGCGAAGCCGGGCGAGGTGGTCACCACCCCGAACGGCGTCCAGATCGTCGGCTGGTCCAACCTGCCGGGCCGGATCGCCGCGGACGCCAGCGCCCTCTACGCCCGTAACCTCGTCGCTTTCGTCGGGCTGTTCGTGAAGGACGGCGCGCTGGCGGTCGATCTGGAGGATGAAATCCTCAAGGCGTCCGTGGTCACCAACGGCGGCGCCGTGGTGCATGAAGGAGTGAAGGGCTGATGGAACACGTCGATCCCACCATCTTCCGGCTGGCCATTTTCGTGCTGGCGATCTTCGTCGGCTATTACGTCGTCTGGAGTGTGACACCGGCCCTGCACACGCCGCTGATGGCCGTGACCAACGCCATTTCCAGCGTCATCGTCGTCGGCGGCCTGATCGCCGCCGCCGCGACAGCCTCGGGCGGAGACGGCTGGATCGCCAAGGGGGCGGGCGTGGCGGCTGTTACGCTCGCCAGCGTCAACATCTTCGGCGGCTTCATGGTCACGCGACGTATGCTGGCCATGTACCGCAAGAAGGAAAAGCCGAAGCCCGGGCCCGCCGCGTCGTGAATTCCCTCGGCGCCGGCATCGTCTTCTGGATCTCGATCGTCGGTCTGGTGATCGGCGTGGCCCTGTGGGCGTGGTCGTTCATCGAAAAGCATCCGATCCGTCGCCTGCGGCAGATGGATTGCGGGACCGTGCTGGTCTTCTCGTCGATCCTGTTGCGCTTTCTGGGACAGGGAAAGCCGATGAGCGTGGTCGACTGGGCGCTGGCCCTGCTGGCGCCCCTGTTCGTGTGCGCGGCCCTGTGGCGGCTGACGCGCACCGCCTGCCCGGCCAAGGGGCCGATGAAACATAACAAGGGGGGAATGGCGTGAACGCATCCATCGCGGCGCTGGCCTATCTGGTCGCGGGCGTCCTGTTCATCCTGTCGCTGCGCGGGCTGTCCAGCCCGGAGACCAGCCGTCGGGGCAACACCTTCGGCATGATCGGCATGGCGCTGGCCGTGGGCGTGACGGTGCTGACGCTCTGGAGCTCGGGCGCGCTGGACCTGTTGACGGCCGGTCTGATCGTCGGCGGCGTGGTGGTCGGCGGCGGCGCGGGCGCGGTGATCGCGGGGCGGGTGCAGATGACCCAGATGCCCCAGCTGGTCGCGGCCTTCCACAGCCTCGTCGGCATGGCCGCCTGTCTGGTGGCGGTGGGTGCGGTCTATGCCCCTGACAGCTTCGGCATCGCCACCGCTGAGGGCGGGATCAAGACCCTGTCGATCATCGAACTGAGCCTCGGCGTCGCCATCGGCGCCATCACCTTCACCGGCTCGGTCATCGCCTTCGCCAAGCTGAACGGCAATATGTCGGGCGCGCCGATCCTCCTGCCCGCGCGGCACCTGATCAACATTGCTCTGGCTCTTGCTCTGGTCCTGCTGATCGGCGTCATGATCGGCTCGGGCGGGACGGCGACCTGGGCCTTCTGGGGCGTGTTCGTCCTGGCCCTGATCCTGGGCGCGACCCTGATCATCCCCATCGGCGGGGCGGACATGCCGGTGGTCGTCTCGATGCTCAATTCCTACTCGGGCTGGGCTGCGGCGGCGCTGGGCTTCACGCTGGAGAACATCGCCCTGATCATCACCGGCGCATTGGTCGGCAGCTCGGGTGCAATCCTGAGCTACATCATGTGCAAGGGCATGAACCGCAGCTTCTTCTCTGTAATTCTTGGCGGTTTCGGTGGTGATGCGGCGGCTGCGGGCGCGGGCGGCCACGTCGAGACCCGCCCGGTCAAACAGGGCTCGGCCGACGACGCGGCCTTCATCATGAAGAACGCCTCGAAGGTCATCATCGTGCCCGGCTACGGCATGGCGGTGGCACAGGCCCAGCACGCCCTGCGCGAGATGGCCGACAAGCTGAAGGAGGAGGGGGTCGATGTGAAATACGCCATCCACCCCGTCGCGGGCCGGATGCCGGGTCACATGAACGTCCTGCTGGCCGAGGCCAATGTCCCCTATGACGAGGTGTTTGAGCTGGAGGACATCAACAGCGAGTTCGGCAGCTGTGACGTCGCCTTCGTCATCGGCGCCAATGACGTCACCAACCCGGCGGCCAAGACCGATCCGACCAGCGCCATCTACGGCATGCCGATCCTCGACGTGGAGAAGGCGGGCACCGTCCTGTTCATCAAGCGCGGCATGGCGGCGGGCTATGCGGGCGTCGAGAACGAGCTGTTCTTCCGCGACAATACCATGATGCTGTTCGCCGACGCCAAGAAGATGGTCGAGGGGATCGTGAAGGCGCTGTGAGTTGGTCGCCTGAGCCCCCGCGAGGGCCGACCCCGATGCTGGACGCCATGGAGCGGCTCGGGAAGCGGCTGCGGGCTGTGATGCTGGTTATCGTCCCCACCGCGATACTGCCTGTGATCCTTCCGCTATTGTGGGAGATGGCGCGTTCCGCGATGGGGCCGCGTGAGCCCGCGGTGATCCTCTGGTGGCCGGAGACAGAACAGGCCGGGATGGGGCTGGCGTTTCTCGCCGGCTGTCTGACCGCCGTGATCCTCGGGGCGCTGATGTTGTTTCGGGAACCGGCGCGGTGGTGGCGGCTGGTGCGGTGGCCGTGGCTGGTGCTGGGCCTCATCAGCCTGGGCGTTACGGGGCTGTCGCTGCGTTCCGAGGTGTTGATCTTTCCCGACCGACTGGTCGCCTCCGGGCTCGACCGGCAGGGGTACTGGGAGGAGCTGTATCCGTTCCGGACGGCCGAGCGGGTCGAGGTCGGATGCCGGTTGGCCAGCGGACGCGGGAAGGGGACGCAGGCGAGCCTCACCTACCGGGTGCATTTCCCCTATGGCGACTCGTTCGAATTTCGCCGCGCGACGACCGCGGAAGAACCCCGGACCCTGACCAACTGGATCAAGGCGGTCAGCCGGATCGACCGGGGCGCGTTGCGAAATGCGTCCCGTGTCTCGTCTTACGAGGGTCCGTCGGTGGACTGCATCCGCACCCTGCGTCGCCAGTTGGATGAGCCGAAATTCCGTGCGGCCCTTTCGATGCTGGGCATCAGCGATGAGGCGTTCATGCGCAAATACGCCGAGCCGCATGAGACCTGGCGACGACCGGCGTCAGGAAACGTCACTTGGGACAATCCCGACGGGCCCGCAGGCTGAGCGGATGAAACGGCTTTTTGCGCTCGCGGCGCTCCTTCTGTTGTCCGGCTGCAGTCCGGCGCCCTTCGATCTCGAGATATCGGGGCCGCTTGAGCGACCGGTCCTTGAGATCCGGCGGAATGACGGGCTGGTCCGCGGCGGCGGCCTCTGTCTGCAGCAGTTTCATATGGCGGTGGAAGCGCCCGGGAGCTGGGCGCGCGCCGTGCCGGATAAACAGGCGAACTGGCGGCTGACCAACCCTGACGGCGGGTGTGAAAACCTGCGGCGGCTGACCTATGGCCAGTCGTTCCGGGGGCTGGTCACGGCGGCGCCGCCACGGCCGCTTTCCACCGGCGTGCGCTACGAGATCTGGGGCGAGGGGGCGGGTGGCCTTCGCGGGTCGGCGGTCATCCTGTTTGAAAACGGCGCTTGGCGGCTGGTCCCGGAGCGGTAGTCTTCGGAACGACCGGATGCGGAGTAGGGAAGACGATGCCCGCTGAACCCAGGACCAAACCGACCGATGCTTCCGTTTCTGATTTCATCGCAGCGGTGGAGAATCTGCGACGGCGGGTGGACGCCGAGGCGGTCAACGCCCTGATGACCGAGGCATCAGGCGAACCCGCCGTGCTGTGGGGCCCGTCCATCATCGGCTACGGCTGCTATCGCGGGCCGACCGGCGACTGGCCGATAATCGGCTTCTCGCCGCGCAAGGCCAATCTGGTCCTCTATGTCTTCCGCGACTTCGACGGTGCTGACGATCTTCTGACCCGGCTGGGCAAGCACAAGGCCAGCGTGGGCTGTTTGTATGTGAACCGGCTGGACGATCTGGACCCGGCGGTCCTGCGCGAACTGGTGGTGCGCTCGGTGGCGTCGATCCGGCGGAAACACCGGCCCGAGGGTCCGCTGTAACCAAGGCTCTATCGCGCGTCATCGGGCGGCGCTATCACGCCGTCGTGAACCCGACATCGACCCCCGCGAATCCCGCTCACCGTCGCTTCGAGGCGCTGGATTCCCTGCGCGGGGTGTGCGCCATTCTGGTGGTCATGTTCCACATGCCGGTGGCCAGCCACTGGCGGGACTGGGGCCTGATCCAGCACAGCTATCTGTTTGTCGACTACTTCTTCGTCCTGTCCGGCTTCGTCATCGCCCACGCCTATGCGCAGCGGCTGAAGACGCCGACGGACGGGGGGCGGTTCATGGTGCGTCGTCTGGGCCGGGTCTGGCCGCTGCACGTGCTGATGCTGGGGGCCTACATCGGGCTGGAGCTCTGCCGTCTGTGGTTCCACTTCGACAGTGTGACGCCGTTCACGCGGGACCGCTCGGTGGAGGCGATCTTCTCCAACCTGTTCCTCATTCAGGCCTTCAATATCCATCCGTCCCTGACCTGGAACGGGCCGTCGTGGACCCTGAGCGTCGAGGTCGGCTGCTATGTCGTCTTCGCTCTGCTGGTGCTGGCGACCCCCAGGGCCTGGCGCTGGATCGGCGCGGTTCTGGCCGTGATCGGGGCGGTGATCGTCCTGACGCAGGCGAAGCGGTACATGAACACCACCTATGACTTCGCCTTCCCGCGCGCTGTCTACGGCTTCTTCCTGGGCAGCCTGTTGCAAGGCTTCTGGATGTCGATCCCGCGGCTCAAGGGGCATGCGGCGACGGCGCTGGAGGTCGCGACCGTGGTCTGCGTCTGCGCCTTCATCGGCTATGCGACCGGCCCCGCGACCGTGCTGGTGACCCTGCTGTTCGTCGCCTCGGTCTGGGTGTTCGCCGGCGAGGACGGAGCGCTGTCCCGTCTGCTGGACAGGAAGCCCATCGTCACCCTCGGTCGGTGGTCGTTCGCCATCTACATGGTGCACATGTTCGTGCTGGTGGTGACCATCATCGTCGCACGCAAGCTGGACTGGATGCCCGCGCGTCGGATCGACTTCGGCTCGGTCTGGCTGAATGATCTGTTCGGCATCGGCCTGTTCGGCCTGATCGTGGCGCTGGCCGTAGTGGCCCAAAAATTCGTGGAACAGCCGGCCCAACGCCTGATTGATCGCTGGACCAAGCCGAAGGCAGCCTGAGCTCAGGCCGCGATCCGGAAGTCGCCGGCCGGATCGAACAGCGGACGGGCTTCGTCCCACAACGCGTCCTCCTCGGCGTAGCGGGCCGACTGGCGGGCGTCGATGACGTCGATCACCTGTTCTTCCAGACGATCCCAGATGACGGCCAGGCCGGCTTCGGCCTCGCAGGGAACGATCAGATAGCGGCTGGCGGCGATGCGGGCGGCGGGAATGAAGCGGGCCATGTGTGAACTCCGTGAAGCGATGTCGCTGTCGATGAATGGAGTTCTAAAACAGCGTTGCGTCATTTTTGGTCGTATGCTCTGGTCCGGGCATGAGATTTGACAGAGCAGCCCTGGTTCTGGAGCTGGCGCGGCGCATGGCGGCCAGCGCGGAAGGCCTGACCATGGAAGACATGATGCGCGAGACGGGGACCGCCCGCAGGACCGCCGAGCGTATCCGCGATGCGGTGGTGGCGTTGTTCCCGCAGGCGGAGGAGGTGTCCGACCCGCCGTACAAACGCTGGCGCATCCGGGGCGGGTTGTCGGCCTTTGAGCAGGCCCCGACGGCCGAGGAGCTGATCGAGCTGACCCGGGCGGCGCAGGGGTTGCGCGCGACCGGCGAACCGGCTCGGGCCGAGGCGCTGGAAAGCCTGGAGCGCAAGCTGAAGTCCGCGGTCCGCTCGACCACCCTGAACCGGTTGGCGCCGGACCTCGAAGCGCTGGTGCGCGCCGAGACCCTGGCGGTGCAGGCCGGTCCCCGCGCCACGGCCGACGAAGTGGTGCTGGCCGAGATCCGGCAGGCGGTGCTGGCCGGACAGCCGCTGGGCTTTATCTACAGCCGTCCGGGCACCGAGGCGCGGCGGCGGGTGATGACGCCCTGCGGCCTGATGTTCGGCCGCGCCAACTATCTGGTCGCCGCCGAGCGCGAGACCGGAGCCATCAAGACTTTCCGCCTGGATCGGATGAGCGCGGTGAAGGCCGAGCCGGGCGTGGCCGTTCCGCCCGCCGACTTCGATCTTCAGGTCTTCGCCGGCCAGTCGTTCGGCATCTATCAGGACGCCATCGAGGATGTGGTTCTGCGCATCACGCCCGAAGGGGCTGCAGAGGCGAAGGGCTGGCGTTGGCACCCGACCCAGTCGGTCGAGGATCAGGCTGATGGGAGTGTGGAAGTGAAGTTTCGCGCCTCGGGCATGCGTGAACTGGCCTGGCACCTGTTCAGCTGGGGCGAGCAGGTGGAGATCGTCGCGCCCGAGCGCCTGAAGATGGTGATGGCGGAAGAACTGGCCGCCGCGACCCGCGCCCTGGCACGGTCCCAAGCGTGACGAAAGCGTAAGCTGACGGTTCTTGCGCCCCATGGCTACGCTTCGAACATACAGGGAGTTTTCAGATGCGTTCAGCCGTTCTCGCCGCCTGCGCGGCCGCCGCGCTTCTGACCGGATGCGGCACCACGTCCGCCAAGGTTGAGGCTGAAAGGCCGGTCCCGCTGGTGACCGTCAGCCGTGACGGCGAGCGATGGACGGCGGACTTCACCCTGCCGTCGGATTCTCCGACCTGGGTCTTCCTGCGCTCGGCGCTGGCGCGGGAAAGCGGCAAGCCCTGGCGCGAAGGTCAGTGGGCGGTCGAAACACCGGGTGTCGTTCTGGAGCGCCGGGGGCATTTCGATATCCTTCGCACCACGGATGGAGGTCCGGTCCCTCGCAACATTCGCATCCGGATGACGCCCAAGGCGGAGGATCTCAACGCCGACTATGACCCGGCCCTGATCTTCACGGACGGTTCTGCGGCCCTGTACGCCGGGCATTTCACCCTGTTCCCCATCGCCTCGCCCGAGGCGGCTGAAGCGCTGCCGATGGATCTGAATGACGTCGAGATCGAGAGCGATAACTCCCGGATCACATGGCGCGACGCCGCCGGGCCTGTTCTGTTCGAAGGCGAACGTCAGGCCGCTCCGGTCTCCGAGCGCAGCAACGTCTATGTCTTGTTCGGGCGGGCCGATCTGGTCGACAGCCCACGTCTGGCGACAGTTATCGACCCCGGTTTGCCGGTCTGGCTGGGGGACGAGATCAAGACCTTTTCGCCGCGCATCGCCGCCTACTATGCCGAACGGCTGGGACCGGGGCAGACCGACAAGCCCACCATTATGGTCAGTTGGAACGGCCCGACGCCGCAGCTGCGCAGCATGGGCGGCAGCGTCCTGCCGGGCCTGATCATCATGGCCTTCGAGGGCGACAACGTCGTCACGGAATCGACGGAGATGCGCGACCACGCCCGCTGGTTCATCGGTCACGAAAGCGCGCACTTCTGGCTGGGCCAGACCATCCGGTACGAGTTCAGCCGTGAGGCCTGGATCACCGAGGGCGGCGCCGACCTGATGGCAATGCGCGCACAGGCGGTGCTGAGCCCGACCTATGATGTCATGACCGCCTTGCAGGAAGAGGTCGATGACTGCACCACGCTGGCGGTCAAGCCGGTGGCCTCGGCCAACCAGCGCAGCGAACACCGCGCCTACTACGCCTGTGGCGCCGTCTTCGGTCTGGCGGCGGAGGCGGCGCAACGACGCGCGACCGGCGGCGACTGGTTCGACTTCTTGAAGGGCCTGATCGAGCGCAATCGGGAGGACGGCAAGGTCAACCGCGAGGAATGGCTGGCGGCCTTGCTCCAGCTGACCGGCGATCCGGATGTGCGGCGCGAGATCGACACCCTTCTGGATGAGGGTGCGCCTGATCCCGCCGTCCTGATCGCCCGCCTGTTCGACCGCACGGGCGTCGCTTACCGGATGGAAGGCGGCAAGGTGAAGCTGGTCTGAGGCTCAGCCCGCCTCCTGGACGAACGGCCACGGGCTGACCGACTTGGACCAGTCATCGACTGCCGGGGCGCGGTCGACTGGCGGGGCGGCGCGTTCGGCGCAGGGGTGGCGGTGGCACAGGCGGCAGGCGGGGCCGATGGGCGTCACCTCCGGCGCGGCGAGATCGAGGCCGCGGGCATGGATCAGCTTGCGGGCGTGCTTCAGCTCGCAGCCCAGCCCGATGGCGAGGTCGTGCCCCTCGGTGAAGGCGTCGCGGCCCTGACGCTCGACGGTGCGGGCCAGGGTGAACCAGCGCTGTCCGTCCGGCGTCTCGATGATCTGGGTGACGATCCGGCCCGGCGTGCGGAAGGCGCTGTGCAGCCGCCAGCGCGGGCAGGCCCCGCCGAAGCGCGAGAAGGGGAAGGCGCCCGAGGCGAAACGCTTGGAGATGTTCCCCGCCTGATCGACCCGCATCAGGAAGAAGGGCACGCCGCGCGCGCTCGGTCGTGACAGGGTGGTCAGCCGGTGCGCGGCCTGCTCGAAACTGACCCCGAAACGCGCTTCAAGACGGCCCAAGTCGTAGCCGTTGGCCTCCGCCGCCGCGTGAAAGGCGCTGTAGGGCATCAGGATCGCGGCGGCGAGGGTGTTGGTCAGGGCCACCTTCAACACGCGGCGCGTTGCGTCATCCGGCATGTCGGCCGATGCGGTCAGGGCGGTCAGTTCGTTGTCATGCTCCGCCAGCGCCAGCTGGAAGGCGACGGCGAAGGCGCGGGAGGAGGGGCCGAGCGTCTCCGACAGATGCAGACGCTTGCGGTGCGGATCATAGCGGCGCGTCCACTCGACCATCACGTCGTCGGGCAGGGTGCGGACGGTCAGGCCGTGATGGGCCTGCAGCCGCGCGCGCGCGCGGGTTTCGAAGCTTTCGCCCGGCGTTTCGGTCTCCAGTTCGGCGGCGAGTCGTTCGCCCATGGCGTCCAGTTCCGGAAAGTGGTTCTGGCGGGCCTGAACGAAGTCGCGGACGCGGTCGGCGGGGGTTTCGTCACCGCCGACGTCGATGCCAGCCACGGCGCGTTCGCGGGCGCGTCTGTCACTGAACGCACGATAGAGGCGCAGGACGGCGTCGGCGACGGCGGGCTGGTCCTCGGCCAACTGCACGATCTCATGCCGGGGGACGGCGAGGCCCTGAAAGACCGGATCGGCGAAGGCCTCGGACAAAGTCGCTTCCGATGCCGGGCCGCCCGACTGCCCCAGAGCACGCAGGTCCACGTCATAGGTTTCGGCCAGACGAAGCAGGAGTTGGGCTGAGACGGGGCGCTGATTGCGCTCGATATGGTTCAGATAGCTGGGGGACACGCCCAGATCGCCGGCCATCGCCGTCTGGGTCAGGCCCAGATCCCGTCGCAGCCGCTTCAGGCGGCCGCCGAGGAACAGCTTGCGGTCAGCGGTGTCCATGTCTGCATGATGTCACAAAGTGACTTAACAGCAAGTGTCATGTTATGACTCAATGACGCGATATGTCCCTTCATGTCTGTGTTGTTTGTGACCTTCGCGTGTTTCCCTCCTGCGACCCGCCGCGCATCGACGGCTCCACAGGACAGAGACCCGCCATGACCACCTTCGCCGATCTGGTTCCTTCGCCCGCCGGCCGTTTCGACGGCATCGAGCGTCCGTACACCCCGGAGGACGTTCTGCGCCTGCGCGGATCGGTGCCGATCACTCACACCCTGGCCGAGCGCGGCGCCAATCGCTTGTGGGAACTGCTGCACAGCGAGCCCTTCATCAACGCCCTGGGCGCCGTGACCGGCAATCAGGCCATGCAGATGGTCCGCGCGGGCCTGAAGGCCATCTATCTGTCCGGCTGGCAGGTCGCCGCCGACGCCAACACCGCCGGCGCCATGTATCCGGACCAGTCGCTGTACCCGGCCAACGCCGCGCCCGAGCTGTGCCGCCGCATCAACCGCACCCTGCAACGCGCCGACCAGATCGAACACGCCGAGGGTGGGGCGAAGCGCGATTGGTTCGTGCCGATCGTCGCCGACGCCGAGGCCGGTTTCGGTGGGCCGCTGAACAGCTTCGAGATCATGAAGGCCTTCATCGAGGCGGGCGCCTCGGGCGTCCACTTCGAGGACCAGTTGGCGTCCGAGAAGAAGTGCGGCCATCTGGGCGGCAAGGTGCTGATCCCGACGCAGGCGCATGAGCGCAACCTGATCGCGGCCCGTCTGGCCGCCGACGTCATGGGCACGCCGACCATCACGGTCGCCCGCACCGACGCCGAGAGCGCGCAACTGATCACCTCGGACATCGATGAGCGGGACCAGCCTTTCATCGACCGTGACAACCGCACGCCCGAAGGCTTTTTCCGTCTGAAGGAGGGCACGGGCCTGGAGCACTGCATCGCGCGGGGCCTTAGCTATGCGAAGATCGCCGATGTGCTGTGGTGGGAGACCTCGCACCCTGATCTGGATGACGCCCGCAAGTTCGCCGAGGCGGTCCAGAAGGAGCACCCCGGCAAGCTGATGGCCTACAACTGCTCGCCGTCCTTCAACTGGAAGGCCAAGCTGGACGACGCCACCATCGCCAAGTTCCAGCGCGAGCTGGGCGCCATGGGCTACAAATTCCAGTTCGTGACGCTGGCGGGCTTCCACAGCCTGAACAACGGCATGTTCGAGCTGGCCGACGGCTACCGCGATCGCGGCATGGCGGCCTATTCCGAGCTGCAGCAGCGCGAGTTCGCCAACGAGGCCCGCGGCTACACCGCGACCCGGCACCAGCGCGAGGTGGGCACCGGCTACTTCGACCAGGTCGCGACGGTCATTTCGAACGGCCAGTCGTCGACCACCGCGCTGAAGGACTCGACCGAAACCGCCCAGTTCGTCGCGGCCGAGTAACAGGACCCAACCCCCGAAGGGAGAATGACCATGGAACCGCTGAACAACCCGACGGCCATCATCGACTTCTGCCTGGCTCCTCTGAACCTGGCCAGCCAGACCGATGCGGAGCGCGAGGTGCGGCGTCGCCTTGAGCATGTGCTCAAGACCTACCGGGCCAAGATCGCCCAGCCGGTCAGCGTGGACTTCTCGTCGATGCCTTCGCAGGTCATCAACGAGGCGGCTCACGGGTACGAGTAAGACGTAACGGAGTTGCGCGCGTCGCCTGTGATCAGGCGGCGAGCGCGGCCTGTGCGGCGCGCGGCAGGGAGATCACCAGCTCCAGCAGTTCCGCAGCATCGAAGGGCTTGGCCAGGTGGCGATCCGCTCCCGCGGCTTCCGCCGAGGCGATATGCTCGGGCAGGGCGTTCGCGGTCAGCATGACGACTGGCGTGCGCGGCAGCCCCATAGCCGCCTCATGCAGGCGGATTTCACGGGTCGCGGTCAGCCCGTCCATGACCGGCATCTGCATGTCCATCAGAACCAGGTCGTAGTCTCCGTCGCGCATGGCGTTCAGCGCCTGAGAGCCGTCTTCAACGGTCGTCAGATCGATCTCGGCTTGCGACAGGATCATTTCGACGACCTTGCGGTTGACGGGGTGATCGTCAGCGATGAGGACGCGAAGACGGCGGTCGTCGCCGGCGGCCAGGGCCGAGTCTTCCACGGTCGCCGCGACCGGCGCTTCGGCGAGGCGCAGGGGCACCGTCAGGATGAAGCATGAGCCGCCGCCGGGCTCGCTCTCACAGTCGAGTTCCCCGCCCATCATGTCGGCCAGTTGGCGCGAGATGGACAGCCCGAGGCCCGAGCCGCCGAACTTGCGGGTGATGCCGCCATCGGCCTGCTCGAAGCGGCTGAACAGGCGGGCGCGGGTCTCGCTGTCGAAGCCGATGCCGGTGTCGTCGATGGCGAACTGCAGCGTCGGCTTGCCCTCGCGCATCGGACCGGGCAGGGCGGTCAGGGAGACGAAGCCCTGTTCGGTGAATTTGACCGAGTTGGAAACCAGATTGGTCAGGATCTGCTTCAGGCGCACAACGTCGCCTTCGATCCAGCGATCAACCTCCGGGGCGATCTCGACGAAGAACTGCAGCCCCTTGTCGCGCGCCGAGGCCTCGTAAAGCTGGGCGGCCTCGCGGACAGCTCGACCCAGGTCGAAGGCTTCGTCGTTCAGCTCAAGGCGGCCGGACTCGACGCGGGCCAGATCCAGAATGTCGCTCAGCAGGACCTGCAGGGTGCGGCTGGACGACTGGATCAGGTCCAGCATTTCCTTCTGACGGGCCGACAGGTCGGTGTTGGCCAGCGCCTGCGCAATGCCGATCACCCCGTTCAGGGGGGTGCGGATCTCATGACTCATATTGGCCAGGAACTGGCTCTTGGCGCCGTTGGCGGCCTGTGCGGCGTCGCGGGCGTCAGCTAGGGCGCGGGCGTCGCGTTTCAGCTCGGTGATGTCGGTGCAGATGGTGACGGTGCCGCCCGCGACGGTGCGGCGGTCCGAGACGCGCAGCCAGCGGTCGCCCGCGATCTGTTGCTCCAGGCTGGTCAGGCGCGCGGCGCGGGTGCTCATCCGCTCCTCGATCCACTCGGCCTCACGACCGACAGCCTCCGCGTAGAGGCCCTCATCAATGCCGATCTGGAGAATCTCGCGGAAGGTCATGCCGCGCTTGAGCGTGGTCGATAGCTCGGGGTTCACCTCGGCGTAGCGGGTGTTCCACAGGACCAGCCGGTCTTCGCCGTCATAGAAGGCCAGACCGTCAGGCATGGCTTCGATGGCCTGCCTCAGTTGGCCCAGGGCGCTGGCGCGGGACATCCACCACATCCAGATCGCGACGCCGGCGACGGCCGCGATGCCCAGCATCATGCCTGCCAGTACGAGGGTCATCAGGCCGGGCGTCAGGGTCCAGGGAGCGATCTCGGTCCCCGTTCGGGGCTCGAAGCTCATGGCGCTCATGGCGCCGAAGTGCAGGACCACCACGGCGACAGCCCCGCAGCCGCCCGCGGCGAAGCGACGCCACGGCGCACTGCCATACAGGAAGGCGGCGCTGGTCGAGGCCAGAACGATGCCCGCCAGCACCGACAGGGCGGCCAGATCAGCGCGCCAGACGATCAGGCCCGGCAGCTCCAGCGCCGCGACGCCGAGGAAATGCATGGCCGCCACGCCGGACATCGCCAGGGCGGCGCCGAGGGCGCGCGTGACCGGACCGCTACGGGCGAGGTTCGCCAGACAGGCCAGACCGATGCTGGCGAAGGCCATGAAGAAGGAGCTGATGGTGGGCCAGACATCGTAGCGAACGTCGCCGCCCGCGTCATAGCCCTGCATGGCCATGTAGTGGGTCGTGAAGACCGCCAGACCGCCCGTCAGAGCCGCCAGCATCGCCAGATTGCGCCTACGAATCCCGATGGACGCGCGGGCGCGGCCCAGTAACTGGTATGCGGTCCCCACGCCGAACACGCACACGAGACCGGCGGCAAGAGTCCACCGCCAGTCGTGCTGGAACGTGATGCAGTAGAGAATACGGTCCAAGAGGGCCCCCTTCGGCGGGAACTATCCCGGAAAGGGGTGAAGAAAGCGTGGGCGTATGTACGGAAAGCGACGTTGTCAGGTGTCGGCGACAACGACCGGGAAGGCTTCTCCCATCACCCGCACCGGATTGATCTGGCGGTCGCCGCGGCGAACCTCGAAATGCAGGTGGGGGCCGGTGGAACGACCGGTGGAGCCGACCAGGCCGATACGTTGGCCGGAGGCAACAGTGTCCCCGCTGGCGACGTCGATACGGCTGAGATGGCCGTAGAGGGTGCTCATCCCGTTGGGGTGGCGGACCTCGATGAAGCGGCCATATCCGCCGGCGTCGTAGCCGGTGCGCAGGATGCGGCCTTCCGCGGCGACCAGAACGCCGGTGCCAGTCGGCGCGGCGATGTCGACGCCGTCGTGGTGGCGGGCGGCCTGACCCGGCAGGCGGCGCAGGCCGAAGGCGGAGTTGACGGCATAGCCGCGCACCGGCTCGGCGAAGGTGATCAGGCGGGTGACCGGCCCGGCGGGCGCCGCGATGGCGGTCACCGGCGGGGCTTCCGGCACGGCGAAGGTCTCGGCGTCGGCCGGGCGCGGCGTCAACGGCGCGGCGGCCATGGCCAGAACGGCCACGGCGCCCAGAACGGCGACCTGACCGGAGTGCAGAAGGAACGACCGGGCGGTCGGCAACAGGCGTCGCATGGGCGGCGTCAGCTCCGTCTTCGGCTCGGGGTGAGCGGGGAACAGGCGGCGCGGCGGCGCGCCACATCCGCGGCGCGGCCGGGGCTCCGCGCCTCGGTGAGCCGGGGATATAGGCGGGCGAGGGGGCGACTTTGGGGCGCCGGGGGCGGCAGGAGGTCGCAGGCAGGCAACGAAAAGGGGCGCGGAACCTTGCCCCGCGCCCCTGATCGTCGGTTGCGGCGGGTCTTACTGGAGCGACATGCTCCAGGTCAGGGCGCCGACGTGGCTGTCGGCGTGATCGCCGAACCGGCCGCGATAGCCGAGGCTCAGCTTGCCGGGACCGACATCAGCCTCGACGCCGGCCGAGGCCAGCAGGGAGCCGCCGAAGGGATCCTCGACCTCACGCTCCAGCACCTGGGCGGGGTTGCCCAGGATGCCGACGGCGACGGGGTCCGAGCTGTCGCCGAACGAGTCGCGGTAGCCGCCCTCGACGAAGAAGCTCATGCCGTCGCCACCGCCTTCGGCGCGCAGGGAGATTTCGGCGGCGGCGGCCTGAACGGTGCGGTCGTGGTAGTCGTACTGGGCCGCGAAGCCGTACTCGGAGTAGCCGTTCACATCGGTCGAACCCCAGGTGACCGCAGCGCGTGGCGACAGGGCGATGCCGCCCATGTCGAACCACATCCCGCCCTGCACCCGGACGCCGACGCTGCCGCCGTTGGTCTCGCCGGTGTGGACGATGGGGGCCAGAGAGGTCTGGCGGGTGATGTCGTCGTAGTTGTCGATCGACCCGCCGACGGCGGCGCCCATGAACATGTTGCCCGAGCGCCAGCCGGCCCAGGCGTCGATGGCGTAGGTCTCCAGATCGAAGGCCATCGGCCCGGCCTCGACGTCGGCCGTGCGGAAGGCCGCCGCCAGACCGAAGCGCAGGCTGTCGGACATGACGTGATCGAGGCCGACGCGACCGCCCCAGCCGGTGGCCTTGGTCTCGGCCACCACGCCGCGCGCATCGCCGTCGACGCTGTCGGCCAGAACGCCGAAGGTCATGTGGGTGCCGGGCTCCCACGGACCGCGACCGGCGAAGGTCTCGGTGGACAGGTCCAGCAGGTCCTCACGCTGGCGGAAGGCGGTCTCGGCCTGAACCGTCGATTGGGCGCCGATGTCGCCGTAGTAGAGGTAGTCGACCGCCAACTGCGAGATCAGGCGGTGGCCCGCCGCCGTCGGGTGGACGCCGTCCCAGTACAGGTAGGTGTCCGGCGTGGCGCAGACCGTCACGCCGTTGAAGCAGGACTGGGTGGCGTTCGTCAGGCCGAAGCGCCCCGGGTTGGCCGCCAGGGGGTCGCTGATCTTGTACAGGTCCATCAGGATGATGTTGGTGTTCGGCTGGGCCGCGGCGGTGGTCATCAGCCGGGACAGCAGGGCGCTGTTGAAGGTCTGGCCCGCGTAGTCGGCCAGAGCCGCGCCGTTGACGCCGGTGGCCGCGAACTGGGGCGTGATGCCGAGGCGGGGCAGGTTGGTGACCAGAATGGTCCCGGCGCCGGCGGTGGCCACGCTGTTGACGATCAGGTTGATGTCGGTGGCGGCGGCGTTGGCCGTGGACTGCATGGCGCCGGTCGGGTTGCTGGACACGGCGGCGGCCGGGAAGGCCTGGAAGATGTTGTTGGCCCCGCCAAGGATGCTGACGAGGTCGTTGCGGCCGAAGGTGCCGCCGGCCCCGGTGTAGGCGGCGAGCTGGGCGCGCATGCCCGGAGGGCTGACGGACAGGTCGGTGCGGGCGCCGCCGAAGGCGTAGTTGACGCTGCCGGTCACCGGAGCCCCGGCGGTATATCGGCCGGCGTTGAAGCCCAGCAGTTCGGTGAAGACCGGTCCGTTGGAGAAGCGGCCCTGATAGTAGGGCGGCGAGGTGGGCTGGCCGGAGACGGCGTACAGGTTGCCGTTGTCGCTGAGGCTGTCGCCGAAGACGACGAGGCGGTTGTAGGTCTGGGCGCTGGCCGTCGAGGCGACAGCACCCACAGCGGCGACCGCCAACGCGGCGGCGGCCGCGTTACGCAGAAAACGAGACATCGATGTTCCTCCCTCGGTCGTCATGATGCGACCGTTAACCGCACTCTGCGCCCGTTCTCCGGGTATGCAAGATGCCGCGAGGTAAGCTTTTCGTCCGTACTCAGTACAACATGCGGAAGCGCAGCGTTCCGGACACACCCCGCAGGGTTTGCACCGCCTCCGGATCATAGTTCCGGTCGACGTCGGTGATGACGTAGCCGGTGCGTTCGTCCGTCTTCAGATGCTGTCCGAGGATGTTCAGTCCCGCCCCGGCGATCGCGCGGTTGAGGTCGGCCAGAACCCCGGGCTGGTTGCGGTGGATGTGCAGGATGCGGTGGGCGCCCGAGACCTCGGCCAGCTGCACGTTCGGCAGGTTGACGCAGAAGGTGGTGTCGCCCCGGTTCAGATAGGCCAGCAGACGGTCGGCGGCGAACGCGCCGATGGCCTCCTGGGCCTCCTCGGTGGAGCCGCCGATGTGAGGGGTCAGGATGACGTTCTTCAGGCCGCGGAGGGGGCTGTCGAACGGGTCGGCGTTGGTGGCGGGTTCATCCGGGAAGACGTCCACCGCCGCGCCGCCGATGCGGCCGGAGTCCAGCGCCTGGGCGAGGGCGCCGACATCGACAATGTGGCCGCGCGACAGGTTCAGCAGCAGGGCGCCCGGCTTCATCTTCGCGAACTGGGCGGCGCCCATGACATTGGCGTTGTCGGAGCGGCCGTCGACGTGAAGGGTGACGACGTCGCTTTCCGCCAGCAGGGCGTCGAGCGAGGGCATGCGGCGGGCGTTGCCCAACGCCAAGCGCTCGGTCAGGTCATGGAAGATGACCCGCATGCCGAGGTTTTCGGCCAGCACGGACAGCTGGCTGCCGATGGCGCCGTAGCCGACGATGCCGAGGGTCTTGCCGCGCAGCTCGCGCGAGCCGGTGGCCGACTTGTTCCATTCGCCCCGGTGCATGGCGGCGGACTTGTCCGGCACATCACGCATGAGGTTGATCATCACGCCTATAGCCAGCTCCACCACCGAGCGGGTGTTGGAGTAGGGAGCGTTGAAGACGGCGACTCCGTGGTCCGAGGCGGCGGGCAGGTCGATCTGGTTGGTGCCGATGCAGAAGGCGGCGACAGCCATGAGGCGGTCGGCGGCCTGTAGCACCCGCTCGGTGACCATGGTCTTGGAGCGGATGCCCAGAACGTGGACGCCCCTGATCCGCTCGATCAGCTCGTCCTCGCCCAGCGCGCCGCTGGCGGTCTCGACGGCATAGCCGGCGTCCTCCAGCCGCTCGACGGCGGCGGGGTGGATGTTCTCCAGCAGCAGGATGCGCATGCGGCTGCGCGGATAGGACCAGCGGCCGGTCTCGTGCTCGGCATGGAGCAGTTCGTCGATGGAGGCGGCCTCGGCGTCGGCGGCCTGAACCACGGGGGGGCGGCGGACGATCTCGGTGAAGGCGTAGAAGCGGTCCGCCGCGCCCGCCAGCTTGACCTCGGCGTCATTCCAGCCGTCACCGACCATGACGACGGGCGAGGGCAGGTTCAGGGCCTTGATGACCGTGGGCTTGCCGCCCGCCTCGGACAGGGGATTGGCGCTGTCCACGCCGGTGACGCGGCCATCGGCGTCATAGGTCAGGTCGTTGCACAGCACCCGGTCAGGCGCGACGCCGAGACGCTCGGCGACGGGGGCGATGACCTCGCGGAAACCGCCGGACAGGATGACGATGCGGTGGGCGTTGGCCTTGAAGAAGGCGAGGTTCTTGCGGACCGAGGGCGTGCCCTCGTCGAGGATGCGGTCGGCGAGGACCTGGACATGGGCGCGGGTCAGGGGCAGCAGGGCCAGACGGCGACGCAGCGCCTCGCCGAAGCCGAGCTCCCCGGCCATGGCCTGATCCGTCAGACGCGCGATCTCGGCGCGCACGGACGCCGCCTCTGGCGAACCTTCGAGCGCAATGTCGGCCAGCGCCTCAAGCGTCTCGACCCGCACGAGGGTCGAATCGAAGTCGAAAACATAGGTCGCGTCAGCCATTCGAAGACCTTGGCCCACCTTCGCAGTTGCAGCAACGGACGCGGCGGCGTGGGCGCGAAAAACCGGGTGCGAAGAGTGTAATTGGTGTGACGTAGGGTGTGGAGCCGACCCCCGCATTCGTCATCCCCCGGTCTGCGCCGCTGCGCGGCTTGCCGGAGGATAACGAAAGCAAAGGGGGAGCGTGCATCGCCTCGAAGGGACGATGGGGAGGTGAACTGGTGGGGGAATTCGGGGTTTCGGAGCCGCTTCATCGTCGTCGGCGGTGTTCGCGCAAGGTGCGGCGGCGGTTTAAATCCGGGTTGATGACAGGCGCGGGCGGCGGGTGACTTTTTGCCGGTGAGTCAGAAAAAAGCGGGTGCGAACAGGACGGATCGTCCTGCGCCCGACCGGCCTCGATCCGGGCGATATAGCGCAGGGCGCGCAGGCATTTGATGATGAGGCGGCGCCACCGGCGCAGGCGACGGGCGTTGCGTTCACGGCGGCCATGGCCTGCTGCGTCAGGGCATGGCGGTGTATCGCCCGCAGGTCGGCGCGTTCGTCACAAAGGCGGGCGGCGAGGTCCATGTCGGACAGGATCGCATGCCGATGCGTCAGTATTGGACGTATGGAGGCAGTGACCGTTCACCTCTCCATTCGCCCTCAAGCGAATGGAGAGGACAGATCGGCGCGCCAGCGTCGATCAGGAGAGGGCGGCTCGGTATCGGAAGAAGACGCCTCAAAATCGGTATAGGCGGGCCATTTTCGAACGCCTGCGTCGCCCCCTCCAGATCGGCGAAGACGCCGATCTGTCCTCCCCATCGCCTTGAAGAGGGCGATGGGGAGGTGAGAGTTCGGTCGTAGGCTCGTGCGTAGCGCCCCTAGAACCGCCCGATGTTGCGCAAGCGGCTGTCGGGACGGCGGGCGTCGAGGGCGGCGGCGCCGACGGCGGCGGCGATCGTGGCCAGCGCCAGCAGGGCGCCGCCTTCCTTCGCATGGGTCCTGGCGTAGTCCCCCACGTCCTCGGCATAGCGGCGCGCGGCCTTGCCTTGCTTTTTCAGGGCCTTGCGCGAGGATTTTTGAGTCTTGTCCCACCAGCGGCCGCCCTTGTCGCGGGCGTCATCGGTGAAGTGCTGGGCGCGGGCGCCGGCGTCGCTGAGGCTGTGACGGACGGTTTCGGCGATGTCGTCGAAGCGACCGCGCAGGCCGTCGAAGTCCGCGCCGCCGCGCGACTTGAAGCGCCCGCGGAACGCCTCGAGGCGTGTGGGGCCGGTGCGCTGGTTCAGCAGCAGGGTGGCGAGACCGACGCCGGCCAGAACCGCCACGACACCGGCGGCGATGCCGGGATGTTTGCGAACTTCGGCGAGGGCGGAAAACTGGCGAACCATCGGATAATGAACCTCTTCATCGAGGCCGTCTTCGGTCGGGTCGTAGAGCCCGTCGTCGTCCGGCGCATAGGCGGAACCCCTGTCCCGCATCAGGGAGGGAGCGAACCGCGCGAGAAGAGGTTCCGCCACGCCGGGCAGGAGGCTGTACAGGCCAGCGATGAGACGGCCTCCGCCGCCGACCGTGATCTCGCGGATCGGATGGGTAGCGCAGTACAGGATGGTGTCGGCCGCCACCCGGGTCGCATAGACCGGCTGGGGGTTATGGACCGCATAGCCGGTCAGGTTGCGGGCGTGCTTGCTGTAGGGCGTGTCCAGCGCGGCGGGCTTGACCAGCGTCAGGCTGACCGGGGCGTTATCACGGATCAGCTCCATCCGCAGGGCGTTGGTGAAGCCCTTCACGGCATGTTTGGACGCCGAATAGACGCCCTGGACGGGCAGGGGGGCGTCGGACAGGATGGAACCAACGTTGATGATCGCCCCGCCCCACGGCCGGTCGCGCAGGCGCTCGGCGGCGAGGATGGAGCCGTTCACCACGCCCCAGTAGTTGGTCTCGAACAGGCGGCGCTGGTCGGCCAGGGTCGTCTCGCGGATCGGGCCGAAGATGGAGACGCCCGCATTGTTGATCCAGGTGTCGAAACCGCCGAACAGGCGGCGGCATTTGTCGGCGGCCTCGGCCAGGGCGTCGGGGTCGGCGACATCGGCGACGGCGAAGGCGGCGCGGGCGCCGGTGGCCTGAAGCTCCTCGCACAGGGCGGCCAGATCCTTTTCGCCGCGCGCGATCAGGAAGACGCAGGCCCCGGCCCGGGCCGCCCGACGGGACACCGCCAGACCGATTCCCGAGGTCGCCCCCGTGATCACAATCGTCTGCTTGTTCAACGGTTTGAGGTGGGCTCTGGACATCAAATCACCGCCTGGAGTTTGTCATCGACTATACCCGCAGACGCCGGGCGCGGGAGGGGGCCTTATCATCGCCCCTTCGGCCCCCTATCTAGCCGCCTTCGTATTCATGACCGAGGACCGCCGTGACCGATCACGCGCATACCCATTCCGTGCCTTCTGACGATCTGGCGGCCGCCTTCCAGATCGAGGGCTGGCCCGTGCGCGGTCGTCTGGTGCGTCTGGGCGAGACCATCGACACCATCCTGTCGGCCCACGCCTATCCGGAGCCCGTGGCGGCCCTGCTGGGCGAGGCCTGCGCGCTGGCGGCCCTGATCGGGTCGAGCCTGAAGTTCGAGGGGCGACTGCTGGTGCAGGCGCAGGGCAACGGCCCGGTGCGCTACGTCGTGGCCGATTACGGCACCGACGGGCATCTGCGCGGCTATTGCCGGTTCGATCCGGAGGAGGTCGCGGCGGCGTCGCAGGGCTTCGCGCGTCCGGGCGCCAAAACCCTGCTGGGCGAAGGCGTGTTCGTGATGACGCTGGATCGCGGTCCGGACTTCGAGCGCACCCAGGGCATCACCCCGATCGAGGGTGAAAGCCTGTCGCTGGCCGCCGAACACTATTTCCAGCAGTCGGAGCAGATCCCGACCAAGGTGCGTCTGGCCGTCGGCTCGGTGGAGACCGAGGCCGGGTCGCAATGGCGCGCGGGCGGGGCGCTGATCCAGCTGATCGCGGGTGACGAGACGCGCGGCTCGACCGAGGAGGTCTGGGACCGCACGCGGGCGCTGTTCCAGACGCTGGCGGACGACGAACTGATCGACCCGACCATCACGCCGGACATCCTTCTGTTCCGCCTGTTCCACGAGGATGGGGTGCGGCTGGAGGGCGCCAAGGCGCTTCAGGCCCAGTGCCGGTGCTCAAAGGACCGGATCAGCTCGGTGCTGGCCTCGTTCGGACCGGACGAACGGGCGGACATGATCGAGCCTGACGGCAAGATACGCGTGACCTGCGAATACTGCGCGACGGTCTATGAGCTGGAGCCGGACGAGGTGACGGCGGGCTGATCCTGCAGCGCGGCGGGCGGTGAGGCCGTGGTCGGCCCCACCGCCAGCACGCCGTCATAGGCGCCGTCCTCGACGGGGCCGAGGATGATGCCCCGCGCGTCGGGGTCGTAGCGGCCCCGGCGGGTTTGAGGACCGCAGCCGTTCGGGTCGCAGTCCCAGGTCGCGCCGCCCTGATTAGCGATGGTCAGGGTGAAGGTGTCCGAGGCGTGCAGGTGGCCCGCGGCGGGCGTACCGATGTCCGGGAAGCGCTCATAGCCCGTCTTGCGCGCGTGCAGGTCGCCGACGAAGACCAGAACCCGGGCCTCCGGGCGGTTCGCGAGGGCGCGGCTGATGCCGTAGGCCATCTCCAGCTCCCACCAGGCCTGATCCCGGCCCCGGATGACCGACTCGACGGGCATGAAGGGATGGATGGCCACGTCATGCCCGGCCGCCTTCAGCCGCCAGAAGCCGACCATCATGTCCAGCATGGCCAGGCTGTTGCGGCCGTCGGTGCTGCGCGGATTGCCGAAATCGCCGTAGAGGAAGGTGTTCCGCGCGGCCTCCTCGGTCGGGGCCGACAGGGCGTTGCGGAACAGGACACGCTCGGTCTCCGGCATTTCCAGCGCGATGGTCACGGGCCCCTGTTTCGCCGCCTCGCAGACGATGCCGAGGAAGGCGGCGGGGATTTCGACCGCGCCGTGCCAGTCGGGGATGACGAGGATGCGCTCGGGCCGGGCCAGCAGGGCGTCGGTCCCGGTTGGGGCGGCGCAGTCGGGTCGGGTGTTCGGCTGGTCGGTGGGCTGGGCTGTGAACAGGGCGGCGGCGGCGAGCAGTTCGAGCATGGTTCAGCCTTGCATCAGGGACGGGAGACAGGCGGGGAGGCGGTGGCCGGGCCGACGGCGAGATAGCCGTCGAAGGCCCCGTCCGCCTCGGGCGCGATGACGACGCCGCGGCGGTCGCCGAGACCGAGCGAGGTGATGGCGTGTGGACCGCACTCGTCCCGGCAGTTCCACGCCTCGCCGCCGTCTGAGGCGACGTAGAGGGACAGAACCTCCTCCGGGCGAAAATGGGCGGCGGCGGGCAGGCCGATGGCCGATCCGACGCGGCGGGCCTTTCCGGCATGGATCGAGCCGACGAAGATCATCATCCGGCGCTCGGGCGTCGCGCGGGCGGCGGCGGACCAGAGCTGGGCGCGGTCCAGTTCGGCGTGGGACTGGGTGAAGCCCTCGACGCGGGGGCTGTCGGGGACGGAGGCCAACAGCTTCAGGTCGGCGCCTGCCTGATGCAGGGCCCGGAAGCGCTGGAACATGGCCATCATCGCCTCGCTGCCGCGCCCGTCGTGATAGCGGAAGGGGCCGTACGGGTAGGCCAGCAGGATGGCGCGGGCGGCGTCGGCGTCCGGCTCGGCCATGAAGGCGTCGAAGGTGGGCTGCATCGCCGCCGGATACTCCAGCGCCACCGTGACCGGGCCCTTCTCCAGCGCCAGACAGACCAGATCGGCGAAGGCGGCGGGGGCCTCGACCGTGCCGTGCATCTCACCGACGGCGATGAAGCGCAGGTCCTCGCGCCACAGGGCCTCGACGCCGTCGACCGGGGCGCAGGCCGGGGGTGTCGCCAGCAAGCCGGCGGCGGCGAGAAGCGCGATCATGGAACCTCCGGTCATCGCGCCGCCCTACCGGCGCGTGTGTACGCTCGGGGGCCAATATGGCGACGCTGTGGCCGGTCAGACCAGCAGGGAGATAGCGTTGGCGAAATTGTGCATAACCACAGGGAGCAGCAGGCTGCCGGTCTTCTCGCGCAGCCAGACCAGCAGCAGGGCCGGACCGCCCGTCAGGGCCATGGTCATGGCGTCGAAGGTGAAGGCGCCGTCGCTGTAGCCGAGGGCGTGGGCCAGACCGAAGGCGACGGAGCTGATCAGGGCGCCCCAGCCCATGGGCGCGCCGAGGATGCGCATGGGGCGGGCGAAAGCCTCGTTCAGCATCAGCAGCAGGACGCCGCGATAGAAGACCTCCTCGTCCAGCCCCGGCATGGTCAGCTGGAAGGCGAGGGTGTCGGCGTCGGTCCCCTGACCGGGGAAGTAGAGGGCCAGGCCGAGGAAGAGGGCGATCAGGGCGCCAGACAGGATCAGGGCGCCCTTCAGCCCCTTGCGGTCCTGTTTCAGCGTCAGGCCGCAGCGGCGGGCGCCCAAGGCCACGGCGACGACCAGTGACAGGATCAGGGCCATGACCTTGCCCTCCCAATTCCAGTCCGAGGGCCAGAAGTGGATGGGGATGTGGCCGTAGCCGCGGGTCAGCAGGGCGTCGTAGGCGGACATCAGCGCGAGGGCGCTGAGGAACCACCCCCACTTCACCTTGCCGCGCAGAGCCACAGCCGCGATCAGGCCCAGGACCGCCGTCGCGCCGAGCCACCCGACCAAAGCCATGATCGCATCCGGCATCATCCGCCCTCCGAGAGTTGTTCGGGGGAGAGGCGGCGAAGCGTCGCCGTGGATGCGCGGCGGAAGATGAAATCGCGGTAAGGCGATCAGCCAAAGTGCTGCCTATGCGGCCAGAATCTCAAGATGGCTGACAAACTACGTCGCCAAAAGCAGACAGTGTGGTTGGATCTATCGAAGCCTTGTCTTCGCCTGATCCCAAACCTGTTCGAACTCGACGCGGGTGACTTCTGCCGGTTCGAACTCGGGGTCGCTCGCAATGACATCTATTGATGGAAGGGGAAGGGGGCATAGCCCTTCGCGGCCATGGCTCTCATGACCATCTGCGAACGCTGCGGTACCGTCAGCGAATATGCTTACTCCTCTACGCTCCCATCTATCGGCGTCGATCTCCATGTAATAAAGAACCGGCTCGTCTGGCCACGAGTGAATCCATCTGACTTGTAGATATTTCATTCGCCTCGTCCTTTAATACGCCAGCGCGATGCCGTCCTTGCGCATCTCCGTGGCCGCGCCGTAGGTCCAGCGGCCGCCCGGGTTCTGCTGCATGACCACGTTCTGGTAGCCGCCGAAGCCGCCGTCGGGCGGGCCGAGGGTCCAGCCCATGGCCTCCAGTTGCGCCTTGGTGGCGGCGGGGACGCCGCTTTCCAGATGCAGGCGCCCGACGCCCTCGGCCAGTTCGCCGGTGGGCTCGGATGAGCCGTAGTGCTGCCAGCGGGGGGCGTCGCCGGCCTCCTGCGGGTCGAGGCCGTAGTCGACCATGTTGATGATGATCTGGGCCTGTCCCTGAGGCTGCATTCCGCCGCCCATGACGCCCATGGCCATCCACGGCTTTCCGTCCTTGCAGGCGAAGCCGGGGATGATGGTGTGGAAGGGCCGCTTGCCCGGGGCATAGACGTTCGGGTGGCCGTCGGTCAGGGCGAACAGCTCGCCCCGGTCCTGGAACATGAAGCCCAGCGTATTGCCCGCGCCGTCGTCGGCCACGAGGCCGGAGCCCATGCCGCGGTAGTTCGACTGGATCCAGCTGACCATCATGCCGTCCTTGTCGGCGACGCTGAAATAGGTGGTGTCGCCCTGGGTCGGCGCATCGCCGGGGAAGACGCGGTCCATGACCCGGTCCGGCCGGATCAGGGCGGCGCGCCGGCGGGCGTATTCCTTGGAGTTCAGCCACTCGACCGGGGTGCGGCTGAAGCGGTCGTCGGCGAACCATTTCGCCCTGTCCTCGAACGCCAGACGCTTGGCCTCGGCCTGATGGTGGATCGAGGCGGCGGACTGGAAACCCATGCCCTTGAGGTCGAACTGTTCGCAGATGTTGAGGATCTGGTTGGTCGACAGGCCCTGTGTGTTGGGCCCCAGGCCATAGACGTCGACGCCGCGATAGTTGGTCTGGATCGGCTCGACCCATTCCGTGCGGTGCGCGGCGAGATCGACGCGGGTCATCCAGCCGCCGATGCGGCGGAAATAGCCCTGGATCGCATCGGCGATGGGGCCGTCATAGAAGGCGTCGCGGCCGTGCTCGGCGATCAGGCGATAGGTCCGGCCAAGGTCCGGGTTGGCGAACATCTGGCCGACCTTGGGGGTCTCGCCGCCGGGGGCATAGACCTTCTTGCGGTTGTCGTTCTCCTCGATCAACGCCGCCGACCTGTCGAACGAGGCCATGTTGCGCTCAAGGTAATAGGCGATGACCTGCGGGACCGGCACGCCCTCCTCGCACAGCTCGGCCACCGGCAGCAGGACGTCTTTCCAGGGCAGCTTGCCGTAGCGTTGGTGGGCGCTCCACCAGGCGTCGACCGTGCCGGGGACGTTGACGGTGACCGCGCCGTAGGAGGGCAGGTGGCCATTTTGGCGAGCCTTCGACCGCGCGGTCTCCAGTGACAGACCGCGCGGGCTGTTGCCCGAGCCGTTGAAACCGACGACCTTCCGCTGGGCCGGGTCCCACAGCATGCAGAAGGCGTCGCCGCCGATGCCGTTGGCCACGGGCTCGAGGAAGCCCAGCGCGGCGTTGATGGCGATGGCGGCGTCGATGGCCGAACCGCCGCGCCGCAGGGTGTCGATACCGATCAGGGTCGCGCGGGGATGGGCTGTGGCGGCGGCGCCGTTGGCGCCCCAGACGGTCGAGCGGCCCACGAATTTCGGTCCGGTGATCCGGTCGCCGGGGCCAATGCCGGCGTAAGGATCAGGGCGCGGGGCGGGGCGGGGCGGGGAGCCGGCTGGAGCCTGCGGCGTCGCCTGCGGGGTCCGGGCGTTGGCGATTCCGCTCCCGGCCAACAGCGCCCCGGCGGGCAGGGACGACAGGAAGGTGCGACGACGCATGGGCGAACTCCACGAAATCTGCGGGGGACCGTAGCGGGTCTAGCGCGGCTGTGAAGGGCGTTCGTCGGGTAGATGTGCTCGCGGACTGGATCACGCCTTCCTCCTTCCTGAGGGGGAGAAGGAAGCTTGCGTGCGACGCGCCGTCGCTTGGCGGGCTTCGCGGGACGTGACACGCTGATCCCCGAAGAGGCGCGGGACAGCGTCGTGGGGGATCAGGATCATGGGTTCAGCCATCACCGTCATCGGTCTGCCGATCGCGCTGGGGATCATCATGTTCGGGCTGGGGCTCAGCCTGACGCCCGGGGATTTCGTGCGGATCGGGCGGCGGCCGAAGGCCGTGGCCGTGGCGTTGGTCTGTCAGCTGATCCTGTTGCCGCTGGTGTGTTTCGGGCTGGTGCTGCTGTTCCGGCTGCCGCCGGTGCTGGCGGTCGGGATGATGTTGCTGGCGGCCTCGCCGGGCGGCACCACGGCCAATCTCTACAGCCATCTGTTCCGGGGCGACGTGGCTCTGAACATCAGCCTGACGGCGATCAATTCGGTGATCGCTGTGGTGACCCTGCCGATCGTGGTGAACCTGTCGCTGGCGGTTCTGCACCCGGACGGGGGGCAGGTGGGTCTGCAACTGGCCAAGACGGTCGAGGTCTTCATGATCGTGCTGGCGCCGGTCGGGCTGGGAATGCTGGTGCGGGGGCTGAAGCCCGGCTTCGCCGCCGCCATGGACAAGCCGGTGCGGCTGGCCTCGGTGGTGATCCTGACGCTGGTGATCATCGGCGCGGCGGTCGCCCAGTTCGATGTGCTGATGGCCAATATCGGCGCGGTGGCCGGGATCGTGGTGACCTTCTGCGTGCTGAGCCTGGGGATCGGGTTCGTGGTCCCGAGCCTGCTGAAGATCGAGCGGCCGCAGGCGGTCGCCAGCGCCTTCGAGGTCGGGCTTCACAATGCGACGCTGGCCATCGTGATCGCCCGCTCGGTGTTGCAGAACCCGGAGATGTCGCTGCCGGCCGCGGTTTATGGCGTGCTGATGTTCCCGCTGGCGGCGGCGTTCGGGGTGCTGATTACACGCGGTAAGAAGGCGGCAGCGCCGGGCTGACGGCCGTTCGCGCCTTTCTTTCGCCCCTTCCAGCGTGCAGGATGCGCCGGTCAATCTCACCGCGTAACGCTGGTTTCCCGCGTAGCGCCCGAGACCCCCAGCCGATCAGGAGCAGACTGACCAGCCGCGCGCGATACCGCCGCGGGTATCCGTCTATGGAAGGTCTCGTCATGTCGATCGGAACAGTTGAACGCCACATCTTGAGCAGAGCCCCCGGCCGACAACGAGGTGCGGCCTGAGGACGCGCAGGCCATTGTCTTCGCCGCGCATGTAACAAAGGCGTTTCCGAACGGAGGTCGTTCGGTGATCCTGGCCAACGGCCATCGGATGATGGTGTTGCCCGCAGAAGGCTGTGCGGCGAGATCGGAGCCCGGTGATCTGGTGCGCATCGAGCTGACCCCTCACGAGCGGGTCGGCTGGCGTCTGGCTCCTCGTGTCAGTTTGGAGCGCGGCGTGTGAGCCGCTTTGAACAGCCGACCCAGGAGCCTTTTGTGCGAAGGCCGCTGATCTCCTGGATCATACTGATGTCGCTCTTGGTGCTGGTCCTCGGCCTCGTCGCCGCGACTGTGATCCGGGACCAGACGGGTCGGGCGGCGCTCGCTGAACAGTCCAATAGCTACGCGGCTCAAGCGGAGGCCATCGACCAGGCCCGGCAGAGATCCGTTGACCAGGAACAGGCGCGGCGCTCCGCGTCGATGGAATAGGGTGGGTGAGGTCATGGTGATCGAGGAAAGCTTCGTAAGACTGTACGCGCACGATTTCGTCCAGATGGCCTGGCGCAGCGAGATCGGCCAACTGGTTCAGGAGCCGCTGCGACGGCGGATGGACGATCTGCGCCGACACGCCGACCTGATGCAGGTGCGCAAGGGCGCCGACCATCTGGCCGCCGTCATCACCCGACTTCGCGATGAGGCCGAGCGGTTCAATCCCCGTATGCTTCAGAAGTACGCCGATCCGGCGGGCGCCCAGAAGCGCCACCGGACATTCCTGCTGGATGTGGCCGAACAGCTTTCGGCGCCGCCGACGGCTGAGGCGAGCCCTATGTCCCTGCCGGTGACCCGGCGCGGACACCAGGGGGCTTAGCCCCCCAGATCCAGCGAGTAGCCGGCCGAGCGGACGGTGCGGATCGGGTTGACGGTGCCTTCGACGTTGAGGGCCTTGCGCAGGCGGCCGACGTGGACGTCGACGGTGCGGGCCTCGACGTAGACGTCCGAGCCCCAGACGGCGTCCAGCAGCTGTTCGCGGCTGAACACCCGGCCCGGGTGCTGCATGAAGTGGTCGAGCAGGCGGAACTCGGTCGGCCCCAGGTGGATCTCCAGACCGGCGCGGCGGACACGGTGGGCGACGCGGTCGATGACGATGTCGCCGTGGTTGATGCGGTCGTCAGCCAGACCCGGGCGGATGCGGCGCAGGACGGCGCGGATGCGGGCCGTCAGCTCGGTCATCGAGAAGGGCTTGGTCAGATAGTCGTCGGCGCCGGTGTCGAGGCCGCGGATACGGTCGGACTCTTCCCCGCGAGCGGTGAGCATGATGATCGGCAGGTTGCGGGTCTCCGAGCGGCCGCGGATACGACGGCAAACCTCGATGCCCGACAGCTTGGGCAGCATCCAGTCGAGCAGGACCAGGTCAGGGAGGCGCTCGTCGATCTGGAGCATGCCTTCCTCCCCGTCCGAGGCGACGACGACCTTGTAGCCCTCTTTTTCGAGGTTGTAGGACAGCAGCGTCGCCAGCGCGTCCTCGTCTTCCATCACCAGAACATAGGGCTGCACGTCAGACTCTCCGGTCAGTCTCAGGCGGGGGTCGGCTGGTCGCCGTCGGTCTCGGGGTTCCAGCGCGGGCGTTCGCCCGTGAACTCCAGACCGGTGATTTCGTAGTGGATGGTTTCGGCGATGTTGGTCGCGTGGTCACCGATCCGCTCAAGGTTCTTGGCCATGAACAGCAGATGGGTGCAGGCGCTGATCGTGCGCGGGTCGCCCATCATATAGGTCAGCAGTTCGCGGAACAGGGCGTTGTAGTGCTCATCGACCTCGTCGTCGGTGTTCCAGACGGCGATGGCGCGATCCACTTCACCGACCGCATAGGCGTCGAGCACGTCGCGCAGGCGCATGGAGACCAGCTTGCCCATCCGCTCGATGGAGCGGGTGAGGGGCTGCATCGGCTCGCCCTCGGCGAGGATCAGGGCCCGCTTGGCGATGTTCTTGGCCAGGTCGCCGGTGCGCTCCAGATCGACCGCCAGCTTCATCGCCGACAGGGTCTTGCGCAGGTCGGAGGCGACCGGCTGGCGCAGGGCCATCAGGCGGATGGCCTTCTTTTCGATGTCGCGGTGCATCGCGTCGAGGCGCGCGTCGCGTTCGACCACGGCCTTGGCGAGGGCCACGTCGCGGCGGGCGACGGACTCGACGGCGTCGGCGACCTGGGCCTCCGCGAGGCCGCCCATGCGGGCGACTTCGGCAGTCAGCTGGTTCAGTTCGTCGCCATAGGCCTTGACGGTGTGCTGGTTCATCAGCCGAAGCGCCCCGTGATGTAGTCGAGGGTGCGCCGCTCACGCGGATTCGTGAAGATTTCCTCGGTCGGGCCGGTCTCGACCAGACGGCCCATGTGGAAGAAGGCGGTGCGTTGCGAGACGCGGGCGGCCTGGGCCATCGAGTGGGTGACGATGACGATGCAGTAGCGCTCGCGCAGTTCGTCGATCAGTTCCTCGATCTTGGCGGTGGCGATCGGGTCCAGGGCCGAGCAGGGCTCGTCCATCAGGATGACTTCAGGCTCGACCGCGATGGCGCGGGCGATGACCAGACGCTGCTGCTGGCCGCCCGACAGGCCGGTGCCGGGCGAGTGCAGGCGGTCGGCCACCTCGGTCCACAGGCCGGCGCGCTTCAGCGAGGCCTCGACGATGACGTCCAGATCGGCCTTCGACGACGCCAGGCCGTGGATACGCGGGCCGTAGGCCACGTTCTCGTAGATCGACTTGGGGAAGGGGTTGGGCTTCTGGAACACCATGCCGACGCGGGCGCGCAGCAGGACGGGATCGACGGCCTTCGCGTTGATGTCCTCGCCGTCCATCTCGATCCGGCCGGTGACCTTGGCGTGCGAGATGGTGTCGTTCATGCGGTTCATGGTCCGCAGGAAGGTCGACTTGCCGCAACCCGACGGGCCGATCAGGGCGGTGACGGTCTTGTCGGGGATATCCAGCGAGACGTCGTACAGGGCCTGTTTGCCGCCGTAGAAGACCGACACGTCGCGCGCGGCGATCTTGGTCGGGCCGACGGGGGCGTCGCCGTGGGTCACGGTCGGGGCGGCGATGACGGTGTCTTGGGAGGCCGCGGGGCCTTCGGCGCCGTCGGCGGCGCGGAAAATCTTCGAGAACATGGGGACTACCACCGGCGTTCGAAGCGCCGGCGCAGCAGGATGGCGGCGGCGTTCATGACGATCATGAAGACGAGCAGGACCAGGATCGCGGCGGCGGTCCGCTCGTGGAAGGCGCGTTCGGACGCGTTCTCCCAGATATAGACGAGGGAGGGCAGGGCGCCCGACGGCTCGACGATGCTGTGCGGCAGGCCCGGCACGAAGCTGACCATGCCGATCAGCAGCAGGGGGGCGGTCTCGCCGAGCGCGTGGGCCATCGAGATGATGGCGCCGGTCATCACGCCGGGCATGGCCAGCGGCAGGGTGTGCTGGAAGACTGTCTGGGTCTTCGACGCCCCCATGGCCAAGGCCGCCTCGCGGATCGAGGGCGGGACGGCCTTCAGCGACGACCGGGTGGCGATGATGATGGTCGGCAGGGCCATCAGGGCCAGCACCAGACCGCCGACCAGCGGGCTGGCGCGGGGCAGGTGCATCCAGTTGATGAACAGAGCCAGACCCAAGAGGCCGTAGATGATCGACGGCACGGCGGCGAGGTTGTTGATGTTGACCTCGATGATGTCCGTGATCCGGTTCTTCGGCGCGAACTCTTCAAGGTACAGGGCCGCGCCGACGCCCAGCGGGATGGCGATGACGGCGGTGACCAGCAGCATCAGGGCCGAGCCGATGACGGCGCCCAGCACGCCCGCCAGTTCGGGCTCGGTCGAGTCGCCCTTGCTGAAGATGGCCGTGTTGAAGTGCGCCGAGACGTGGCCCTCGGCCTTCATCCGGTCCAGCCAGACGAGCTGCTGATCCGTCAGGCGGCGCTGGTCTGACGGGATGTCCTTTGAAATCTCGCCCTTGAAATAGAGGTCGGCGTCGTCAGAGGCCGGGGCGGCGATCATCACCGTCTGACCGATGAGGTTCGGCTGCTTCTGGACGCGTTCGGCGGCGACGAACTTCAGCTCCGACGAGAACAGGCCGCGCATGGCCCGGGCCTTGGTCCCCGCCGGATCGTCGGTCTCGCCGAAACGCGCCAGCTGTTGTTCGGCCACCAGCAGTTCGAAGTTCGTGCCCTGCGGATAGCCGCGATCAACGCGGGCCGGGTCCATGTAGACCGGCACGGTCACGGTGTGGGCGTAGAAGGCCGTGTGGCCCTGATCAATGATCCGGCCGAGCAGGAGCAGCAGGAAGCCCACGGCGACACCGATGGCCAGCAGGCCGTACAGCCGGAACCGGGTCTCGCGCGCATAGCGCTTCTTCAACCCGGCGCGCAGGCGGTCGACGCGGGCGTCGGCGGGCTGGGCGGTCGGGGTCACGGGGGCGTGGTCGGCTGCGTCAGTCATATTGCTGCCGGTAGGTCTGGACGATGCGCTGAGCGACGATGTTCAGCAGCAGGGTCACGAGGAACAGGGTCAGGCCGAGACCGAAGGCCGACAGCGTCTTGGGGCTGTTGAACTCCTGGTCGCCGGTCAGAAGGGTGACGATCTGGACGGTGACGGTGGTCACGGTCTCCAGCGGGTTGAGCGTCAGCTTGGCGGCCAGACCAGCGGCCATGGTCACGATCATGGTCTCGCCGATGGCGCGCGACATGGCCAGCAGCATGGCGCCGGCGACGCCGGGCAGGGCGGCGGGCAGAAGCACGCGCTTCACCGTCTCGGATTTGGTCGCGCCCATGGCGTAGGAGCCGTCGCGCAGCGACTGGGGCACGGCGTTGATGATGTCGTCGGACAGCGAGCTGACGAAGGGGATCAGCATGATGCCCATGACGCCCCCGGCGACGAGGGCCATCTGGTTCTGGACCAGCATCAGATACTGGCCCAGGCCGTCCAGCGGACCGCCGACCATCCAGCTGCCGATGGTGTTGAAGAAGACCCGCATGGCCGGGCCGACGGTCAGGGCGGCGAAGAAGCCGTAAACGACGGTCGGAACGCCCGCGAGGATTTCAAGGACCGGTTTCACCGTCGCCCGGAAGGTCGGGCCCGCGTACTCCGACAGGTAGATGGCCGAGAACAGGCCGACCGGCCCGGCGACGATCATGGCGATGATCATGATCAGGAAGGTGCCGGCGAACAGCGGCAGGGCGCCGAAGGCGCCCGACGAGCCGACCTGATCGGCGCGGATCGCGGTCTGCGGGCTCCACTGGGCGCCGAACAGGAACTCGGTGATCGGCACCGAGCTGAAGAAGCGGAAGGAGTCGTAGACCAGCGAGGCGACGATGCCGACCGTGGTCAGGACCGCGACGGCCGAACAGGCGAACAGGGCGCCGACGATCCACCCCTCGACCCGGTTGCGGGCGCGCATCTCGGGGCGGATCTGGCTGAAGACGAACAGGGCGCCCAGCAGGGCGGCGAGGGCGGCGGCCACGACGCCCGACAGGCCCAGCATCAGGTGGATGCGGGCGGCGCGCTGGCCCTCGGACGGCAGAAGTTCGGAATAGGGGGCGGGCCAGATCTGCATCGCCTCGCGCCCGGCGCCGACGGCCTGGGCGTCGGCGTAGAAGGCCTGACGACGGAAGGGTTCGAGCTGCTGCACGGCCTCGGGCGCGCCGGAGGCCATCAGCTGATGCTCAACCGGGCCGGAGAAGACCGAGGCGGCGAGCAGCACGATCAGGGCCGGGACGGCCGTCCAGATCAGCGCATAGGCGCCGTGCTGGGCCGGGCGCGAATGGGCGCGACCGGTCTTCGCGCGGCGCGCCGCGAGCGCCTGCGCGCCGAAATAGGCGGCGACGGCTGCGGCGATCAGGATCGGCAGAAAGAGCCAGGTCATGGTGATCCGGGAGGGAGAATCGGAAGGGTCCGGTCGCCCGGTTCGCCCCGCGGCGGAAACTGCCCGGGAATGGTCAGCGGATTAAGACGGCTGCATGACAGTTCTGTTACGCTGTCGGACCCCTTGTCGCAGCGCCGTCACGCGGCGGTCGCGTCGATCCGCCCGGCGGCCTTGTGGGCCACGGGGAAGTAGGCGGTGAAGACCGCGCCCTGACCCGGCGCGCTTTCGACCGTCAGGCCGCCGCGATGGCGATTGACGATGTGTTTGACGATGGCGAGGCCGAGGCCCGTGCCGGAGCGTTCGCCGCTTTTCTGGCCCTCGACCCGGTAGAAGCGCTCGGTCAGGCGGGGCAGGTGCTCGCGGGCCATGCCGGGGCCGTGGTCGCGCACGGTGATGGCGGCGTAGCGCTTGCCCGCCTCACGGTCCGGGGTGACCAGCGGCAGACGGGTGATCCCGCCTTCGCGGTTGCCGCCCGACCAGGGGGCGGAGGCTTCATCCAGCGTGACGTCAGGCCGAATGATGATCTCCACCGTGTCACCGGAGGGCGAATATTTGATTGCGTTGTCGACGAGGTTCTGGACGACCTGAACGATCTCGTCGCGGTCGCCGTGGACGGGGGCCGAGACCTCTCGGTCGTCCAGCCGCACGGTGACGTCGCGTTCAGCCGAAAGGATGCTGACGGCGTCCATGACGTCGACGGTGGCGCGGGCCAGATCGACGCGGCCCGCGGGCGGGACGTGCTCGTTCAGCTCGATCCGGCTGAGCGACAGCAGATCGGCCACGAGGCGGCTCATGCGGTCGGCCTGAACCGCCATGATGTCGAGGAAGCGGTCGCGGGCCTTGGGGTCGTCCTTGGCGTGGCCCTTGAGCGTTTCGATAAAGCCCGCCAGCGAGGCCAGCGGGGTCTTCAGCTCGTGCGAGGCGTTGGCCAGGAAGTCGACCCGCATCAGCTCCATACGCCGCACGTCGGTCTCGTCGCGCAGGACCAGCAGGGCCAGCCGTCCATCGCCGGTCGCGGTGGTCAGGGGACGGGTGAGAGCGCGCCAGTGGCGCGTCTGGGCGCCGACGCCGGAGTAGTCAGTGGTGCGATCGAGTCCGCCGAACAGGGCTTCGTCCACCGCTTCGAGCACCGAGGGTTCGCGCACCGCCGAGACCAGCAGGGCGCCTTCGCGCTGGATGCGGAAAAGCTCGCGCGCGGCGGCGTTGGCCAGCATCACCCGCCGGCCCGCGATATCGTCCGCCTCGCCGCCCGAGATGACCAGAACCGGGTCGCCCAAGGCCTCGAAGGCGCTGTCCAGAAGGCGAGGGTCGGCCACGTCGGTGAGATCCGGCGCGGCTTCCGCCTCGGCGTCCGCGACGGCGGCGGAGCGCGGTCGACGGTTGATCGCCCAGGTCGACACGGACACCAGAAGCGCCGCGCCGATCAGCCATGGCGCGAGCGTGGGCTGGAAGATCGCGAGCAAAAGCAGCACGACGACCGACACCCCGGCGCTGGCCCCCACGGTCCATAGGCGCGAGGCCGAGGACGGGGCGACGGGGGACTGTGCGGCTTCGTAGGGCATTGCCATCCGGGATGGAGCGAGGCGGGGCAGGGCGACGGTGAGTCGTATGCACCGAACATGACACGGAATTCATGACAATCGACCCGCGAACCATCCTGAGGCGGGTTGTCAAACTTCCTTTACACCCATAGGCTTCGCTCAAGTTGTAATGGAGGGGCCCGAATGACGGCGGCATTGACGCTGGAGAATGTGAGCAAGCGGTACGGCGAGTTTCAGGCCGTGCGCGACCTCAGCTTTGAGGTGCCCAAGGGCTCCATCTGCGGGTTCCTGGGACCGAACGGGGCTGGCAAGACCTCGACCCTGCGGATGATCCTTGGACTTCAGCCCGCGACGTCGGGCCGGATCAGCATTCTGGGCGCCGACGACGGCCGCCGGGTGCGCGACCGGATCGGCTTCCTCCCGGAAGAACGCGGACTCTACAAGAAGATGACGCCGGTGGACGCCATCGCCTTCTTCGGCTCGCTGAAGGGCCTGCCGCTGGGCGAGGGGCGCAAGCGGGCCAAGGAGATGCTGGACGCGCAGGGGCTGGGCGCCTCCAAGCGCAAGAAGATGAAGGAGCTGTCCAAAGGGATGGCCCAGAAGGTTCAGCTGATCTCGTCGGTGGTGCACCGGCCCGAGTTCGTGATCCTGGACGAGCCCTTCTCGGGGCTGGACCCGGTGAACCAGCAGGGACTGGAGCAGATGATCCGGGGGCTGGCCGCCGATGGGGCGACTGTCCTGTTCTCGACCCATGTGATGCAGCACGCCGAGCGGCTGTGCGACAAGGTCGTGCTGCTGGCGCGGGGCCGAAAGGCCTTCGAAGGCACGGTCGCGGAGGCGCGGGCGACCTCGCGGCGCTTCCTCGAGCTGGAGGGCGCGATTGACCCGGATCAGGCCGCCCGCCTGCCGGGGGTGACCGGTATCGAGGTGCTGTCCGACGCGGATGGCGTGCGGGTGCTGAAAGCCGCGATGGCGCAGGGTGCGCACGGGCAGGATGCGCTGAAGGCCGCCTTCATCGGCGGGCTGGACGTGCGCCGCTTCGAACTGCGCGAACCGACCCTGCATGACGCCTTTATCGATCTGACGGGCGTTCGGCCCGATGTCGATCAGTCCGTGAAGTCGACCGGCGCGGAGGCCGCCCGATGAACCGCATGTTCCTGATCGCGCGGCGCGAATACGCCGCCTACGCCATGACGGTGGGCTTCTGGGTGTCGCTGCTGGCCTTCCCGGCGTTCGCCGTGCTGGGCGGCGCGGTGCCCGCCCTGATCCGATCGTCCGAGCCGGTGCGCGAGGTCGTCATCGTCGAGGAAGGCCCGCAGGCCGCCGGTCTGGCGGCCTCGATCCAGGACGCCCTGCGTCGGGACGCGGACCGTCAGCGCGAACGCGCCGACGAAGCGGTGAAGAAGGCGACCGCCGCCAGCGGCGGGGTCAGCAATCCGGCGGCGACCCAGGGCGCGATGGCCGCCCTGTCGCGTCCGCCGCTGAAGATCGTCGACACCCCGGCCGATATCGCCTCGGCCGCGCCGGGTCAGACGCAGGATGCGGCTGTGCGTCGTCACCTGTCGGACGAGACGCCGAAGGACGAACGGCTGGACGCCGTGGTCTTCCTGACCCGGGACGCGCAGGGCAAGCCCGCCGCCCGGGTATGGAGCGCCCGCGCCACCGACGACACGGTCGAGGACTTCGTCCGCGACGCCCTGCGCTCGGCCAACCGCAAGACGGTGTTCGAGGGCGCGGGCATCGACGCCGGCGTCGTTGAAGCCGCCGAGCAGTTCCGCCCGGACGTGAAGGCCTTCTCGCCCCGCTCCGCCGGAGACGGCGAGGTGTCGTTCCGCGACCGTCTGCCGATGCTGATGGGTCTGGCCGGGGGCTTCCTGCTGTGGTCGCTGATCATCACCGGGGCCTCGATCCTGCTGAACAGCGTGATGGAGGAGAAGTCGAACAAGATCCTTGAGGTCCTGCTGTCCTCGGCGTCCGCGACGGAGATCCTGGCGGGCAAGGTGCTGGGCGTGGCGATGCTGACCCTGACCATGATGCTGGCCTGGGGCGGGCTGGGCGCGGGGGTTCTGATCGCCTTCCAGCCCCAGTATGCGGTCATGGCGGGCGACGTCCTGTGGCAGGGTGGAATGCTGGCCTGGTTCATCGCCTTCATGGTCGGCGGCTATCTGATGTACGCGGTGCTGTTCGCGGCCATCGGCGCCTTCTGCGAGACGCCGCGTGACGCCCAGACCCTGATGGGCCCGATCATGATGGTGCTGGTCGTGCCGATCATGATCATGACCATGACCCTGCGTTCTCCGGATGCGCCGCTGATCCAGTACCTGTCATGGGTGCCCTTCTTCACGCCCTTCCTGATGATGGCGCGGCTGCATTCGGACGTGCCGCTGGTCGAACTGATCGGCGCACTGGCCGGGATGTTCGCCTTCGCCCTGCTGATGGTGTGGGTCTCGGGCCGGGCCTTCCGCGCCGGCGCCCTGTCGGATGTGAAGCTGAGCTGGAAGAGCTTCGTCGGCGCGGTCCGAGGGGGAGGCAACTGAGGGCCGCTTCCCTCTCCGTAGAGAAGCGCAATTGAAAAGGGCCGCTCCATCGGGGCGGCCCTTTGATTTTTCGGTCTGTGGCTGGTGTCCCTGCTTGGGTGCGCCGGCGGCTCAGACCCCCTGGAAGGAACCGGTCAGCAGCTTCACCAGCAGGGGCGCGGTCAGGATGCCGACGGCCGATACGACCACGACAAGCCCGCCGATCACGAACAGCGCCTTCAGCATGCGATCCTGCATCGTCCAATTCCTTGTTTGCGTCCCAAGGTTGAGGCGGTCAGGGGCGGGGACGCAACAAGACGAAACAGCGCATGAAAAAGGGCCGCCCCGGTGATCCGGAGCGGCCCTTTGATCTTTCAGCCTTGCGGCCCGGTGTTACCGGGGAGCGCGGGGCTTCGGAGCCGGCAGCAGGCCTTCGCGCTGGGCGCGCTTGCGGGCCAGCTTGCGGGCGCGACGGACGGCTTCAGCCTTCTGGCGAGCGCGCTTTTCCGACGGCTTTTCGTAATGCACGTGACGCTTCATTTCGCGGAAGCTGCCTTCGCGCTGCATCTTCTTCTTCAGGGCCTTGAGGGCCTGATCGACGTTGTTGTCGCGGACGAAAATCTGAACCAGGTGAAACTCTCCTTTGGCCGCCCGCCGCGTCCTGTGAGGGAGACGGGCAGACAAATAAAATTCTTGCTCCCGAACCGAGGGGCTCGCGAGGGAAGGCGGGCAGATACACGAGCCCACCCGGTCTGTCCAGATCGTCGCGGCACATTGTGAAGGCTCGAAACGCCCGCGCGACAGGCCTATGCTGCGTTCATGACACAGACGCCAGAACCGGATTGGGCCGACCGCATGGAGCAGGCCGTGCTGGACGCGGCCATCGCCCGAGCGCCCGTCTTGGGCTGGAACGCGCGGCTGGTGCGGGCGGCCTGCGAGGACAATGGCCTGTCGCTCGGGGATGAGGAACTGCTGCTGCCCAACGGCGCGCGCGATCTGGCCGCCCTGTTCTCGCGCCGCCATGACGACCGGGCGCTGGAGGCCCTGTCGGCGGTGGAGCCTGCGTCGCTGAAGATTCGCGAGCGAATCGCCCGCGCGGTGTCGGAACGGCTGGAAGCTGCGGCAGCCGATCTGGAGGCGGCGAAGAAGTGCGCGGCCTTCCTGGCCCTGCCGGTCAACGCCGATCTGGGGCTGAAGCTGGCATGGGAAGGCGCCGATCAGATCTGGCAGTGGTCCGGGGACACGGCCACGGACTGGAACCACTATTCCAAGCGCACCATCGTGTCGGGCATCCTGATCCCGGCGCTGACCATGCGTCTGTTCGACGGCAAGGCGCGCGCCGACGCCTTCGTGGCCGCCCGCATCGAGAACGTCATGACCTTCGAGAAATGGAAGGCCGGCAAGGATTTCGACGCGCCGCTGCGCAAGCTGACCGAGGCGCTGAGCCGGGTCAGGTACGGGGCGAAGGGGTAGGCGCCTTACCCTCTCCCATCGGGAGAGGGGGCGGGCTACAGCCCCGACACCCGGTTCACATGCGCCATTTTCCGGCCCGGGCGGGCTTCCGCCTTGCCGTAGAGATGCAGGCGGGCGTCGGGTTCGGCGGCGAGCGCCTGCCACTGATCGACTTCGTCGCCCAGCAGATTGGTCATCTCGACGCGGGCGTGCGGCTCGGTGGGGCCCAGAGGCCAGCCGGCGACGGCGCGGATGTGCTGTTCGAACTGGTCGCAGACGCAGCCGTCCTGGGTCCAGTGGCCGGTGTTGTGGACGCGCGGCGCGATCTCGTTGACCAGCAGGACGCCCTTGCCGAGGTCGAACAGCTCGACCCCCAGCACGCCGACATAGTCGAGGCCGTTCAGGATGGCGGCGGCGATCTCGCGGGCGCGGGCGTCGGTCTTCGTATCGACCTCGGCCGGTGCGAGGGTGGTGCGCAGGACACCGCCCTCGTGAATGTTCTCGCCCAGCGGATAGACGGCGAGCTGACCCTCACGGCCGCGCGCGGCGATGACCGACAGTTCGCGGGTGAAGGCGGCTTTCGCCTCGAGGATGGCGGGCTTGCCGTCGATGGCGTTCCAGGCGTCGGCGGCCTCGGAGAGGGCGCGGACCCAGACCTGGCCCTTTCCGTCATAGCCCTCGCGGCGGGTCTTCAGCAGGGCGGGGACGCCGAGGCGCTCCAGACCGGCGACCAGATCATCGACGCTGTCCACGGCGGCGAAATCGACGGTGGTGGCGCCGACGCTGTTGAGGAAGGTCTTTTCGTCCACCCGGTCCTGGGCGACGGCGAGGGCGCGGGCGCCCGGCGCGACCCGGGCGCCGCTGTCCATCAGGGTCTGGACCGAGGCGGCGGGGACGTTCTCGAACTCGAAGGTCACGGCCTGCGCCACGCGGCCCAGCACCTGAAGGGCGGTAGGATCGTCATAGGCGGCGATGACCTGCCTCTGTGAGACCCGGCCCGCGGGGCTGTTCTCTTCGGGATCGAGGATGACGACATTGAAGCCAAGGCGCGAGGCGGCCTGGCTGAGCATGCGGCCCAGCTGTCCGCCGCCGAGGATGCCGAGGGTCGAACCGGGGGGGAGGGGCAGTCCGGTCACTCAGTCCTCGACCGTTTCAAGCACGGAGGCGGTCTGGGCGTCGCGGTAGGCGGTCAGCCGCTCCATCAGCGCCGGATCGTTCAGCGCCAGAATCTGACCGGCCAGCAGGCCCGCGTTCTTCGCCCCCGCCTCCCCGATGGCGAGCGTGGCGACGGGCACGCCGCCGGGCATCTGGACGATGGAGAGCAGGCTATCGAGGCCCTTGAGCGCCCTGGACTGAACCGGCACGCCGAGAACCGGCAACTCGGTCATGGAGGCCGCCATGCCGGGCAGGTGGGCCGCGCCGCCGGCGCCGGCGATGATGACCTTGAAGCCCGCGGCGCGGGCGCCGGTCGAGAACTCGACGAGGCGTTGGGGCGTGCGGTGGGCGCTGACGACCTTCGCTTCCCAGGCCACGCCGAGTGCGTCGAGGGCGTCGGCGGCGTGTTTCATGGTCGGCCAGTCCGAACGACTGCCCATGATGATCGCCACCGGCGGGGTCTCGGTCGCCATGAAAGCCACCCTTCACATCTCGAGTTCGGCGCAGCTTGTCCGAAAACCGGTGCCCACTTTTCGGGCTGCGCCGACGGAAAGCGGCGCGATACAGGACTCGCGTTGCGCCCGCAACCGACCGCGTTAGGCTCAGGTCGGGCCGGACGTGTTGAGTCGCCGGTCGTAGAGCGCCTTTCCCAGTGACCGACGCGGCCGTCATCGACCCCTATGCCGAGATCGAGCGGCTGCGCGCCGAGCTCGAAAGCCTGCGCGCGCGCGCCGAGGCGGCCGAGGCGGCGGCGGATCACGACGTCCTGACGCCCGCCCTGAACCGTCGCGGGTTCGTCGCGGCGATGAAGAGCGCCATGGCCTATTGCCAGCGTCACGAGACCCCGGCGGTGCTGCTGTATCTCGATCTGGACGGCTTCAAGGGCGTCAACGACCGGCTGGGGCACGCGGCGGGGGACGCGGCGCTGGTGCATGTCGCCACGATGATGAAGGCCAATCTGCGCGAGTCGGACGCCCTGGGCCGTCTGGGCGGGGATGAGTTCGGCCTGCTGATGCTGAACGCCGGGCTGGACGAGGGGCGCGAGAAGGCGCGGCGTCTGGCGGAGACGCTGCGGTCAGAGCCGTTCGAATTCGAAGGGCAGGCCACCGGACTGGGCGGCTCGTTCGGCGTGCGCGCCTGGGCCGGGCAGGCCGATCCGGAAATCTGGCTGGCCGAAGCCGACGCCGCCATGTGGGTCAGGAAGAAGGGCCGGTAGTTCTCAACTGCGGAGATTCCGTATATACGGGAGGTATGCGTGGAGTTCGAATGGGACCCGGACAAGGCTGCGGCGAACCTCAGAAAGCATGGGGTGTCGTTCGAAATCGCCACGCAGGTGTTCTTCGACGAGAATGCGGTCTTCGAAGACGATCCCTACGCCCAAGGCGAGTACCGGCAGACCGTGACTGGCTACTCGGATCTGGGAATTTTGCTGGTCGTTTTTACGGAACGCCATCTCGACGTCATCCGCATCATCTCAGCCCGGGAAGCCTCGCGTCATGAGCGAAGACAATATGGTGCGCTATAGGCCTCCCCCGGGGGGCTACAGGATCACCGAAGAAGATCGACGTCGCTTTGAGGCGATGACCGAGGAAGAGCGGTACGCCGCCGCCCTGTCCGATCCGGATTGCCCGCCGCTGACCGAAGAGCAACTGGCGCGGATGAAGCGGATCACCATCGCGCGGTCGGCGCGCTGGCGTTCGGGGATGACGCAGCAGGCCTTTGCGGACGCCTTCGGGTTCACGCTCGGGCGACTGCGCGATCTCGAGCAGGGGCGGACACAGCCCGACAAGGCAACGGAATCCTATCTGCGCCTGATCCGTGAAGACGCGAAGGCGGTCATCGAAATGCTGGCCAAGGCGGCCTGAGCCGTTTCGGCTCGCTCATTTTGGCGACAGCTCTCTTTTACTGTACTGCTCCCATGCAATCGGGAGGGGTCCATGTCTGCAATCAAAAATCGAACGTTGCCTTCTATCGGCGGCATCCTGCTGCTTAGCTTGGTCGGTGCGTGTGCAACGCCGAGATATGGCTACGTGCCGAGCGTTCAGGAGATTAGTCGGCCTCCCCTTGATATCGTATCCCGGGCGGGCGTCGGTGAGCAGATGCTCGTACAAGGGCGATTCGAAGAAAGAGACGCACTCCGCCTGCCGGAAGAGGTCCGCGTTGGCTCTTTGGGGGCGTATACTTTCACTCCCGGACACTATGTGAAGGTCGGCGGTGAAGGCTCCGTGGGCTTTTATACGCAGAGCGCGGTCCCCGGGAGCGGCATCGTTCGGGTGGCGCCGCTAGCTGACCCGTTCCAGGTCATCGAATTCAATTCCGAGACCAAACAGATCTGCGGTGTGACGGTCCTGAATCTCAAAGTGTGCCGCCCCGTTCCGAGCGCGACTTTGGAGCGCATTCCGATCCAGAGTGATAATTCGTTTCAGCAAACGTTGCTTTATAGCGGTCGTGTGGGCACAAAAATCAACATCGGATACCGCGAATTTTCAGCGAACATGGCGCGGCCCGCGTTCAATAACGATGTTGAGTATGATCTGAGCGAATCCCGGATCATCGGGTACCGGGGGGCTCAAATCGAAATCATCAATGCCACCAACGAGTACATTGAGTACCGGGTGTTGAGGAATTTCAACTTGGCGGCTCGCTGAGCCGTTTCGTCTAGGCGATGATGTCCGGCAGGATGCGGGCCTCGATCTTCACGATCTCGTCCTTGAGAGTCAGCTTCTTGCGCTTCAGGCGGGCGATCATGAGCTGGTCCGGAATCGGCATATGGCCGAGCGCCTCGATGGAGGCGTCGAGATCGGCGTGCTCGAGCTGGAGGTCCTTGAGGCGGGCGTGCAGCGCCAGTTCTTCCTCGGACAGGAAAGGTTCGTCGTCGTTCATACTCAGTCCCCGGACCCGGCGATCATAACGTGCCGCCGGTCAGGCCGGAAGGCGTTCTGCGAAGAGTTCAAGCGATCGGCGCGGGGTGATCGGCGACCACTCGCGGGCCACGGCGATCAGGGCGGGCAGAACCGGTTTCGCGGCTCCGGCGGGCGCGGGCGCAAGGGCTTCCAGCGTGGCCAGCAGGCGTTTTTCGGCGTCCAGCTCTATGGCCTTCACCTGGGCGCGGATGGCTTCGCGGTCGGCATCCTCGAAGTCAGGCATGCGGCTCTTGAGAGCGCGACGGACGGCGCGAAGGGGGGCGACGGCGGTTTCCTGCCAGACACGGGCGGTATCGCAGGCCGCCTCGATGTCATCAGCGTCGGGGACGCGGCCGGTGCGGGCGCACCACGCGGCCCACAGGATGAGGGGCAGGTTCTGGCCCTGGGCGTCCTGAAGATCGAGGGCGGCGGTATGGACAGCGGCGACCGCCCAGGCCCGCAGCGACCAGTCCCAGAGGCCGAAGGTTTCGGTATCGCTCATTTCAGGCCGTCCCAGCGCTTCACCGCCGTCCAGTCGAGGCCGAAGACGTCCAGCGCCCGTCCGACGGACTGATCGACCATCTCGGCGATGGTGGTCGGCTTCGCATAGAAGGCGGGCAGGGGCGGGGCGATGGTGGCGCCCATCTCGGCCAGGGCGGTCATGGTGCGCAGGTGGCCGAGGTGGAAGGGCGTCTCGCGCACCATCAGCACCAGCGGACGGCGCTCCTTCAGCGCTACGTCGGCGGCGCGGGTCAACAGGGTGGAGGTCACCCCGGTGGCGATCTCGCCCATCGTCCGCACGGAGCAGGGGGCGATCAGCATGCCCATGGTCCGGAAGGAGCCCGACGCGATGGTGGCGCCGACGTCATTGAGCTTGTGAACCACGTCCGCGCGGCCGGTCAGATCGTCGGGAGACAGATCGGTCTCCTGCGACAAAGTGAGCAGGGCGGCGCGGCTGACCACCAGGTGGCTTTCGACCTCAAGTTCCCGCAGGGCCTCGAGGGCGCGGATCCCGTAAGTTATTCCGGATGCGCCGGAAATTCCGACGATGAGCCGTCGGGGCGGGTTCCGTACAGCTCCGTTCACATCTTCGGCCAAATCGGGCTCCAGGGTCGGGATGTCCGGCAGGCCGCCAGCCTCACCGGAATGTGATTCTACAGGCGGTCAAGCCGGGCGCTCACTCTAGTGGTCCCTTAGACATGGAGGCGCAAGCCATGACCATCGAAGCTCGTATCCGCGAACTGGGAAACCGTCATCGCAACCTGGATGAGACCATCCAGCGCGAGATCCGGAACCCGGCAACGGACTCGCTTCGCGTAAGGGAGCTCAAGCAGCAGAAGCTTCGGCTCAAGGAAGAGATCACCAGTCTGGAGGCGCGTAGCCACTAGGTTCACGCCTCCCGAAATGACGACGGCCCCGGAGAGAGATCTCCGGGGCCGTTTTAATTCTCCCCCGGGCGGGGAAGTTAGTCGCGGGCGCCGAAGACCGACTCGGCGGTCGGTTCGGCGCCGCGGCGCTCGCGCTCCTCGGGGACGAACTCCGGTTCGGCATCCTCGACCGGGGCATCGACGGCCTGCAGGGTGGCGCCGCCACGCTTGGCGTCGTCCTTGGCCTTCTTCTCGGCGGCCTTTTTGACCAGCTCGTCCAGCGCCAGCTGGCCGACGAGGCCCAGGGTCACCGGGTCGACCGGCTTGATGTTGGCCGAGTTCCAGTGCGTGCGGTTCCGCACGGTCTCGATGGTGGCCTTGGTGGTGCCGAGCAGCTTCGAGATCTGGGCGTCGGTCACTTCCGGGTGGTTGCGGACGAACCATGCGATGGCGTCCGGGCGGTCCTGACGACGCGAGACCGGAGTGTATTTCGGCGCCGGCTTGGCCGACTTGAGCAGTTCGGCGTGGCGGCTGACCACGGCCTTCATGCGGTAGTTCGAATCGTCCTGGGCCTTGTCCAGCTCTTCGCGGGTCAGCTGTCCGCCGGTGATCGGATCGACGCCGCGGATGTCGCGCGCCACGTCACCGTCGGCGATGCCGCGCACTTCCAGCGGATGCAGGCCGCAGAAGTCGGCGATCTGCTCGAACGTCAGCGAGGTGTTGTCGACCATCCAGACCGCGGTGGCCTTGGGCATCAGAATGTCGGTCATAAGCGTATTCGCTTCCTGCTTTGGACCCGTCACGGCGGGTTCCGGATACGACGGCGCCCGACCTTTCGGCCGGGCGCTGATGGTACGGATATAGGCCTATTCGCGGGAAAAAGAAACGATCTCGAACAAAGCCGTACAGCAACGGTTCACCTTGGCTGTTGAACACTGGCTTCATCGACGCGTTACTGCGTCACCTTGGCACTGGGAGGGACCCCATGTTTATCGAGACACTTGCCGCAGTGGCGTTGATGTCGGCCGCAAACGGCCAGGAGCGGGCGCCCGCCTTGGGCGGCGGTCAGGAGCGCGTCGCCCCCCGTGGTGACTACCGCGACTCCTGCAGCGGGGAGTATGTGAACCGCGGTCGCCTGTACGCCGACTGCCGCACCCGTCGTGGCGACATTCGCGGCACCTCGATCGAGCTCAATCGCTGCGGAAACTATGAAATTCGCAACAACGACGGCCTGCTGGTCTGTGGTCCGGTGCGTGGCGAGTATGAAGATCGTCCGGGCGGCGGCAACGGCGGCGGTTGGGGTGGCGGCGGTGGTGGCTGGGGCGGTCGCGCCTCGATCACCGTGTATCGGGACGCCAACTTCCGCGGAGCCTCCTACAATTTCTCGGACGCGATCCCGAACCTGGCCAACTCCGGCCTGAACGACGCCATCAGCTCAATGCAGTTGCGCGGCGAGTGGGAGGTCTGCACGGACGCCTACTATCGCGGCAACTGCCGGACGTTCCGTGACGACGTTCGCAACCTGCAACAGTGGGGCATCAACGATCGCATCTCGTCGCTGCGCCCCGTGCGGCGCGGCGGTCGCTGAGGAACTCCTGACGGTCGGGAGGCTTCCTTTCCGAAAGGAGAGAGGCCTCCCGCCCTGCCGGAGCCTCAGGCGGTCAGGACGATCTTGCCGATGTGATCACCGCGTTCCAGGCGCTGATGGGCCCGCGCGGCCTGTTCCAGCGGGAAAACGGCGTCGATGGGCGGCTTGAGCGCGCCCGAGACCAGCCAGGGCCAGGCAGCGGCTTGCACGGCCGCGATCAGGCGAGCCTTCTCGTCCGCCGGACGGGCGCGCAGGGTCGAGCCGGTCAGCACGATCCGCTTCATCATCAGCTTGAGCAGATCGATCTGCGCCAACGCGCCGGTCAGGGTGGCGATGATGACCCAGCGGCCGAACGGCTTGAGCACCGCCTGATTGAGTTCGGCGTAGTCGGCGCCCAGCATGTCCAGCACCACATCGACGCCGCCGAAGTCGCGGATGGCGGTGGTCATGTCGCCCGCGGTGCTGTCCAGACTGAGATCGGCGCCGAGCGCGCGCGCCGCCTCGCTCTTGGCCGCGCCTCTGGAGGTGGCGATGACCTTCGCGCCCGCCGCCTTCGCCATCTGGATGGCGGTCACGCCGATGCCGCTGGTGGCCCCATGGATCAGCAGGGTTTCGCCGGCCTTCAGGGCTCCGGCCTCGAAGACATTGGCGAAGACGGTGCAGACCGTCTCGGGCAGGGCGGCCGCCTGGATGAAATCCACATCGGTGGGCAGGGGCAGGGCGTGGCGGGCGTCGACCACGACCTGATCCGCATAGCCGCCACCGCCCAGCAGGGCGCAGACGCGATCACCGACAGCCCAGCGGGTGACGCCTTCGCCGACCTGTTCGACTTCGCCCGCCACTTCCAGCCCCAGAACGTCGGAGGCGCCGGGAGGGGGAGCGTAGAAGCCGTTGCGCTGGAGCAAATCGGGACGGTTTACGCCCGAGGCGTGCACGCGGATGCGGATCTGTCCCGCTTCGGGGACCGGATCGGGACGTTCGGCGAGAACGAGGGCTTCCGCAGGGCCCGCGCCGCCCGTGATCTCGATCACCCGCATTCCGTCATCCTTGCAATCGTCCGTGTCCGGGCGTGAGATAGGGGCTTGCGTCCCCGATGACCACGAAGGAGGCGGTGATGTTTGAAGATCTTGAGCCTCGGCCCGCGCGCGGCGCGCCCCTGATCGCCCTGACGCGCGAGGATCTGGACGGCTATTCTGTCGAGGACCTGAGGGAGCGGATCGAGACACTCGAGGCCGAGATAGCCCGGTCGCGGGCCGCGATCGACGGCAAGTCCTCGCAGCGTAACGCCGCGGATGCGCTGTTCAATTTCCGGAGCTGACCGGTTTTCCCCCACGACGTGCATGGCACGGGCGTTGCAGTTCGCTGTCCAGCCGCGCGCATTCGCGCGGGTCGTGATACGGATACGCGCATTCCATGAGTTTGGTTGAGTTCATGCCCACCGACGACACCGTCATTCTGGCGCCCCCGGGCCGCAGCCGCGAAGCGGTGGTGGACGACTTCGCGCGTTCGGAACTGTTCGACCGCACCTTCCGTGAAGGGATGGAGCTGGTCGAGGAGACCGCCGCCTATCTGGACGGGGATGGACGTCGGGAATCCAAGCTGCTGTCGCGCGCCGCCGCCCTGGCCTATGCGGGCGAGAGCATGAAGCTGACGACGCGTCTGATGCAGATCGCGTCGTGGCTGCTGGTGCAGCGGGCCGTGCGGGAGGGGGACATGACCGCGCTGGCCGCCTGCGAAACCCGTTACCGTCTGGCCGAGCGCAAGCTGGAGACCGAGCCGGGCCATGGCGACCTGCCGATCGCTCTGGTCGAGTATCTGGTCCGGTCCGAGCGGCTGTATGACCGCGTCCTGCATCTGGATCGCAAGATGTATCTCGATGCGCCCGAGGAAGAGGCGGTCAATCCGGTGCAGAGCCAGCTGGATCGACTGGCGGCGGCGTTCCGCCAGTGAAGGCGAAGCTGAGCGGTGGCTGGCGTCTGCTGATCGCCATCACCGGGGCGGTGGTGCTTCTGGGCCTGCTGTCGGCGGGCGTGGTTCTGAGCGGCCGGTCGCTGGTGATCATCGACAATCGGGGCGAGACGGCCCTGACGCTGGAGGTCGTGTCGACCGTTCCGGGCGACTTCAGCTGGCAGGGCGACCTGTCTGCGGGGCAGCGGGTCTTCCGGCTGGCCAAGTTCAACGCCAGCGGCGCGGTGCGCGCCGTTTGCGAGGATGACGGCGGCATTCACCGCACCACGGGCGGCTATGTGACGCCCGGCTGGCCACATCGCGTGGATGTGGTCGCCGCCGGATGTGACGCGGTGCGGATCAGCGCCGAGCAGCTTCCCTAGCTGAGCGGCTTACGGGCCGACGTCGTTGGCGTCGCGGCCGCGGCCGTCATCGACCGGGCGGGGCAGGCTGACGCCGATGCCCAGGGCCTCGGCCAGCTTGGCGTCACGCTCATAGACATCCTCGCGGAAGGCGACGCGGCCCTGACCGTCGACGAAGGCGGTCCAGTAGAGCAGGCGCACGCCAATCTCGCGGCCGACCTGGATACGCTTGGTCTCACGGGTGTCCTGCGCCGTATCGAACTGGCCCAGCAGGGTCGGGTCCGGCGACAGCAACAGGCGGGCGAACTCGACCGCGTTCTGAACCCGCACGCAGCCGTGGCTGCGCTGGCGCATGGCCAGGTTGAAGGCGGCCTTTGACGGGGTGTCGTGCAGGAAGATGGCGTAGCTGTCGCGCAGCTCGAACTTCACATAGCCGAGCGCGGCGGTCGGACCGGCGCGCTGGATGACCGTGCCGTTCTGAATGTACATGTTCTGGCTGGCCAGATAGGCCGGGCCGCGCGGCAGGATCTCGCGACGGGCGATGCCGGCGGGGACGTACCAGGGCGGGTTGGCCACGACCGAAGCGAACGGCTTTTCGAGGCTGGGGGTCTGGTTTTCGGCCGAGCCGACGACGACCCGGTTCGAGTGCACCGGACGATTGTCCTTCCAGTACACCATGATGGCCGCGGCCGTGTTGACCTCGATCCGCTCGGGTTGCAGGTCGCGCTTGAGCCAGCGGCGGCGTTCCAGGTTCAGGGCGATCTGGCGGGCGCGGTCCTCGGCCGAGGCCGAGAGCGAGCGTTGGGTGCCGGTTCCGATGCGGCCGTCGGCGACCAGGCCATGACGGGTCTGGAAGCTGCGAATGCCGGTCTGGAGATCCGGGCCATAGACATTGCCCATGGCCGAGATACGCGCGCCGTCGGCGGCGGACAGATCGCCCTCGGCGACGAGACGCTGGACGATGGCGGGGATGCGGCTGTCGCTGCCGCCCGGTTCGATGTTGGCGCCGACGCGGAAGGCGGGCCAGCCTCCGCCGCTGCTGATCAGGCGGCGATAGCGGACATAGCCCGCCGACAGGTTGGAATAGCCGATGTCGGTCGGGGCCAGCCCCTCGAACCAGTCGAGCAGGCGATTGGTCGCCAGCGCGTCGTTCAGCCCGGCGGGCAGATCGACGCGGTTCTTCTGCATCTCCCACAGGTCCTCGACCGTCTCGGGACGGACGCGGCCCTCGGCGAGGACGCGGGCGTAGGTCAGGGCCGCGGCGGTGGTCTTCATCTCACCGCCGGCGCGATCAGCGGCCAGGGCGTTGAAATCGAAGAAGTCGGCCGGCGACAGACCGTGGCGTTCAGCGCGGGCGGCCGACGACTGAAGGGTGCGGACGCGGTCGGCGGTCCACACCGGGCGCCAGCCGTTCATCTCGTAGAAGGTGCGGACGTCCGGCTGGATGGTCGCGGGGAGACGGGCCAGCTGGTCGTTGAAGCTGTCGTAGAAGGCGACCGCGCCCGGGTCACGGGTCTGCGCCAGCGCACTCGCGCCGAACGAGGACGCCAGCGCCGAAACCGCCGCGCCCAAACCCAATTGCCGTCGATTCATCACGTCGCTCTTCGTCCGTTTCGCCGCACGGACACAACGTCCACGCCCCGAAAGCCAACGCGGTGACCTTATCGGCGTTCCGGAGAAACAGAAAGGCGCCGGTCCGTGGGACCGACGCCTTCTTTTCGTCTTGCCGAAGCGGTGTGGCTGGAAAGCCAGACTTACTTCTTGATGAAGCCGGCGAACTTGTTGTTGAAGCGCGAAACGCGGCCGCCGCGGTCCAGCATGTGCTGGTTGCCGCCGGTCCAGGCCGGGTGCGTGGTCGGATCGATATCCAGGTTCAGGGTCGCGCCCTCTTTCCCGTAGGTCGAACGGGTCTGATACGAGGTGCCATCGGTCATCACGACAGTGATGAAGTGGTAGTCGGGGTGCGTGTCCGCTTTCATGGTCGTCGTCCGGTCTCTGCGCGGTGACGATGCCGACCGTCCGTGCGCGTAAAATGAGAAACCCGCCACGGAAGCGGCGGGAGTGAGCGGCGGCGTTTACACCGGGGGGCGTTCCGGGGCAAGAGGCGCGGCCATGACCGATCTGAACGCCTCGACCAGCACCACCGCCGACCTGCGCGGACGCCCCGGCGCGGGCGCCCTGCTGGCCGAACAGATGAGCGAGGCGGGCGACCGGCGCGAGAAGCGACGCGACGTCCGGCCGCTGGCCCGGCTGCTGCCCTACGCCCTCAAGCACAAGGGCCATATGGCGATGGCGGCCTTCTGGCTGATCCTGTCGACCGTGGCCTCGCTCAGCCTGACGGCGGCGGCGCGCGGCGCCATCGACCACGGGTTCGAGAATGGCGGGGCGCAGCTGAACCTGTGGTTCCTGCTGCTCGGCGGCAACGCCCTGTTCCTCGGCGTCGCGACGGCGGTGCGCTATTTCTATGTGACCAAGACGGGCGAGCGGGTCGTGGCCGACCTGCGCAAGGGGCTGTTCGACCGCATCCTGACGCTGGACCCGGCCTTCTATGCCCGCATCCGCACGGGGGAGGTGCTGAGCCGCCTGACCACGGACATCGCCCTGGTCGAGACGCTGATGACGACCTCGGTGTCGTTCGCCCTGCGCAACTTCCTGACCCTGATCGGCGGGATCATCCTGCTGTTCGTGGTCAGCCCCAAGCTGACCGGTCTGGTGCTGCTGGTGGTGCCGCTGCTGCTGGGGCCGATCTTCCTGTTCGGACGCCGGGTGAGGAAGCTGACCGTGGCGACGCAGGACCGGTTCGCCAACGCCGTCGGCTTCGCCGGCGAGAGCGTGGACGCCATAGAGACGGTGCAGGCCTTCGGCCGGGTCGGCGGCGCGGTCGCCCGCTTCGGCGCGGCGGTCGAGGATGCGTTCAACGCCTCGCTGATCCGCATGAAGGCGCGGGCGCTGATGACGGCCATGATCATCGTGGTGATGTTCGGCGGCGTGACCCTTGTGCTGTGGCTGGGCGCGCAGGACGTGATCACAGGGCGGATGAGCCCCGGGGCCCTGCTGCAGTTCGTTCTGCTGTCGGTCTTCGCGGCGGGGGCCGTGGGCGCGCTGGGCGAGAGCTGGGGCGATGTGCAGAAGGCCGCGGGCGCCATGGAGCGGATCGACGAGCTGATGCGGGCGCAGGCGGCCATCGCCGCGCCGGAGACCCCCAAGGTTCTGCCGCAGCCGCCGGTCGGCGAGGTGTCGATGTCGGCGGTCGAGTTCGCCTATCCGGGGCGTCCGGACCTGCCGGCCCTCAAGGGCTTCAGCCTGACGGTGCGTCCGGGGGAGACGGTGGCTCTGGTCGGGCCGTCGGGCGCGGGCAAGTCGACGGTCTTCCGCCTGTTGCTGCGCTTCTATGACCCGCAGTCGGGCGTGGTGTCGGTGGACGGTGTGGACGTGCGCGACGCGGACCCGACCGAGGTGCGCAACCGCTTCGCCTGGGTCTCGCAGGAGGCTCCGCTGTTCTCGGGTTCCGCGAACGAAAACATCCGCTTCGGCCGCGAAGCCGCCACGGACGAAGAGGTCCGCACCGCCGCCGGAGAAGCGCAGGCGCTGGGCTTCATCGAGGCCCTGCCGGAGCAGTTCGACACCCCTCTGGGCGAGCGCGGCAAGAGCCTGTCGGGCGGCCAGCGGCAACGTCTGGCCATCGCGCGGGCGCTGGTCCGCGAGGCGCCGATCCTGCTGCTGGACGAGGCCACCTCGGCGCTGGACGCCGAGAGCGAGCGGCTTGTGCAGGCGGCGCTGGATCAGGCGATGGAGACGCGGACGACGCTGGTCATCGCCCACCGTCTGGCGACGGTCCTGCGCGCCGACCGCATCGTGGTGATGGAGGACGGCAAGGTGGTCGAGGAGGGCGCCCACGCCGCCCTGATCGCCAAGGGCGGCCTGTACGCGCATCTGGCGGAGCTGCAGTTCAAGGGCGGGTGAGGGCGTCCGCAAAGCGCACCAAATAAAAAAAGAAGTGCACAAAGGCGCACTTTTTCCCGTGAGGCGGGGGATGGGGCGCGGTGGCTCAACCCGTGCGGCGGCGTTTGATTGTCAAAGACCCGACAGTCTGAAGTCTAGCAGGGCGATGCGTCAAATTTGGACGTAGGGGGCTGACTCACCTCCCCATCGCCCGCTTCAAGGCGGCTGTTGGCCCGCCGATACCGGTGTTCAAGCCAGTTTCCGCTAACACCGAGCTGCCCTCTCCTGATCGACGCTGACGCGCCGATCTGTCCTCTCCATTCGCTTGAGAGCGAACGGAGAGGTGAAGTTGTGGACGCTCACCCCGTCAGCGCCGGGTCCAGGTATTGGAGGTTCTCCGCGCGGATCGCCGCCGCCGCCTCGTCGTAGAGGAAGGGCAGGAAGGCGAAGCGTTCGCCGCGGGTGACGGGGGTGGCCTCGTGCAGGACCGAGCAGGAGAAGACGCAGGCGCCGCCGGGGGGCGGGCGGTAGGTCCGGTCGCCGAACTCGGGGAAGCGCAGGTCGCCGCCGTCGTAGTCGCTGTTCAGATTGATCGAGACGGCGAAGCGGCGGTGGGCGGTGCCCCTGGTGGTGTTGTCGCGGTGCGGGCGGAAGAAGCCGCCGGTCTCTGAATCGTAGCGGGCGACCAGATAGCGCTCGATGCGCGTCGGCTTGAAGTTGAACGCCTTTTCGATCTGGGGGACCAGTCGGCGGGTCAGGCGGGCGACGACCTGTTTCTGAAGCTGGTCGTCCTCGATGATGACGTCCGAGCGGCGCTTGTGCTGGTCGTTCATCATCAGCTTGGTGACGCCGTCGATCTCGCGCATGAAGCCAGAGGGCTCGCCGCCGGTGTTGCGATAGAGGTCGATCAGCCGCTCGCAGAAGCCCGGTTCGAAGATGCGGGGCGTGACCAGAACCGGGGCCATGGCCGTGAAACCTCCGTGCCGGGACGGCGGGGGCAGTTTGCCGATACGGTCGATGAGGGCGGGGGCGCCCTCGGCCCCGACGGCGCCCATGATGTGCAGGGCCGGGTCGATCAGGAACCAGCGCTCGGCTTCTACCGCGCCGTAGAGGGCGGCGGCGGAAGCATCCTCATCGAACAGGAAGCGCAGGCCCGGCAGGCGGTCCTGACGCGTCGCTCGGGCCTCGTCCTTGCCGACGACCATGACGAAGGCGCTGGCGTGCAGGTCGTTGAAGGGGGCGCGGGCGGCCTCGATGGTCGCGACGGCGCGCTCGACCGCAGGGCCTGCGGGCACGATGGCCAGCACCAGATAGCGCCCCGCCGCCGTGTCGAAGACGTAGCGGGGATTGGTCGCCCCCTGGACAGAGAAGGTGGGCGCGGGATCGCCGAAAAGCAGAGCCATGCCGCACGATGGACGGCATGGCCCCGGAATTTCAAGCGTGAAGGCTTATTCGAACACGCCGCAGGCGATGCGGGCGCCCGCGCCCCCGATGGGCTGGCTGACGTGGTCGTCGGCGTTGGCGTGGACCAGGAAGGACAGGCCGTCGGTCGAAGTGACCTCGGTCGAGCCCAGATAGACCTCGGCGTGGGCCGAGCCGTCGGCGGCGGCGTGGACGTTCTGCAGGTCGCCCAGATCCGGTCCGGCGCTGTTCAGCAGGCCGTGCGGCATGGCGTGGCCCGGATGGTTCACGTGGGCGCCGGCGGAGGTGAAGCCCGGCCCCTCGCACTTGCCGACCTGATGCAGGTGGACGCCGTGCCAGCCCGCCGGCCAGCCCTGGCCCTCGACCCGGAACAGCAGGCCGCGCGGGCCGCGGAAGGCGGTCACGGTCCCGGCGTCGGAGCCGTCGGCGGTCTTCAACACGGCGCGGCCGATGGGCTCGGGCGCGGGGGCCGGGGGCGGGGTGGGAGCGGGCGCGGCCGACTGGGCGAACGCGGCGGCGGCTCCCATCGTCAGCGGAGCGGCGAGGGCGGCGGCGAGGAGGAGCTGGCGCATGGTTGAAAATCCCTGTGTATCGAGCCTGGAACGGGCGCGTCGGTTTTGCCTAAGGGCGCCCTGGATGCTAGAAAACCGGATAGCGGATCACGTTCCGATTCCGGCCATTTAAAGCCCGATTTCCTTGACCGACGACACCTACGACAACGCCGCAGCCCCGGTTGGCGGCGACATCTCCACCATCACCATCGAAAACGAGCTGCGCCGCTCGTACCTCGACTACGCCATGAGCGTGATCGTGAGCCGGGCGCTGCCGGACGCGCGCGACGGCCTGAAGCCGGTGCACCGCCGCATCCTGTACTCGATGCACGACCTGAAGATGTCGCCCGAGAAGTCGTATTCGAAGTGCGCCCGCGTGGTCGGTGACGTGCTGGGTCGTTTCCACCCGCACGGCGACGCCTCCGTCTACATGGCGCTGGTCCGCATGGCCCAGCCGTTCTCGATGGGGCTGATGCTGGTCGACGGCCAGGGCAATTTCGGCTCGGTCGACGGCGATATGCCCGCCTCGATGCGTTACACCGAGGCCCGGATGGCCCCGGCCGCCGTGGCGCTGCTGGCCGACATCGACAAGGACACTGTCGATTTCCAGCCGAACTACGACGAGAAGGAGCTGGAGCCGGTCGTTCTGCCGAGCCGGATTCCGAACCTGCTGGTCAACGGCGCGGGCGGCATCGCCGTCGGCATGGCGACCAACATCCCGCCGCACAACCTCGGTGAGGTGATCGACGCGGCGGTGGCCCTGCTGGATGATCCGAACATCGGCGACGAGGCCCTGCTGGACATCGTGCCCGGCCCGGACTTCCCGACCGGCGGCGAGATCATGGGCCGCACCGCGCCCCGCAACGCCCTGCGCGACGGCCGTGGATCGGTGATCGTGCGCGGCAAGGCGACGATCGAGACGATCCGCAAGGACCGCGAGGCGATCGTCGTCACCGAACTGCCGTTCCAGGTGAACAAGCAGACCCTGATCGAGCGCATCGTCGAACTGGTTCGCGAGAAGCGCATCGAGGGCATCGCCGACGTCCGCGACGAATCGGACCGCGACGGCATGCGGATGGTGGTCGAGCTGAAGCGCGACGCCTCGGGCGATGTGATCCTGAACCAGCTGTGGCGCTACACCGCCATGCAGTCGTCGTTCGGCGTCAACATGCTGGCGCTGAACCACGGCCGCCCCGAGCAGATGGGCCTGCGCCAGCTGCTGGAAGCCTTCCTGGAGTTCCGGGAAGAGGTGGTCGTCCGCCGCATCAAGTATGAGCTGGGCAAGGCCCGTGACCGCGGCCACGTGCTGGTCGGTCTGGCCGTCGCCGTCGCCAACATCGACGAGGTGATCCACATCATCCGATCGTCGGCCGATCCGACCGAGGCGCGCGAGCGTCTGCAGGCCAAGGCCTGGCCGGTGGGCGACATGATGGCCCTGATCGAGCTGATCGCCGACCCGCGCTCGGCGCTGGTGGACGGCGACAAGCTGCGTCTGACCGACGAGCAGGCGCGCGCCATCCTGGCCCTGACCCTGAGCCGCCTGACCGGCCTGGGCCGTGACGACATCTTCGGCGAGGCGCGTGAGCTGGCCGGGACCATCCAGGGGCACCTGACCCTGCTGTCGGACCGCGCCAACATCCTGGCGGTGATCCGCGAGGACCTGCTGGCGGTAAAGGAAGAGTTCGCCGTTCCGCGTCGCACCCTGATCGGGGAAGGCGACGGCGAGATGGAGGACGAGGACCTGATCCCGCGCGAGGACATGGTCGTGACCGTCACCCACGGCGGCTATGTGAAGCGCGTGGCGCTGAACGCCTATCGGACCCAGCATCGCGGCGGCAAGGGCCGCAGCGGCGTGGCGATGAAGGAGGACGACGCCGTCACGGGCGTGTTCTCGGCGTCGACCCACACGCCGGTGCTGTTCTTCGCCACCAACGGCAAGGCCTACAAGCTGAAGACCTGGCGTCTGCCGCTGGGCAATCCCCAGTCGCGCGGCAAGGCGTTCGTGAACCTGCTGCCGATCGAGCCGGGCGACAGCATCATGAACGTGCTGCCGCTGCCGGAGAACGAGGCGGAGTGGGGCGACTACGACATCATGTTCGCCACCAGCTCGGGCGATGTGCGTCGCAACAAGCTGTCGGACTTCGCCACGGTGAACCGCGCCGGCAAGATCGCGATGAAGCTGGAAGACGGCGACCGGATGGTCGGCGTGGCCCTGTGCACCGCCGAGGACGACGTCCTGCTGACCACCGCCCTGGGCCGGGCGATCCGCTTCAAGGCCGACGACGTGCGCGTGTTCAAGGGCCGGGATTCGACCGGCGTGCGCGGCGTGCGCCTTCAGGATGGCGACGAGGTCATCTCGATGGCCATTCTGGGCCGGGTGGACGCGACGCCGGAAGAGCGCGCCGCCTACGTCAAGCACGCCAACGCCATGCGCAAGGCGCTGGCGGGCGCGGACGGGGAAGAGGACGCGGCTCCGGCTGAAGCTGAAGACGATGTCGCCGACGCTGTCCTGTCGGTCGAGCGGATCGCCGAACTGGGCGCCGCCGAGCAGTTCATCCTGACCGTCACCGAGACGGGCTTCGGCAAGCGGTCATCGGCCTATGAATATCGTCGCACGGGTCGCGGCGGGCAGGGTCTGACGGCGCACGGTCTGGGCGGTCGCGCGGGCACGCGTCTGGCGGCGGCCTTCCCGGTCGAGGACAGCGACGATCTGCTGATGGTCACCTCGGGCGGACAGATGATCCGCACCCCCATGGATCAGGTCCGCATCGTCAGCCGCTCCAGCCAGGGCGTAACCATCTTCAAGACCGGCAAGGACGAGAAGGTCGTCTCGGTCGAGCGCCTGCCGGACAGCGGCGGCGATGAAGACGGCGGCGCCGATGAAGGCGAGGACGCGGGCCGGACCGGCGAAAGCTGATCAAGGCTGTCCGGGCTGGAAGCCGGGCAACAGCGCAACGAGTCTGGACAGGCCGGCGCCTTTTGCACGGTCAATGAGACGCTCATCGAGCGTCACCATCGTGCAGGAGAGGGCGTCAGCCAGCGCCAGATAGCTTGCGTCGTATGCCGAGAACCGATGGTCCCGAGCCAGTCGGAATGCTGTGAACGTCAGATCCGCACCGGGCTCGACAAGGGCGACGATCCGGCGCGTGTCGAGCACGGCGCGTTCGCATGTCTCTGCCGAGGCCAAGCCTTTCCAGCTTTTTTTGGCTGCGATGCTCGCGATTTCCAATGCCAGCAGGGAAGGCGCTGTCAGTTCCGCATCCTTGCTGAGGAACTGGCGCGCGGCCTCGGTGCCGGCTTCCTCGAAGAAGGCGGCTGCCAGCACCGAGGCGTCGATAACCCAGCGGTCAGCGGGCATCGCGGTCTTCGCGGATCAGATCGACGCTTGATGTCTCAGAGAAGGTCGATTTCCCCGCGAACCAGTCGAGGATCGCGGCGCGGCGGCGGCGGGCGACCTCGTTAAGGAGTTCCGCCGCGGCTTGCGCGATGCTGATGTTTTTCTCCTCGGAGAGGTCTTCAAGCATCCGCACTGCACTGGGAGACAGGCCGTCCATAGGCGGGGTCGGAACTGCTGTGGTCGCTGCAGGCGCATCTTCTGACTGAATAAATGTGACGTGCTGAGTGCGAACGTCCAGCTTGGCTTTGCGGTTGGCGCGAAGCCATGCGAGGGCCTGGCTGTGCGTTTCCGTGTTCGCCCACCATTGCCGCTTCTTGTCTCCGTAGGCCGTCGGAGGAAGCGGGCGGCCCAGGATTTTCTCGATCTGTTCATACGACATGACGACCTCGGGCTCGGAGCGATCCTTGAGATAGTTCTGAAGGGGTTGGTAGACGGTCATAGGTGTGCTCCACTTGATCACTGTTAAGTTATATAAAGTTATATAGCCGAATGTCAAGTTACGCGATCCACATTGACGGGGAGCCGGCGACCATCGAGGCGCTGGCGCCCGTCATCGTGTCCAACTACGGCGCCTTTACCTCGATGCAGGTCGAGGATGGGGCGGTGCGTGGGCTGGACCTGCATCTGGATCGTTTGCGGGACGAGGCGCTGGCGCTGTTCGGCGTGGCCGTGCCCGAGGCGCGGCTGCGCGAGCGGATGCGGGCGGCGCTGGAGGGGCTGAACGGGCGGCACAGCCTGCGGGTCCAGCTGTTTCTTGAAACCGTTACGATGCGGACGGCCTGGGCGAAGGGCGAGCCGGGCGTGCTGACGGTGGTGTCGGCTCCGGCGAATCCGCTGTGCGACCCCCTGCGTCTGCAGACGCAGGACTATGCGCGGGAAATGCCCGAGCTGAAGCACAACGCCACCTTCGGCCTGACCCTCGCACGCCGAAACGCGAAGGCGGCGGGGTTTGATGACGCCCTGTTCGTCGGCCCGGACGGCGTGGTGTCCGAGGGCTCGATCTGGAACATCGGCTTCGTCGAGGACGGCCGGATCATATGGCCCCGGGCGCCGATGTTGCGCGGCGTGGGCCAGAGGTTGCTGGAGAACGGGCTGGATCTGGTCGGACTGGACAGCGAGAGCCGGCTGATCGACCGGGCGGCGCTGGCCGGGTTCCGGTCGGCCTTCATCTGCAACAGCGCGACCCCGGCCTGTCCGGTGGCGCATATCGACGGGCAGGCGCTGGACGTCGATCCGGCCCTGATCGACCGCCTTCAGGCCGCCTGGGCGTCGAACGCGCCGCAGACGATCTAGGCCGCTCGTTTCGCACCTGCTAAACCGATGAAAAGTCGGGGAGGACTTCGATGCGTATTGGCCTGTATCCGGGCACCTTCGACCCGATCACCAACGGGCATCTGGACATCATCAAGCGCGCGGTGAAGCTGGTGGACCGGCTGGTCATCGGCGTGGCACAGAATGATGACAAGGGTCCGCTGTTCACGACCGCCGAACGGGTCGAGATGGTGCGCGCCGAGGTGGCCGTCTTCGGCGATCAGGTCGAGGTTCGCCCCTTCTCCAGCCTGCTGATGCATTTCGCGGAAGAGCTGGACGCGACGGTGATCGTGCGCGGCCTGCGCGCCGTGGCCGATTTTGAGTACGAATTCCAGATGACGGCGATGAACCAGCGCCTCAATGCGGACATCGAGACCGTCTTCCTGATGGCGGACCCGCGGCATCAGGCGATCGCCTCGCGGCTGGTCAAGGAAATCGCCCGGCTGGGCGGGAATATAGGCAGTTTTGTCAGCCCGGCGGTCGCGGCCGCGGTGCTGGACAGGGTCAAGGGATAGAATGCGCTTCAACACGATCATCGCCGCGGCGGCCGCCGCCGTTCTCATGACCGCCGCCGCACCGGAGGCCCGGTCGCAGACGGCGCCCGCGCCCGCCGCCGGATGGCGGACGATCGCGCCGGAGAACCTGCTGGTCATCGACACGTCGAAGGGCCGGATCATCGCCGAGATGGACCCGCGCCTGGCCCCGCGGTCGGTCGAGCGTGTTCGCACTCTGGCGAACCGGGGCTTCTATGACGGCCTGAAGTGGCACCGGGTGATCGAGGGCTTCATGGCCCAGGGCGGCGATCCACTGGGCACGGGCGAGGGCGGCAGCGAACTGCCTGATCTGCAGGGTGAGTTCAGCTTCCGTCGTGGACGCGCTGACGGTTTCGTCAGCACCGGTCCGGGCGCCACGGGGGCGAGCCAACTGGGCGTGATCGGGTCGATGGCTGTCGAGACCCAGCCGGACGCCCAGATGATGATCACCGCGGACTTCAAGACCGACGCCCTGGCCCTGTTCTGCACCGGGGTTCTGGGTATGGCGCGGGCGGGCGATCCGAACAGCGCCAATAGCCAGTTCTTCGTGATGACCGCCCCCAATGATGCGCTGAACAGCCTCTACACCCCCTTCGGCCGCGTGCTGTCGGGGCTGGACGCGGCGCGGGCGCTGAAGGCCGGTGATCAAAGCCAGGGTGGTCGGGTGACCGACCCGGACCTGATGACGCGTGTCCGCACGGCCTCGGCCCTGCCGGAAGGCGAACGGCCGACGGCGCGGGTGATGACAACCAACAGCCCGGCCTTCACCGAATTGCTCGCGTCGACCCGCACCCGGCTGGGCCGACGGTTCAATGTCTGTGAGATCCAGCCGACGGCCGAAGTCACCGGCGGCTGAGCCGGGACAAGGGGAGGGGATGATGAAGCTGACGTTCGCCCTGGTCGCCGCGGCGACCCTGGTCACCGGCCCGGTGATGGCGCAGGAGGTCGGCGGTCCGCCGCCGCCGCCGCCCGCGCCGACGCCCCAGACCACGATCGGGTCCACCGACTGGCGCACGGTCGCGCCGGAGAACCTGCTGGTCATCGACACCACCAAGGGCCGGATCATCGTCGAACTGACGCCCGAGATCGCGCCGCTGCATGTGGCGCGGATGCGCCAACTGGCCCGCAACGGCTTCTTCGACAACCTGACCTGGCACCGGGTGATCGACTGGTTCATGGCCCAGACCGGCGATCCGCTGGGCAACGGCGAGGGCCAGAGCGCCTGGCCCGACCTGAAGGCCGAGTTCACCTTCCGACGTGATCCCACGATGCCGTTCGCCCCGGTGGCCGAGCCGACCGGCGCGCGTGTGGGCTTCCTGGGATCATTGCCGGTCCAGACCCAGCCCGACGCCGCCTTCGCCCAGACCGGCGACGGCAAGGTGCACGGCTGGGGCGTCTACTGCCCCGGCGTGGTCGGCATGGCTCGCGACGAGGGCAATGACACCGCCAACAGCCAGTTCTTCATCATGCGACAGGCCTATCCGGCGCTGGACAAGCGCTACACCATCTGGGGCATGACGGTGTCGGGTCTCGATGTGGTGCGGGCGTTGCAGGTCGGGGACGGTGAGAACGGCATGATGGCCTCGGTCCAGCCGGATCGCATGACCCGGGTGCGGGTGGGTTCGGACATTCCGGAGGCCGAACGCCCGACGGTGCAGGTGCTGTCGCCGAACTCCGAGCGCTTCATGAGCATCGTCGGCGCGGCGCGGACCGCGCGGGGCGCGGACTTCTCTGTGTGCGACGTGACCCTGCCGGTTCAGGTGACGGGCTGACCAGCGCCTTTCGTGGAGCCGGTCCGCCGCCTCCGCCGTTTCCGGCGGGCGGGTTTGCGGTCTTCGCGCATGCGTTCCAGCAGCAGGCCCTCGCGCAGGCCGCGGTCGGCGACGCGGACGCGGTCTGACGGCCAGGCGCGCTGGACCGCCTCCATGATGGCGGCGCCGGCGAGGACCAGATCGGCGCGGTCGGGGCCGATGCAGCTTTCCGCGGCGCGACCGTCGGGGCCGAGGGCCCGAAGCCTTTCCGCCGCCGCCTCGCAATCGGCGCGGGTCATCCAGAGCCCGTCGACCAGATTGCGCTGATAGCGGCGCAGGCCCAGGTGGATGCCCGCCAGACTGGTGATGGCGCCGGAGGTGCCGACCATGTGGGCGCGACCGGCGACAAACAGCTCGCGCAGGGCCGGATCGACCGGAGAGTCGGCGATGGCGGCGCCCATGTCGGCGACCATGGCCTCGTACCAGGGATGGAGGTCTCCACTGAGGGGCTCGGGATGACGCTCGGCCAGGGTGACCACCCCGATGGGGGCGGACATCCAGCCCTCCAGAACAAAGGCCCCGTCCTTGCGGCGCAGCCAGTTCAGCTCGGTCGAGCCGCCGCCGACATCGACCACCAGAATGGCCTCGGCGGTCGGATCGAACAGGTTGAGGCAGCCTTCCACCGCCAGACGGGCTTCCTCAGCGGGGTCGATGATCCGCAGCTTCAGGCCCGTACCCTGACGGACGCGCTCGATGAAGGCGGCGCCGTTTTCGGCCTGACGGCAGGCCTGGGTCGCGACGGCCATCAGGCGGGACGGATCGACGCCGCGACGGACCAGACGCTCGCTGCACAGCATCAGGGCCTCGTAGGCGCGCTCCATGGCGGCGTCATCGAGGCGGCCGGTGCGGGACAGGCCCTCGCCCAGACGCACGATCCGACTGAAGGAGTCGACGACGCGAAAGCCGTCCTTCGCCGGTCGGGCGATGAGCAGGCGGCAATTGTTGGTCCCCAGATCAAGGGCCCCGTAAAGGACACCCTCGCGACCTGGCGCCCCCGCCGCGACGGGCGCGCCGCCGCGGGCGCGCTTGCCGTCAGGCCGCCGGGGCTGGGACCGTTGGCGCGAGGACGCGCCTGCGGTCTCCGGCATGGGCCGAATCTTTCAAGGTGGGCGGTCCGGAACGGCGCCCGTCCCCGATAGCGTAGACCGCGAAACTGATCCGCGCCAAGCGTGTCTGTCGCGAAAATGAACGGGAAGGCGGTGATGCGGCTCAGGTTGGCAGGCGTAGCTGTGGAGCATGACCCGATCCACCTTCGCCCGCTTCGGCCTCGGCCAGATCGTTCGACACAGACATGCCGGCTTCCGCGGCGTGGTGATCGACGTCGACCCCGTGTTCGCCGGTCCCGTCGGCGCGACCGGAGACATTTCGCCCGACCAGCCCTTCTATCAGGTGCTGGCGATGGGGACCGACGGCGGCTTCATGGCCTATGCGCCCGAGGACATGCTGGAGCATGACCCGGAGCTGTCGACCCTGACCCGCGACGCCGAGCGCCGGTACTTCACCATGGACGGCGAGGGCCACCACGCCCCGCGCGCGCAGGCGATCCACTGAACGGTGCTGGCGTGGCCGGGCGGGCGGTTCTAGATTGACAGACAAGGGGCCGTCAGAGCCCGAAGTGCCAGGAGCGCCGCCATGTCTGATTTCGAGCACGTCTTTGACAAGCCGCCCGAAGGGGCCGCCGAGGACTGGACGATTCCGCAGGACTGGCGCGCCTATACCGAGACCGAGCACAAGACCTGGGACACCCTGTACGCCCGGCAGATGAAGATCCTGCCCGGCCGCGCCGCCGACGTCTTCTTCAAGGGTCTGGAGGCGCTGGACCTGAACACGGGCGGCATCCCGGACTTCTCGCTGATGAACCCCAAGCTGCAGGCCCTGACCGGCTGGACCGTGGTGTGTGTTCCCGGGCTGGTGCCGGACGAGGTGTTCTTCGATCATCTGGCCAACCGACGCTTCCCCTCGGGCCAGTTCATCCGCAAGCCGGACCAGCTGGACTACCTGCAGGAGCCGGACATCTTCCACGATGTGTTCGGCCATGTGCCGATGCTGACCGACCCGGACTTCGCCGCCTATATGGAGGCCTACGGCAAGGGTGGGCAGCGGGCGGCGGCGCTGGGCATGCTGCCCAATCTGGCGCGGCTGTACTGGTACACGGTCGAGTTCGGCCTGATGAAGGAGGCCGACCAGCTGCGCATCTACGGCGCGGGGATCGTGTCCTCGGCGACCGAGAGCGTGTTCGCGCTGGAAGACCCGTCGCCGAACCGGATCGGCTTTGATCTGGAGCGGGTGATGAAGACCCTCTACCGGATCGACGACTTCCAGCAGGTCTATTTCGTGATTGAAAGCATCGAGGCGCTGAAGGGCGAGACCCTGAAGGACTTCGGCCCGATCTATGAGCGGCTGAAGGGCGCGGAGGCCATTCCGATCGAGACCATCCTGCCGACGGACGAGGTCTTCACCGAGGGCACGCAGGCCTATGCGGCCAAGGGCGGGCGGTTCGCGGCGTGATGATCCTTCTCCCCCGGAGGAGAGAAGGAAGATGGCTCAATCATCGTGCGAGATCAGGCTGTGATGCCTGGTGTCGCGCATGAAGAGGTAGACCAGCAGGGACACGCCGATCATGGCGGTGACGTACCAGAAATAGACGCTTTCGATCCCGGCGCCCTTGAGCCACAGGGCGACGTATTCGGCCGTGCCGCCGAAGGCCGCGTTGGCGATGGCGTAGGGCAGGGCGACGCCCAGTGCGCGGATGTGGGCGGGAAACAGCTCGGCCTTCACCACGGCGTTGATGGCCGTATAGCCGCTGACGATCACCAGAGCCGCGAGGGCCAGGGCGAAGGCGACGAACGGATTATCGACCGAGGCCAGCAGGGTCATGATCGGCACGGTGAACAGCAGGCCCAGAACGCCGAACGCGACCATCACCGGCTTGCGGCCGATGCGGTCCGACAGGGCTCCGACGGCGGGCTGGAGGCACATGAACAGGAACAGGGCCGCGGCGCTGATCTCGGTGGCGGCGTCCTTGGAGAAGCCGCTGGTGTTGACCAGGAATTTCTGGAGGTAGGTCGTGTAGGTGTAGAAGGCCAGCGTGCCCCCGGCGGTCAGGCCCATGACCAGAAACGCTTCCTTCGGATGCTTCACGAACAGTAGCAGGGCGCTGGATTTCGGGGCTTCCTGCGTGTCCGAGGCGATGAAGGCGCGGGTCTCATCCAGACGGCGGCGCAGCCAGAAGACGATGACCGCCAGCGCCGCGCCGACGAAGAAGGGGATGCGCCAGCCCCAGGAGGCGAGGTCGCCCTCGCTGAGGGTGTTCTGCAGCACGATGAGCAGCAGCAGGGCCAGAAGCTGGCCCGAGATCAGGGTCACGTACTGGAAGCTGGACCAGAAGCCCCGATGGGCCTTGGCCGCCATCTCGGACAGGTAGGTGGCGGAGGAGCCGTATTCGCCGCCGACGCTGAGGCCCTGCATCAGGCGGGCGAGCAGCAGAAGCGCCGGGGCGGCGAGGCCGATGGTGGCGTAGCCGGGCGTGCAGGCGATGATCAGGCTGCCGCCGCACATCAGGCTGACGGACAGCGTCAGGCCCGCCTTGCGACCCTTGCGGTCGGCATAGACGCCCATGATCCACGCCCCGACCGGGCGCATGAGGAAGCCGACGGCGAAGATGGCGGCGCTGGACAGCAGCTGGGCGGTGGTGTCGCCCTTGGGGAAGAAGACCGGGGCGAAATACAGGGTAAAGGCCGCATAGGCGTACCAGTCGAACCACTCGACCAGATTGCCCGCCGAGCCGCCGATGATGTTCCGCAGGCGGCGGGCGGGGGACATGCTTTCGGTGGTCGGGGTGACGGTCATCGGGCGGTCTCCGGGAGGCGGCGAAGGCTGAGGGCGACGCCCACGGCCCAGACGGCGAAGGCGGTCTCGAGAATGCGCTGGGCCACGCCCAGCCAGTGGAACCACGGCTGGACGAACCAGACCACGGCGAGGGCCGGAACGCCACAGATCAGGCCGAGGGTGAACAGACCGCGCAGGGCGGGCTGATTGCGAGCCGCCAGACCGATCAGGAAGATGCCGGCCACGCCCGCCATATAGCCGACGCCGCCGAGGATTTCGTGCAGCCTTCCGGACAGGGTCACGCCGCCGGGTTCGCAGCCGAAGTCGCAGGGGAAGACGCCGCCGAACATCAGGCCCAGCCCGTTCAGGGCGCTGAGCCCGAAGCCGATCAGGAACAGGGGCGTGCGGGGAAACAGGACCGCGCACAGCAGCCAGAAGACGGTCAGCAGGGCCCCGGAGACGATGAAGGCCAGGCTGACATGCGGGCCGGTCAGGGCGCCGTCGGCGCCCAGCTCGCTGATGAACTGGCGCAGGTGGTCGTAGCCGGGATAGGCGGCCCCGGCGCCCAGGGTGATGCCGGCGAGGATCAGCAGGCTGAGGATCGCGCAGGCGAGAGCGAGCGCGCGCATCTCAGTCCCGCTGGAACGGATAGAAGTCCGATCCCAGGCCGAGGATGGAAGTGAGTTCGTCCAGGGCGCCCCGGCTTTCGTCCAGCAGGGCCGGGTCGGCGAGGTCAGCGACCTTCAGCTCGTCCCGATACCAGGTCGCGCCCCAGACGCTGAGGGCGCCGTGGAGGTCGTCGGTCAGGCGCATGTCCGGATTGGTGGCGGCCAGCTCGGCCTCGTTCAGCACCACGCGCAGACGCAAGCAGGCGGGGCCGCCGCCGTTGCGCATCGACTGGCGCACGTCGACGTACTCGACCCGACCGATGGGACCGTTGGACGAGGCGACAGCCTCGGCGACCGCATGGGCGCGGGCGTTGTCCCGGGTCTCGGTCGGGCAGATCAGGGTCAGGCGATCCTCGCCCGGGATCTGCACCAGCATGGAGTTGAACAAATAGCTGGAGATGGCGTCAGCGAGGGGGAGGTCGGCCTCGGACACCTCAACGAAGATGGGCTCGAAGCCTTTCGCGGCCGCGCGGATGGCGGCGTGGGTTCCGGCGGTGTCCTCGAAGGCGAGTTGATGGTGGAACAGGGTGTCGAGCGCGCCGACGCAGACGACGTCATTGTGGAAGGTCCCGCCGGCGATGGCGGCCTTCGACTGGCGGGCCAGAACCGCGCCGGAGGCCCCGTGGCGGCGGGCGAGAGCTTCGGAGGCCTCGCGCGTCTGGCGGGCGGGGAAGGGGCCGGTCCACGGCTCCCACGCCTCACGCCCCCAGACCAGCAGGTTGACGCCCTCCGAGCCATGCTCGGCGCACAGGCGGACATGGTTGGCGGCGCCCTCGTCGGCCAGATGGGCGACGGAGGGCAGGGCGTCGTGGACGGCGAAGCGCGCGGGATCGGGGAAGAGGGCGTCGAGCGCGCGCTTGGTCTGCTGATGCTCCAGCGAGCGGTGCAGGTTGGTGACGAGGTTGGCGGGGGTGAAGTGGACCCGGCCGTCGGCGCTGTCGGCGGACGGGGTCACCGTCGCGGCGTTGGCGGCCCACATGGGCGAGGCCGAGCAGGCAGCGGCGGCGAAGGTGGGGGCGTCCTTCCAGGCGCGCTCGAGCACTTGGGCGTCCGTGCCGGAGAAGCCCAGGCTGCGCAGGAAGGGCAGGTTGGGCCGCTCGTGCGGCGGCAGGACGAACTGGGGCAGGCCGAGGTCGGCCAGCCGCTTCATCTTGTCGAGGCCCTGCAGGACGGCGGCGCGCGGATTGGACGCCTGCCCCTCGTTGCGGCTGGAGGCGAGGTTGCCGGGGCTGAGCCCGGCGTAGGAGTGCGTCGGCCCGATCAGGCCATCGGCATTGGCTTCGATGGCGCTCATTAAAAGCCCTCCCCTCGAGGGGGAGGGTTGGGAGGGGTGGAGGCAGGCTGTTGGCCGGTGCGGCGCGAAGGGCTCGATCCCGCCTTTTGCGCCAATCCGTCATGCATTGAGCGCGCACCCCATCCCCCGGCCCCTTCCCCCTCGAGGGGAAGGGGAGAAGTCTGGCGGATCGCCATAACGATTTCAGCAACGACGGCGTCGAGGTCATCCGGGATGCGGCGGCTGTCGATCCTCAGGACGCGGTAGTCTTGGCCGCTTAGCCATTCATCCCGTTTGAGATCACGCAGGGCGACATCTGTCTGACCATGGATGCCGCCATCGACCTCAATGATCAGCTTTGCTCGAAGGCAAGCGAAGTCCACGACGTAGGGACCGATGGGCGCCTGTCGTCGGACGCGGATCGGCAGGAGCCGCAAGCGTTCCCAGAGTTTGGCTTCCGTCCAGGTTGGGTCGTTTCGCAGGCGACGGGCGCGTTCACGTCCCCCGGCCTTGATCCGTTCCGTCTTTGAGAAGCGATCAAACTCCATCAGCTCAACCCCTTGATCTCGCTCTCGATGTTCTTCACCGCCTCGGCTTCGAAACTGGCGACCGGATAGGCGCAGTAGTCGGCGGCGTACCAGGCGCTGGGTCGGTGGTTGCCGCTGGCGCCGAGGCCGCCGAAGGGCATGTCGCCCGCGGCGCCTGTGGTCGGACGGTTGAAGTTGACCACGCCCGCGCGGATGCGGCGGATGAAGGTCTGCCAGTGGGCCGGATCATCCGACACCAGACCGGCGCTGAGGCCGTAGCGGGTGGCGTTGGCCTCGGCGATGGCGGCGTCGAAGGACGACACGCGGGTCACCGACAGGAAGGGGGCGAACATCTCCTCGTCGGGGACGCTGACGCCGGTGACGTCGATGATGGCGGGCTTGACGAAGGCGCCGGGAAGGTTGCCGACCGGACCGGAGGCGCGGATCACCCGAGCGCCCGCGTCGATGCGCTCCTGAAGGGCGGCAAGGGCGGCGGCGGCGGCCTTCTCGGAGATCAGCGGCCCGGCGTAGGGCTCGGTCGGGCTGTTCCAGGGGGCGAAGATCAGGCGGTCGCTGAGGGCGGCGATGGCGTCCACGATGGCATCGCCCTGCGGGCCTTCCGGCACGATCAGACGACGGGCGCAGGAGCAGCGCTGGCCGGTGGTGATGAAGGCGGACTGGACGGCGATGCCCGCGACGGCTTCGGCGTCGGCGGCGTCCCAGACGACCAGCGGATTGTTGCCGCCCAGCTCCAGCGCGAGAATGACGTGTGGATCGTCCGCGAACTTGCGCCGGAAGTGGGCGCCCGCCGCGCCCGAGCCGGTGAACATCAGGGCGTCGATGCCGTTGTTCAGCAGGTCCGCGCCGCTGTCGCGACCGCCCTGGATCATGTTAAAGACCCCGCGCGGCAGGTCGGCCGCTTCGAAGCACTCAGCCATCAGCCGGCCGGTCAGGGGCGTCTCTTCCGATGGCTTGAAGACCACGGTGTCGCCCGCCAGCAGGGCCGGGACGATATGGCCGTTGGGCAGGTGGCCGGGGAAGTTGAACGGCCCGAGAACCGCCGCGACGCCGTGCGGGCGGTGGCGCAGGGTGGCGGAGCCGAAGGCGGTGGCGGCGGTGCGCTCGCCGGTGCGCTCGTCATAGGCGCGGATCGAGATGTCGACCTTGCCCTGCATGGCCTGAAGTTCGGTGGTGGTCTCCCACAGGGCCTTGCCGGTTTCGCGGCTGATGGCCTCGGCGATCTGCGGCGCGCGGTCCTTGAGCACGGCCTGATAGCGCTTCACCGCGTCGATGCGGTCCTGACGCGGGCGGTCGGCCCAGTCGGGGAAGGCGTCACGGGCGGCATCGGTAGCGTCGCCGCAGACAAGTTGCGAGGCGTCCCAGCCTTCCCAGACGACCTCGCCCGTCGCCGGATCGGTAGAGTTGAACCGCGCGTGGCCTTCGTCAAACCATTCGCCGTTGATGAAATGCGTCATTCGGGTCTGCTTTCGTCAGGTCTTTACGCGAACAGTATCGCCAGCACGCACCTTCAGCGCGTCGGCGGTTTCGCGGGTGAGGGTGGCGGTGTCGCCTTCAAGGTGGGCGCGCTGGCGCACGGCGCGGAAGGCGCCGACGCTGTCGGTCGAGATCAGGGCGGGCAGTTCGGCCTCGACCTCGTCGGCGAGGGCGACGGTCAGGGCGCGGGCGTCGCGGACGGTGCGGATATTGTCCCGTTGGCAGGAGACGGTCGGCCCGGCGTCGAAGATGTCGATCAGGCCGTTGGGGCGGAAGCCCTCGCTCTCCAGCAGGGCCATGGCGGGCACGCCCTGCGGGTGCACCTTGCCGATCACCGCACGAGCGGGCTCGGGCAGGAGTTCGACATAGATGGGATGGCGCGGGGCCAGATCGAGGATGAACTGCTTGTCGGTGGAGCCTGTCATCCGGTCCGCCTCATCGAAGTCCATCGGGAAGAATTTGTGGGCGACATGGTCCCAGAAGGGGCAGGCGCCGTCGGGGGTGAAGACACCGCGCAGCTCGGCCAGGACGTTCTCGTTGAACAGCTCCGGCTCGGCGCCGATCAGCATGTAGCGCGACTGGCTGAGCAGGCGGCCCGCGCCGCCCTTGCGCCGGTCGGCCTTGAGGAAGAGGGAGCCGACCTCGGTCCAGCCGGTGCATTCGTTGACCAGCACCAGCGTCTTCTGTTCCAGCTTGATGCCAAGCGACGGCGAGGACTGGGCGTTGCTGACGACCCGGAAGCTGAAGAAGGGGCGTTTGAGGCCCACCGAGGCCTTCACCGAGCCGATGCCGTCGACGTCGCCGGTTTCGGATTCCTCCAGCATCAGGGTGTACCAGCGCTCATGCGGCTCCATGCCGCCCGCGAAGCTGTCGCGGCTGAGGTCGAGGCGTTCGGCCAACTGGTCCGGGTCTTCGGGCAGGCTGGTGAAGCCCGGCCCCGACAGGATGGCGAGTTCGAGCAGATGGTCGAGGTCGGCGGGGCCGGCGGGTCTGACGACGAGCATGGGGTTACATCGTCTCCAGACGCAGGGACTTCAGTTTCAGGGCGTCAATCTCGCCCGAGGCGATCTTGCACAGGATGAGCGCACTCAGTTGGGCGCGCTCGACGAAGCTGGCGGGCCAGGCGAACTCCTGATCCGAATGGATGTCGCCACCAAGGACGCCGAGGGTGTCGATGTTGGGCAGGCCCGCGGCGTGCAGGTTGTTACCTTCGCAGACGCCGCCCGAAGGCTTCCACGCGATGGTCTGGCCCAGCAGGGCGCCGGCTTCCTTCACCGCCTCGAACAGGGCGGTCTGGGAGGCGTCCATCGGCTTGGGCGCGCGGGTCATGCCGCCGTGCAGGTCCAGCGTCAGGCCGGGGAAGGGCGGCTCGGCGGCGATCTGTCGGACCGTCTCCGAAATCCAGGCCGAGGACTGTGCGTCCGGGACGCGGACGTTGAAGCGGACCACGGCGTTGTCGGCGACGACATTGAGCGGGCCGCCGCCGCTGATCTTCGCGACATTGACGGTGACGCCGTCGCGCTGGCCGTTCAGGGCGTGCAGGCGGGCGGCGATGATGGCGGCCCCGGCGACGGCGTTGGCGCCCTCATGGAAGGCCCGGCCCGCGTGGGCGGCTTTGCCGGTGACGATCAGATGGTAGTTGCCGCTGCCTTTGCGCTCGCCCGCCAGCGTGCCGTCCGACAGGGCGGGTTCATAGGTCATGCCGACGTGGCCGCGCGCGCCCAGTTCCGCCAGCAGGGGGGCGGATGCGGGCGAGCCGATCTCCTCGTCGGGCGACAGAAGGACGGTCCAGCCGACACGCTCCCGATCCGGATGGGTCTCGAAGGCCTCGAGAGCGGCCAGGAGAACGGAGATGCCGCCCTTCATGTCGGCGATGCCGGGACCGTTCAGGGCGCCGTCGGCGCGGGTCACGACCGTCTGGAAGTCCGAGGTCTCGGGGAAGACGGTGTCGTAGTGGCCGGTCAGCACCACCTGGAGCGGCGCGTCGGGGCGACAGGTGATCTTCAGGGCGTCGGCGTGAGCCTCCTCGCGCACCGAGCCGTCGTCGGCGACGGTGGTCGAGCCTTGCGTGGGGATGCGCTCGACGGTCGCGGGCAGGGCGCGGGCCGTGGTCTCGAGCAGGGCCAGGACCGCGCTCAACCCGGCGGCATGACGGCTGCCGGAGTTGACGTTCGCCCACTCCACCGCCCGTCCGATGATCACGGCTTCGCGTGCCGCGACGTGGTCGAGCACGGACTGTTCAGGAGGCAGAATCCGCATCGGCCGGAACCTAGCCGGGCGCGAGGGAAAGGTGAAGCGAGGTCGGGCTACGACTCGTCGTCGGATCAGGCTAGGGTCCGTGTTCAACTCCGGGAGGAACTCCATGCAGAACTGGCTCAAGGCCATCAATCCGACGGCCCCCATCACCACCGAGGCCGAAGCCCTGCGGGCGGCGCGCGCCAGCGCCATCGGCGTCGCCATCGGCGCCGTCGTCGGCGCCGTCGCCGTCGTCCAGATGATCGTGCGCAAGGACGAGATCGCCGCCGCCGCCGCCGCGGCCGCCGCCAATGACCCCATGGCCGCCGGCATGGTGGGCACGATGACGCAGGTGATGCTCTACTTCGCTATCGGTCTGGTGGTGATCCAGGCCATTCTGGCCTTCGTGCAATGGGCCAAGCCCAACATCATCATTCCGATCCTGTTCGCCGTGCTGATCGTCGGCGGCCTGCTCCTGCAACTGCTGCCCAGCCCGGTCGAAAAGCCCCCGCTCGACGTCCTGAAGGTCGTGCTGACCTACGGTATCGCCGCGATCCAGCTGCTGCTGCATACGGCGGGCATTCGCGGCGCGTCGAAGCTGGACAAGATCCGCTTCGCCGAAGCCAACCGCGAAGACTACTGAGACTAACGGTTCGGGCGGCGGTCGTTTGATGCGCCGCCCGGCTGCCGGCTTTGCCGGCGCCAACGGATGGACAGGCTGGCGTCGCCCTGTCCGCCGAATTTCGAGCTGACCGTCAGATTGCGACGGACTTGCCATTCGACGTTCACTTCCGCCCCGTCCTCGCCGCCGCCGATGATCTCCAGATAGACGTCGTCGGTGATGTAGCGCCCGCCGGCCACAGTCAGGCTGGAGGCCTCGCCGCCGAAGGACAGGCGATCGAGACCCGCCAGCTCGCGCAGGTTCCCGATCACATCGAAGCCGCCGCCGCCCGCCAGCGCGGCCACGCCCGCCGCCAGCTGGGCCGCCTCGAAGGCCGACAGCTGAGAGGCCGAACGACCGAACAGCACCTGGGACAGGATTTCGTCCTGCGGCAGGGCGGGGGTGGAGGTCAGGGCGATCTCGGGCCGCGCCGCCGTGCCGGTCACGCGAATGGTCGCGGTCAGGGCCGGGTCTTCCCGGGTGGCTGACAGGTTCAGGCGAATCTGTTCGGGCCGGGTCGACAGGGTGACCGTGCCGGTCTGGTCGAACACGAACCGCTTGCCCGCGAAGTCATAGTCGCCCCGCACCACGCGCGCCGTGCCGGTCAGGACCGGCTGGGAGATGGTTCCGGTGACGCGAGCGTTGACGCCCATCTCGACGTTCAGGCCGCGACCGACCACCCGCACGTCGCCGCCGGGCGAGCGGATGGCGATGTCCATGCCGATCTGCGGGCCGCGCGAGCGGGTCTGTTCTTCTTCAGGCATGTCGCCGCCGGGGCGGTTGATCTCGACCACATCCATCCGGACGATGCCGTTGGAGCCTGGCGGGTTGGCCTCGATCCGGGCCTCGTCGACGGAGATTTCGCCGGCCAGCCGGATGTTGCCGTCCTGACCACGCACCACGGTCAGCGGGCCGGAGGCGCGGGCCTCGGCGATGTCGTTGTCGATGATGCGGAAGCGGCGCAGCTGGAGCTGGAAGCTGGAGCCCGAGCCTTCGCGCAGGCCGATACGGCCGTCCCCGCTGACCTGACCGCCGGCTCCGTCATTGGCCGAGAAGGTCTCGATCAGGGCGGTGGTGTCGTCGAAGCGGCTGTTCAGGGTCACGCCCGCCAGACGCAGGCCGGTGCCGTTGTCGCGGAAGGCGCCCTGTTGCAGGTCCAGACGGCCGTTGATGCGCGGCTCAGCCAGGGTGCCGCCGAGGGTGGCGTTGGCGGTCATCTGACCCGAGAGCGAACGGTCGCCGCCCAGGAAGAGGTCCCAGATCGGCTGGATCTGACCCTGAATGTTCACCGTTCCCTCCATCGGGCGGGTGCGGGCGATGGCCAGGCGCAGGGGCGCGGCCGAGGCCTCGACCGGCAAGGTCAGGTCGGCGCTGGCCTGCACGGCGTCCTCGTCCACGGCGCGGGCCTGAAGGCGCAGGGTGTTGTTGACCAGCACGGCGTTCAGCGTGCCGTCGACTTCCATCCCGCGCGGAGCGTCGATGCTGCGCAGGTCATTGAGGGTGACGTTGGCCGAGCCCGACAGGTCGTCGCCGGAGCCGCGCAGAGACAGGCGGCCGGTGACGCGACCGCGCATGTCGGGGGCGACCGCGCCGAGATCGACGCTGGTCAGATTGGCCTCGATGATGGCGGCGCGGGAGTCCTGACGCAGGTCGCCGGTCAGGACGCCGCCGCCGACCGACAGGTCCACCCGCACCACCCTGCCGTCGCCGGACAGGGCGACCACGGCCGGACTGCGGGTGGCGAAGTCGATCTCGCGCACCGAGCCGCCGCCTTGCAGGGCGACCGATTGGGACTGGCCGTCGCGGGCGTAGACGCCGGAACCGTCGAACGACAGGGGCGTGGGGCCGCCCACGTCCGCCTTGAGGGTGAAGGGCAGACGCTCCAGCGTGCCGCGTCCGTCGAGGTCGAGGGTGCGGATGACATAGGGCGAGCCGGCGAAGCGGACGTTGCGGCCCGACACGTCCAGGATCGCGGTCTCGGCGCCGCCACCCTCCGTCAGGCGCACGCGGCCGTTGGCTTCCCCGGAGGCGAGGAAGGCGCCGGGGCGGGCGGTGAAGGTCAGGTCGGCGCTGGACGGAATGCTGTTGGACAGGGCGATGTCGCCACGCGCAGTGACCCCGCCTGCGTCCAGATCAACCTCGGTCAGGCGGATGCGCGGCCCGCCCAGATAGAAGTTCCCGGCGGCGCGGGCCGGGCCGTAGTTCGATCCGGCGGTGACGGCGATACTGCCGTCCGAGGCGTCGGCGCCCTTGCGGAAGCTGAGTGTCAGGTTGGCGTCGGTCAGTTTCAGCGGACCGGCGTTCACGCGGGCGAAGGCGGCGCGCAGGTCGGCGCGGGGGGCGGCGAGCGTGCCGGTGAGGGCCCCATCCCCGGTCATGGCGCCATCGATCTCGACCGGGCCGACGCCGAAGGGGCCGCGGGCGTTCCAGTCCAGCGCGAGCCGCAGCCCGCCGTTGCCCTCGATCCGGCCGCGCGCGGAGGCGGAGCCCTGTGCGCCGGTCAGGGCTGCGCGCTCCACGTCGATCCGTCCCTGATTGATCGCGCCAGTCAGCTGCAGGCGGGGCGTGGCGCCCAGCAGGCGATCGAGTTCGCCCTGACCGGTGGCCAGGCCGCGTCCGCGTCCGTCGAAGGTGAGCCGCCAGGGGGCGCCGGTCCGGGCCATGGAGGCGGAGAGGGGACCGCCAAAGGCGCCGCGGGCGCCGCGGTGAATCTTCGAGGCGTCTGTGATGCGCGCCTCGCCCCGGAAGCCGAGGCCGCCCAGCAGATTGCGCCCGCCCGAGCCGGTCAGGGTCAGGGCCTGCCCTCGCGCCTCGATCTTGCGCAGCAGGATGGCGCCGTCGGTCTGGCGCGCGGCCTCGAAAGCAACACGGGGGCGCGGGCCCAGCAGGCTGCCGATGATACCGGCGGTCGAGCCGCCATCGGCCTGGATGTCGCCGTCCAGCACGATGCGACCATTCTGCATGGCGGCGTTCAGGGGGCCGCGCACTCGCCCGGCGCGATAGCTGGAGGCCTCGACGCCGACCAGATCGACCTGACCGTCCAGCGACCAGTTCGCCGAGTCGCCCTTGAAGGTCGCGACGTAGGAGGCGGGGCCCGCGGACGGGGAGCCGACCAGACGGTTCAGCGACGGGGTGGCGACCTCGATGCGGATGCCGTCGCGGCTGCGGCGGTCCTTCATGTTGATCTGGCCGCTGGCGCGCGAGTTCAGGTTCTCGGACATGAGCGTCCAGCCGAAGCCCTGCTGGCCGTCGTTGTCGGTGTCCGGCGTGATGGCGAAACCAAAGCGCGCGGTGCGGCCGACGCGCTGGACGAAGGGCTCCAGCAGGTCGGAGCCGGAGAAGTCGAAGAAGCCGCTGACGCGGGCGGTGTCCTTGCCGTAGCGGCCCTTGACCGTCAGCGGGATGAAGTCGCCGGTGCGCACGACAGCGTCGATGATCTCGCCGTTGATAAGTGCGCTCGCCTGGAAGGGTTGATCCGGGGAATAGCCGAGTGCGCCCGCTATGGGGCCGCCCTGGGCCTCGGACGCGCGCAGGTTCAGGCGGGTTTCGGTCAGCGGGCCGCCGAATGTGGCGTTCAGGCGCAGATGATCGCCCGGGCGGCTGAGGCTGTCGGCGTTGACGACGGCCTGCTTGGCGCCGGTGCGGGGGATGTTGGCCTCGCCCGACAGGGTCCAGCGCCCGTACTCCTTGCTGAAGCCCTCCAGCAGTTCGACATTGGCGGCGAAGCGGTCGATGTCGATGCTGATCGGCTGGGGACCGCCCGGTCCGGTCGGCGGCTCGACTTCCGGACGGCGGATCAGGCGGATGACGTCAGCCTCGATCTCCGTGGCGTGGAAGCGCCGGGTGATCAGCGGCCACCAGGTCCAGTCCACATGCACCGCGCGCGCTTCGAGCCATACGCCCCTGGCGTCGGTGACGGTGACACGGTCGATGGTGAAGTCGTCGAACAGGTCGCCCTTGACCCCTTCGACATTGATCCGGCCGTAGCGGCCGATTTTCTTGCCGGCGACGAAGCTGGTGACCAGCTCGCGGCCCGCATCGCTGACCAGATACATCCGCCCGCCGACCAGCAGGAGGATCAGCAGGCCCGCCAGAACAGCCAGCCCCATGCCGCCGAAGAAGGCGAGGGCCTGAAGGCGCGTGCGCTTGCGCTTCGCCCTTTCGACGGGCGAGTCAGGCGCGTCGGCCGGAGGTGTCTCTTCGGGCGGGGTCGGGTCGGTCAAAACGCCTGCCCGATGCTGACATAGATCTGGAAGCCCGCGTCGCCGTCACGACGATCCAGCGGGAAGGCGATGTCAGCCCGGATCGGACCGAAGGGCAGCTTGTACCGCACGCCAACCCCGGCCCCGTAGCGCAGGTTGTTGAAGTTCGGCGTCTCCTGGAAGCCGATAGCGCCCGCGTCGACGAAGGCCACGGCCTGGAAGCTGCGCCAGACATCGCGGCGAATCTCTAGCGAGGTCTCGAACAGGCTCAGCCCGCCGCGGGGGGTGTTGTCCGGCAGGCGAGGGCCGACGCCCTGATACTCGTATCCGCGAACCGATCCGCCGCCGCCGGAATAGAACAGGCGATCGGACGGTACGGTCAGTTCCTCGCCGCCGAGGATGGAGCCCAGACGGACCCGTCCCGCCAGCACGGTCTTGCCGTTCTTTTGCAGGGGCAGATAGGCCGTGCCCTGACCCTCGACCCGCAGGAACAGGACGGTGTCCTCGCCGCCCACCGCGGTGGGCTGGGCCGAGCCGGTGAACCGCCAGCCGGTGGTCGGGTCCAGCGGATCATTGGACCGGTCCAGATAGAAGCTGCCCCGCCCGGTCAGAATGTAGAGGTCGCGGTCGAAATTGATCGGCAGCTGGGTCAGCGGGTCGAAGCGGGTCTCGTTGTAGTGTCCGACGTCCAGACCGACGCCGTAGCTGAACCACGAGGTCTTGCCGATGCGCTGCTGCAGATCGGCGGCGGTGGTGAAGGCGGTCCGTTCGTAGGCGTCGGTGTCCTCGTTCACGAGGGCGGCGGACAGCTTCAGCGTCTGGCCGGGTTCGCGCCAGTGCGGCAGGCTGAGATCGACACCCAGTCGACTGTCGACGTCGGCGATCCGGGCTTCCCAGACAAGGGTGTCGGCGCGTTTGAAACGGTTGTGCCAGGTCCAGCGCAGATCCACGCCGGAGCCGTCGGCGGTGGAGAAGGTGGCGCCTGCCTCAAGAATGCGGCGGGGGCGGTCGGTCAGGCTGACGATCACCGGGCGGCGACCGTCGGCGAGGGTCTGATCCGCCGGAGCCAGCGCGACGCCGACACCGTCATAGACCCCGGTCTCCAGCAGGCGACGCTCCAGCTCGGCCACGTCCTCGGGGTCATAGACGGCGCCGTCGCTCCACGGCGCCAGACCGGCGACCCAATCGGGGTTGGTCGGACCGCGCGTCTCCAGCCGAACACCGTCCAGCCGCACCAGATCGCCAGCGGCGATGTTGTAGGTCGGGAAGACGGTCAGGGCGGCGTGGTCGACCACCACCCGGCGCGGCTCGGCGCGGGCGTCGGCGTAACCGTTGCGGACCAGACCGGCGACCAGTCGCCCTTCGGCGGCGATGACATCGACCGCGCGGCCCGGCTGACCGGCGGTCAGGCGGATGTCGCCGATGACCGTGGCCGCCGTTTCCGCCCGCGGTTCCGGCGCGACCCAGTTCACGGCGGGATCGGTCAGGGTGAAGCGGGGGCCGGGCGTCACATTGACGATGGCGACCGGGGTGTCCTCGCCCTCGACGATGTCCTCGAGGATGGGCTGGTAGTAGCCCTCGGACCGCAGCAGGGCCTCGGCGGACTCCATGGCGCTGCGGGCGCGGCGACGGGCCTCGAAGCGGTTGGAGGGGGCGTCGTCCACCTCGCCGACGGCCCGGACGAGCTGCTCGCGCAGGGTTCCGTCCAGTTCGCCCCGAATCTGGGCGCGCGGGTCCGCCGCGGCGGTGGACGCGATTGTCACGCCCGCGAGGCTGAGAAGGAAGAAGGCGGGCCTCGGCGTCAAACTCAAACCTTCATCAGGGGCCGTGCGGCCCGCTCATCGGGACGGCGCTCCCCCGCCGTCGGCGTCACGGTCGTTCTCACGCGCATTCGGCGCGTTTGACCCTGTTCAATAGAACAGGGTTTCGCTTTCGGGCTGAACGGATTCTTCCGAGGTGCGCTGTTCGGGCGGCAGGGCCGCCGAATCGGTCGGAGGCGGCGTCACCGGAGGTTCTGGCTGTACGACGGGTTCCTCGACGACCGGCGGCGGAGCCTGCTCGGCGGCCTTGTCGGCCAGACCGGCGTCTTCGGACGGACGCGGGTCATCGCAGGCGGCGACGGCGAAAACGGTCGTCAGGGCCAGCAGGGCGGCAAGGCGTTTCATGGTCGAAGAAGTCTCCCCCGGGATCAGGCCGTCTAACGCTCGGCCGCTGGTCCTGTTCCATAGAGTGTTTCGCACCGGCGCGCATCCTCTGTGCGCAACCTTCGCGGCCGCGCCGGGCCGACGGAGACCGGTGATTTTCGACGGCAACCAATCCTTTTCCAATTTCCCGCAACCTCAGGGCGGGGAGAAAACAAATAATGTCCGCCACCGCCTACGCTCTCGTGTCGCAGGTTCGGTTCAAGGAGCTGAAAACAAGGATTGGACTGGCCGCCTTCATCGGGATCACGGCCTGGTTCTTCCTGCCCAGCCTCTGGCCCGTCGTCTGGTTCTTCGCGGTCCTGTTGAGCCAGGTGGCCGATTGGGCGGTGTTTCGCCGGTTCCGCCTGAACCCCGAGTGGGTTCCGGACAGGGCCTATGTCGTGCTGTCCTGTGCCACCACCGCCGTCGGCGTCATCATCTATTCCAGCATCGCGGCCTGGCTTTGGTTCAACGGGGGCGAGGTCGGGCGGGCCTTCGCCCTTGTGCAGGTGGCGGGCGGCTTGCTGCATGTCAGTTTGCACATGCATCACGCCCGGCCGATCCTGTTCTCCGCCGTGGCGATGCACGGCGCCTATTTCCTGGGATTGCCGGTGATCAGCGCGACCCTGACCGGGCGATGGCAGGAGCTGCTGATCGCGCTGGGCTGTGTGCTGTACATGAGCCATCTGGTCGTGGCGGTGCGGCAGAGCAGCACCACCACCGAACTGCTGCGCTCGGCCAAGGTGATGGAGCAGAACGCCCGCCAGAAGGCCGAGGAGGCCAGCGCGGCCAAGTCGGACTTTCTGGCCGTCATCAGCCACGAGATCCGCACGCCCATGAACGCGGTGATCTCGGCCGCCAACCTGCTGCGCCGGACCGAGCTGACCGAGCGGCAGGCCGAGCATGTGTCGATGCTGACCGACGCGGGCGAGGTGTTGATGGGCCTGCTGAACGACGTGCTGGACGTGTCCAAGATCGAGGCCGGCAAGATGGTGCTGGAGACGGACGATGTGGATGTTCGCGCCCGCCTGATCTCACTGGCCCGGCTATGGGAGCCGCGCGCCGCCGCGAACGGGGTGCGTCTGATCGTCGAGGCGGCCGACCGGGTGCCCGAGTGTGTTCGCACCGACCCGCTGCGGTTCCAGCAGATCCTGTTCAACCTGATGTCCAATGCGGTGAAGTTCACCGAGCAGGGCGAGATCGCGGTCGTCGTGGACTGGGACGGGGCGGCCCTGACGGTGACGGTGTCGGATACCGGTTGCGGCATTCCGGCGGACCGGCTGGCGCATGTGTTCGACAGTTTCGAGCAGGCCGAGGCGGGCACCACCCGTCGCTATGGCGGGACCGGTCTGGGCCTGTCCATCAGCCGCAAGCTGGCCGAGATCATGGGCGGCGCCCTGACGGTCAGCAGCGTGGAAGGGCAGGGAGCGACCTTCATCCTGACCCTGCCGATGGAGGTGTCGCAGACCCGTCCGACGGAGGCCCGTCGTGATGAGGCCGAGGTCGGTGCGCTGACCGGCCGTTCGATCCTGGCGGCGGACGACCACGAAGTGAACCGCCGCATCCTGACCCTGCTGCTGGAGCCGCACGGCTGTCGGCTGACGCTGGTGGAGAACGGCGCGGAGGCCGTGGAGGCCGCGCTGGTCGAGCGCTTCGACGCCGTGCTGATGGATATGCAGATGCCGGTGATGGACGGGCTGGAGGCGACGCGGCGCATCCGTCTGACCGGCGGGGTGAACGCCGACGCCCCGATCATCGCCCTGACCGCCAATGCGCTGGATGTGCACCGGCAGGCGTGGGAGGCGGCGGGCGTCGCGGCCTTCCTGACCAAACCGATCGACCCGACGGCGCTGACCCGAACGCTGGCGGAGGCCTGCGCGGGGGCTCGCCGCCCGGAGGTGAAGGCCGACGTGGCCTGACTCTAGGCCCAGCGGGTCAGGGCTTCGTCGAGCGACAGGCCTGCGGGCTGGGGCTCCGGGCTGGCCTGACCGTCGAAGCGCGGGGCGGGCGCGGGCTGGATCACGCCCTGATCGACGAAGGTGGCGCGGGCGGCGTTGTGCGGATGAACCGGGGCCTCGCCCAGTGTCAGCACGGGCGTGACGCAGGCGTCGGTTCCGGCGAAATGATCGGCCCAGTCGTCACGGTCGCGCGCGGCGAACAGGGCCTCGAACCGGGCATGCAGGGCGGGCCAGTCGGCCATGTCGAACTGCGGCGCTTCTTCCGGCGTCAGGCCGAGACCGGCGATCAGGGCGGCGTAGAACCGGGGCTCCAGCGCGCCGACCGCGACGAACCGGCCGTCCTTGCAGGCGAAGCAACGATAGAAGGGCGCGCCGCCGTCCAGCAGATTGGCGCCGCGCGCATCGCTCCACAGGCCGCGTGGGCGGAAGGCGTGGAACAGGCTGGTCAGCAGGGCCGAGCCGTCCGTCATGGCGGCGTCCACGACCGAGCCCTTCCCGGTGGTCTTCGCCTGCAACAGGGCCGCCAGCAGGCCGGAGACAAGGAACATGGCGCCGCCGCCGTAGTCGCCGACGAGATTCAGCGGCGCGCGGGGCGGGCGGTCCGGCTCACCCATCGGATGCAGGGCGCCGGACAGGGCGATGTAGTTGATGTCGTGGCCGACCTGATCGGCCATGGGCCCGGTCTGGCCCCAGCCGGTGACGCGGCCGAACACCAGTCGGGGATTGCGCGCGGCCAGCACGTCAGGCCCCAGCCCCAGCCGCTCCATCACGCCGGGCCGGAAACCCTCGATGATCGCGTCGGCGCCGGCGACCAGATCGAGGACGCGGGCGTGGTCCGCCGGGTCCTTCAGATTCACCCCGACGGCGGCGCGGCCCCGGTGCAGCACCTCGCCGCCGACGTCGCTGAACACCGCCGCGCCCGCCGAGGCGCTGCGGGTCAGGCGCAGGACCTCGGCCCCCATGTCGGCCAGCACCATGCCCGCGAAGGTGACGGGACCCAGGCCGTCGAACTCGAGAATACGGATGCCGGAGAGGGGCTTTGCGGGCGCTGTCATGCCCCTTGCGTAGCCGGTCCGTCAGGAACCTGTCGAGTGGACCTTGACCCGCGCGGCGACATGTTGGAAAAGCCGCGCCTCCGGATTCGCAGACGCGGCCCGGTGACACGATGTGCGTCCTTAGCTCAGTTGGTTAGAGCATCTGACTTTTAATCAGAGGGTCCTCGGTTCGAGCCCGAGAGGACGTACCATCGGTTCTCCCCCACAGTGCAGGCTTTCATCGCGCCGTGCGGCGTGATTGATAGGCGGTATGCGCCGTCTGTACCTTCTTCTCCCTGTCCTCGCTCCTGTTCTGGCTTTGACCGCCTGCAATGCGGGCGATGCGGCCATGCAGGGGGCGCGGCAGTTCGGGGATGGGTTCGGGAATGCGGCGACAGCGCCGCTGGCCGATTTCAACCTGCGCCGGGAGTACATCCCGACCGTGCTGCTGCAGGCGGAGGCCAATCCCTATGACCTGCGCAATCTGAACCAGTGCTCCACCATCGGGGCCGAGATCGCGCGGCTGAACGAGGCGCTGGGGCCGGACAGTGATGAGCCGCGTCGGCCGGACCAGCCCAATCTGACCGAGATCGTGACCGAGGAGGTCGTGGAAGAGGCTCTGGACGCGATCCGGGACGCGACCACGGACTTCATTCCCCAGCGGTCATGGGTCCGGCGGCTGACCGGGGCCAAGCGCGCCGAATTGCGGGTGAAGTCGGCGGTGCAGGCCGGGCGGATGCGCCGGGCTTTCCTGAAGGGCGTGGGGATGCAGCACAACTGCGCCCCGCCGGCGGCCCCGGCCTGGTTCAGGCCGCGCAGGTAGGGTGTTGGGTGTGCGTATTGCGGCACCGCGGTCGCCCCCGACACCCGATGCCTCACACCCTCAGTTCGAGGTGTGCCGCGCGTGGAAGTCCTTGCGGAACTGGTCGAAGCGACCTTCCGAGATGGCCTCGCGCATGGCGGCGGTCAGGGCCTGGAAGAAGGCGATGTTGTGCCAGCTGAGCAGGATCTTGCCGAGAATTTCGTCGGCGCGGATCAGGTGGTGCAGGTAAGCCTTTGAATAGTCCTGCGACGCCGGGCAGGGGACTTCCGGATCGAGCGGATCCTGATCCTCGGCGAAGCGGGCGTTCTTCAGGTTGATCGGACCGTTCCAGGTCCACGCCTGACCGTGGCGACCGGCGCGGGTGGGCAGGACGCAATCGAACATGTCGACGCCGCGCCACACGGCCTCCACGAGATCAATCGGCTTGCCGACGCCCATCAGATAGCGGGGGCGGTCCTTGGGCAGGAACTCCGGCGCGTAGTCCAGCACCTCGCACATGGCCTGATGGCCTTCGCCGACGGCCAGACCGCCGATGGCGTAGCCGTCGAAGCCGATCTCCTGCAGCCGCTCGGAAGATTCCTTGCGCAGGTTCTCGTAAGTCGAGCCTTGCTGGATGCCGAACAGGGCCTGTGTGTCGCGCGTGGCGAAAGCGTTTTTGGAGCGCAGGGCCCAGCGGGCGGACAGCTCCATTCCCTCGCGGGCGCGCTTCTCCTCGGCGGGCCATGCGACGCATTCGTCCAGCTGCATGACGATGTCGGAGCCCAGACGGTCGGCCTGGATCTCGATGGAGCGTTCCGGCGTCAGGACGTGTTTGGAGCCGTCGATGTGGCTGGAGAAGGTCACGGCCTCCTCGGTCAGCTTCGAAATGCCCGACAGGGACATGACCTGAAAGCCGCCCGAGTCGGTCAGGATCGGCTTGTCCCAGCGCATGAAGTTGTGGAGGCCACCGAGGCGCTCCATCCGCTCCGGGCCGGGGCGCAGCATCAGGTGATAGGTGTTGCCCAGCAGGATGTCGGCGCCGGTCTGTTTCACCTGATCCACGGTCAGGGCCTTCACCGTCGCGGCGGTGCCGACGGGCATGAAGGCGGGGGTGCGGATGTCGCCGCGCGCGGTTTTCAGGACGCCGGTGCGGGCGCGGCCGTCAGTCTTGGAAATCTCGAACGGAAAGGTCATCAGTCGGTCAGCTTGTCCAGCGCCTCGGCGCGCTGCAGGTCCTTGGGGCGTCCGAAGCGGCGGGCCATGGCGGCCTGTTCGGCGGTGCGTGGGGTCGGGATGTGGCGATCCTGAACCGGGCGGTCAACGCGGGTGCGGAAGTTGACCGGGGCCCAGCCGTCGTCGGTCTTCACCTCCAGCCCGACCATGATCTCGATGGGGACTGGCGTGCCGTCGATCCGGGCCAGCAGGCGCGAGCGGAAGCGGTCGGGGGCGGGCGGGGTGATGATCTGGCCGCCGAAGGCATCGATCAGCTCCTCGGCGGTCTCCTGCGAGGTCAGGATATCGATGTCGGGGACCGGCTGATCGGTCACGCCGGACAGAGCCATGGCGGCGCCGCCGAAGACGATCCAGTCATTGCGGAGATCCAGCGCCTCGGCCGTGGCGGCCAGCATCTCCAGGCTCTGGATCAGGGGGCGGGGAAGGGCGGTCATGCCTCGGGGCTCCGGAACAGCAGGCTGCCGTCGCCGTAGGAATAGAAGCGATAGCCGTCGCGGATGGCGTGGGCGTAGGCGGCCTTCATGGTGTCCAGCCCCGCGAAGGCGCTGACCAGCATGAACAGGGTCGACTTCGGCAGGTGGAAATTGGTCATCAGCACATCCACGGCGCGGAAGCGGTAGCCGGGGGTGATGAAGATGGCGGTGTCGCCGTGGAAGGAGCGGACCACGCCGTCCTCGCCGGTCGCGCTTTCCAGCAGGCGAAGCGAGGTGGTGCCGACGCAGACGATGCGGCCGCCGCTCGCGTGGACGGCGTTCAGGGCGTCGGCGATCTCCTGCGAGACCTCGCCCCACTCGGAATGCATCTTGTGGTCGGCGGTGTCGTCCGCCTTGACCGGCAGGAAGGTGCCGGCGCCGACGTGCAGGGTCACGGCGTGGTTCGAGACGCCGCGCGCCTTCAGGGCCTCCAGCAGGGCCGGGGTGAAGTGCAGCCCCGCCGTGGGGGCGGCGACCGAGCCGTCGTGTTCGGCGAAGACGGTCTGGTAGTCAGACCGGTCGCGGTCGTCCTCGGGGCGCTTTGCTGCAATGTAAGGCGGCAGGGGCATGACCCCGACGTCGCGGATGGCGTCGTCCAGCGCCGGGCCGGTCAGATCGAATTTCAGGGTGACGAGGCCGTCGTCGCCTTTTGAAACCACGACCGCGTTCAAGCCCTCCCCCTCGAGGGGGGAGGGTTGGGTGGGGGTGGTGGCAGGATGGGGGGAGATTTGCGACGTCGGGTTCGATGCGGCCTCATGCGCCTCATCTTGAAGCGGACTGCCTCCACCCCATCCCCCGACCCCTTCCCCCTCGAGGGGAAGGGGAGGTGAGAAGACGATGCGGTCGCCCGCCTTGATCCGCTTGCCCGGCTTCATGAAGGCGGACCAGACGTCGGGGGCGTCGCGGTGGTGCAGGGTGGCCTCGACCTCGACGGTCAGGGTGCCGCCGTCCGCGCCCCCAACCCCGGGGTTGGGCCGCTCGCGCACGCCGGACAGGCGGGCAGGGATCACGCGGGTATCGTTGAACACCAGGGCGTCGCCCGGACGAAGGAAGTCGGGCAGATCGCGGATGATCCGGTCGTCCAGCCCATCCTGACGCACCACCAGCAGGCGGGCGGAATCGCGCGGCTCGGCGGGGCGCAGCGCGATGTGGTCGTCGGGCAGGTGGAAGTCGAAATCAGCGGTCTTCATCAGGCGGCGCAAAGGCCATGCGTCTGAGGCGCGGTCAAGGCAGGGAACAGGATGGGGGCTGAGACCTTGTGTCAGCCTGACCACAAGGCGGGGATCGGGCAGGATGGACCCATGAAGCTGATCCCCGTTCTCGCCGTCTCCGCCCTACTGGGTCTCGTCGCCGCCTGTGATGAAGCGGTCTCCACCCTGCAGGAGATCGAGGACACCGCCGCCAAGGCCTCGGCCACGGCGAACGAGATCAACACCCGCGCCGACCAGATCCAGCAGGCGGCCAATGATCCCGTCGGCGCGCTGCGCGGCGTGGTGACGACCAATCTGACGAAGATGCCGACCGACCAGCCGGGCATCTATGTGCTGACCGACGTGCAGACCGGCTGTCAGTTCCTCGCCACCTATCAGGCGGACGGCACGACCGTCGCCAGCGTCGCCCCGCGCGTCGAACAGACCGCAGACGGCGGCACGCGCCAGCGCTGCATCGCGCTTCCGGGAGCGGGATCGGGCGACGCGCAGGCTGAGGCCGAAGGCTGATCGTCCTGCCGGATTGAACCGGCGCGCCTCCCGTCGGTTGGGGCGGTATGAAAACCCCTGACCTGCTCCCCTCCGCCCTGATCGGCGCCGTCGCCAGCGCCCGGTCGATGACGCCCATGGCCGCTCTCGCCGCCGCCCATCTGGCGAAGCGAAAGACGCCCGGAAAGCTGCGCCTGCTGACCCATCCGCTGTTCACGGCGGGGGCGCTGGCGATGGGGGCGGGCGAACTGTACGGCGACAAGATGAAGTCGGCGCCGGACCGGACGGTGTTTCTGGGCCTGCTGGCGCGGGTGATGAGCGCCGGGATCGCCGGTAGCGCATTGGCGCCGAAGGGGCGGGAGCGGGCTGGCGGGCTGGTCGCGGTTTTGACCGCCGTGCCGCTGGCCTATCTGACACTGGCGGGCCGCAAAAAGGCCATGCGCCGGATCGGCCAGACGAAAAGCGGGCTGATCGAGGACCTGCTGATCGTGGCCTCCGGCGCGGCCGTGGTGGCGGGGGCGGTACGGAACGTTGACCGCAGCGCCCTGAGGCGGCAAAGCCCCTTCCATGCTGCAGAACATCGAACATCTCGCGCGCGACGCCAGGTCGTGGCCGTTTGAACAGGCCCGCAATCTTCTGAACCACGTTCTGAAGAAGCGGCTGAGCGACGCCGAGCGGGATGCGGCGAAACTGCTGATCGACGCGGGCAAGGCGGATGAGGCGCTGGCGACCTTCCCGGCGCTGCAGCGGCCGGTGATCCTGGAGACGGGCTACGGTCCGTCGGGCCTGCCGCACATGGGCACCTTCGGCGAGGTGGCGCGCACGACCATGGTGCGCAACGCCTTCCGCGCCCTGACCGGTGACCACTGGCCCACGCGCCTGATCGCGTTCAGTGACGACATGGACGGCCTGCGCAAGGTGCCGGAGGGCATTCCGAACCCGGAGATGCTGCGCGAGGACCTTCACCTGTCGCTGACCCGCGTGCGCGATCCGTTCGGCACCCACGACAGCTTCGGCGCGCACAACAACGCCCGCCTGCAGGCCTTCCTCGACAGCTTCGGCTTCGACTACGATTTCATGAGCTCGACCGAGACCTATCGGTCCGGCCGGTTTGACGAAGTGCTGCTGCGCCTGCTGGAGCGGTTCGACGCGGTCATGGCGATCATGCTGCCGACGCTGGGCGAGGAGCGGCGCGCGACCTATTCGCCCTTCCTGCCGGTCAGCCCGATCACCGGCCATGTGCTGCAGGTGCCGACGCTGGAGCGCAACGTCGAGACCGGGACCATCACCTTCGAGGACCCGGCGGGCGAGCCCGGCAACCGGACGGAAGTGCCGGTCACCGGTGGTCATGTGAAACTGCAGTGGAAGCCCGACTGGGCCATGCGCTGGGTGGCGCTGGACGTCGATTACGAGATGTCGGGCAAGGACCTGATCGAGAGCGTGCGCGAGTCGTCGAAGCTGTGCCGCGCCCTGGGCGGCACGCCGCCGGAAGGCTTCAACTACGAACTCTTCCTCGACATCGAAGGCAAGAAGATCTCCAAGTCCAAGGGCAACGGCCTGACGATGGACGAGTGGCTGCGCTACGGCACGCCCGAGTCGCTGAGCTGGTACATGTTCCAGTCGCCGAAGTCGGCCAAGTCGTTGCACTTCAACGTCATTCCGCGCGCGATCGACGACTATCTGTCGTTCATCGACCAGTTCCAGACGCAGGAGCCGGCCAAGCAGATCGACAACGCCGTCTGGTCGATCCACGCGGGCAACCCGCCGAAGGTCGCCAGCCCGGTGTCGTTCAGCCTGCTGCTGAACCTCGTCGGCGTGGCCAACGCCTCGTCCAAGGAACAGCTGTGGGCGTATTTCGCCAAATACCTGCCCGAGGCGACGCCGGAAAATGAGCCGACGCTCGATCGGCTGATGGGCCATGCCCTGAACTACTATGAGGACTTCGTGAAGCCGACGAAGTCGTACCGCCTGCCGACCGAACAGGAGAAGGCCGCGCTGCTGGATCTGGCGGAACGGCTGAAGGCGCTTCCGGCGGACACGACGGACGGCGAGACGATCCAGAACGAGGTTTATGCTGTGGGCAAGGCGCACGCCTTCGAGCCGCTGCGGGCGTGGTTTGGGACGCTGTATGAGGTGCTGCTGGGCGCGTCGCAGGGGCCGCGCTTCGGCTCATTCGCCGCCATCTACGGCCTGCCGCAGACCATCGCCCTGATTGAAGCGGGCGCGAACGGCGTTCTGGCTGAGGGATAGTCCGTATCCCTTCATCCGCGAGTCCTTAAGGCGGAGCCTTCAGGGATGGTCGGATCAGGAGGGCGCGGTGACGTATCGTATCGATGACGCCGAACAGGTGTTCCATCTGGACCTGACAGGCCGGTCGGCCCGGCAGGCGATGGAAGACGCGCTTGCGATTCTGGACACCCGCCCGGAAATCCGCGGCTGGGACTGGACCCTTTTGCTGCCGGAAGGGGCGACGGACATCACCGTGGACGACGTGGCCACCTTCGCCGCTCGTTTTCCGAAGCAGACGCGCGAGGCGGTCTCGATCTTCATCAGCGAGGACCGTTATCTGCACCTGTGGGCGCGGGTGATGGATTTCCAGTTCCCGGGACGCACGCATCTGGTCGTGCCGGACGCCGCGTCCGCCGCGCGGGTCATCGGTCAGCGCCGGTCGGCAACGAAGATGAACCGAATATAACGACAGGGCTCCGGGAGCCTTCAGCTTGAGTTGGGCATTCTCCCTCCATCGACCAACTCGATGACAGGAGCAGAGCCATGTCGAACAAGAAATTCACCGTCGCTATCGCCGCCGCCGCCATGCTGGGTGGTCTGGCTCCGATGGCTCTTCCGACCGTCGCCTCGGCCCAGCAGGCCAACGGCATCACGAACTGTGACGCCCCCGGCGGTCGCCAGCGCGCCGGCGCCCTGATCGGCGCGGTAGTGGGTGGTCTGGCCGGTAGCCAGATCTCCAGCAATGAACGCGCCCTCGGCGCCGTCGGCGGCGCCGCCGCCGGTGCGGCCGCGGGGTCGTACATCGGCTGTAACCAGCAGCGCGCCCGCGCCGAGGCCGCCCAGAGCGGCGCCCAGTATCGCGCCACGTCGAACCTGAACATCCGTTCGGGCCCGGGCACGCGATATCGCACCGTGGGTCGACTGTCGGCCGGTCAGCCGTTCTCGGCCGTCGGCTCGCAGGGTGAGTGGGTCCAGATCGCCGGTGGCGGCTGGGTGAACGCCCACTATGTCTCGACCTATTAAACCCATCCTCCCCCGATGAAGATGAGGGCCGCTCCGCAAGGGGCGGCTCTTTTCTTTTGGGGCGCTACCGCTCGCGCCGCAGGCGCTCGCTGCTTGAGCGCGTCTTCGGTGCTAGCGCTCGCCGGGCGGCGGCTCGCTGCCTGAGCGTTACTGGCTGACCCAGAGGATACGGCCCATCCAGACGATGTCGGCGCGGTTGACGGCGCGCGGCGGGTAAGCGGGATTGATGGAGGCCAAGGTGACCGATTTCGCGGTCAGCGCCGCGACCTCCTTGGCCAAGGTCTCGCCGCCGGTGGTTCGCACGACGACCCGGTCGCCGCGTCGGACATCGGACGCCTCGCGGTCCACGATCACCTTGTCGCCTGCCCGATAGAGCGGCGCCATCGAGTCGCCGACGATCCGCAGGCTGAGCAGGCTGTCCGACCGGCGGGGCAGCGCGGTCTGCTCCCAGCCCTCGCCGACGGGCAGGCCCGCGTCGTCGAAGAAGCCGTCCTGACCCGCCTGGGCCATGCCGAGCAGGGGGATGGTCTCCAGCCGCTCGGGCGCGTCCTGGGCCAGGGTGGCGAAGTCGCCGAGCGAGAGGCCGGTGACCTCAAGAATGCGGGTCAGGCTTTCGGTCGAGGGCCAGCGCGGACGGGGCGGCTGGCCGGGGCCGAACCGCTTGGAGGGATTGAAGCTGGTGGCGTCCAGACCCGCTCGCTTCGCAAGCGCGGAGGCGCTGATGCCCTCGCGACGCGCCAGACGGTCGATGGCGGTCCAGATCTGGGTGTGGGAAAGCGGCAAGCCAACGAATCCTGTGGATCGCTAGGAATATCCACCTATGAGTCTTTCGCGTCAACCATGAGTACGGGGCCCGCGGGGGCTGCGCCGCCGACGATGGGGGCCGAGGGTCCGGCGAGGGTGGAGACCGCGCCGTCCAGGAACAGGGCGTTCGGGCAGTCCAGAGCCTCCTGGAACAGGCGGGCGAAGGCGCCAAAGCTGACCCGGTCGCGCGATATGGCGACCACCACGGTCCCGTCGGCCTGTACGCCGACGCCGTTGCGGCGATAGCGGGAGGCCCCGTCCGCGGAGAAGGCCGGGTGCAGGGCTCCGTCGATCACCAGCAGGGGGCCGGACTGGGTGGCGAAGGCGGTGTCGGGGGCGGTCTTCCATCGGGCGGCGTCCACGACGCGGGCGCGACCGGCGCGGTCGACGGCGAAGACGCCGTTGGGCTTGAGTTGGAAATTCCCCGGCCCGTCGTTGCGGTTGAGCCGCGACAGGGTCACGCCTCCTTCGATCAGCAGGCCGATGGCGTTCAGTTCGGGGTCATACATCCCGGCGTTCATGGCCAGAACGGGCGGCCGGCCGGCGGCGGTCCGGGCGCGCACCGCATCCATGACGGTCGCGGTCGGGTCGGCCTGACCGTCGTTATGAACGATGGAGATCGCGTACCGGGTCGGCGGCAGGATGCAAACCACATAGGTCTGGCCGTCGAACAGGCTCTCCTGACAGGGGGCGGGCAGGGCGGTGGCGGTCGGTACGGACGGAACCCGCTCGGGAGCGGGGCTTCGCAGCCAGATCAAGCCGCCCCCGCCGAGGATCAGCAGGCCGGCCAGCAGGGTCCGGGTGCGGCCGGGCCGGCTCAGTCGCGGACGCTCGGCTCAGGCGGGAGACCGGCCACGATGTGCCGCATGCCGGTGAGGGTCTGGTTCCGAATTTCAGCCATGATGGACGACCCGTGGCTACTCCAGACCGGCGGCGCGGCGTTCCTGCCAGGCCCAGAAGGTGCCCACGGCGATCGCAACGAGGACACCGTAGCTGGCCAGATTGATGACCGCGAAGAAGGCGCCGGGCGCCGGGCGAATATCTATGAGGGTCAAAAGGTGGCTCATGACGGTCAGGGACTGCAGGGCGCAGACCCAGATCGGCCACGCGCGACGGCTCTTCCAGGCGAGGCCGACACAAACGGCCAGGAAGACCGCGTCAATGGCCATAAGCGGCCACTGGACGCCACCGGTGGCGCCCTTGTCTTGCACAAGCTGCGAGGCGAACAGCCCAAGCATGTAGGCGCCCGCGCCCACACGCTCCGGCTCGTCGCCCTTCAGAAACGCAAACGCAGCGACCAGCACCGCGATTGCGAAGCCGATTTGCGATGCGAGGGTGTCAAACATGAAATCGCCCCCATGCCGTTCGGCATGAGGGCGACTTTGCATCGAGTCTGCGCAAACCGGAATGACCGGCAGCGGACATTACGCCGAATTAAACCGCGCGGAGGCGTCCGACCGGCTTCTGCTCCGGACCGGTTTCAGCCGGCTTGTCCAGAACGCCGATGGCGTAGGTGCCCCAACCCATGCGGCGGTGGTCCTTGGCGAGCTCTTCGTGGCTGGCCACGATGGCCGAGCGGGCGGCGCTGAGAGCGGCGATGACTTCCATGGCCTTGGCTTGCGCCTCGGCGCCGGCCACCGGCGACACGCCGAGGGCGGTGCGGGCGCCGATCATCGACTGAACGAGCGTGGTCGCCTGGACGATCGCGGCGTCGACAGCCTGTTCGGTCGCATTCAGGTCGCCCGCGACGCTGGCGATAACTTGAGCCTTATCCATCACACCCTCCAAACAATAAAAAACACGGTAAGCGGTGTCTTAACACGGAACGGTGGTGTTCGGTAGGATTTTGTTTGCCTTGTTTGTCAGGGATTTGTTCACCATGTCCGCGTCGGCGGGGCGCACGCCGCCGCCGCCGCCGCCCCCGCCGATCGGGGGTTGCTCTCCGGGCTTGTCGAGAGGGCCGACCGCGAGGACGTCGAGGCCCAATTTCCGGGCGAGGGCGGCCAGCGCCGTATGGGTCTGCACCAGGTGGGAGCGGGCTTCGGCGAGCGAGCTGATGCTGGCGGCGGCGCCGTCAAAGACCTTCTGACCGGCGACGGCGGACAGGAAGGCGTCGGCCCGGGCCGCGGGCAGGGCGGCCGCCAGGAAGGCGGTTTCCGCCAGCGCCTGATCAATCGCGGCTTCCGCCGCGAACAGGCGGCCGGCCAGGGTTTCACCGATGGATTGTCTGGACATGGCTGTTTCTCTCCGTGGCGGAATGCCACGAAGAGCTACAACCATAAGATGTCGGTTAATGCAACTAAAGGTCGTGTTGTGCTACCAGGAAGTGTGCGCTCAGGCTGGCGATGGGGTTGGCTTCGTCGTCCTGCCAGGCCTCAGCCTGCACATGGGCGACGCGCCGCCCGGCCTTGCTGATCCGGGCGCGGGCGTACACGTCCTGCGGGCGTCCAGAGCGGAGATAGGTCACGGTCACATTGATCGGCCGGGGCAGTTCAAGGCGCGGATACAGCACCGCGACCTGCGCCACGGCCGTGAGTTCCAGCATGGCGGCGGTCGAACCGCCGTGAAGCGCGGGCAGGACGGGGTTGCCGATCAGTCGGTCCGCGAACGGCATGGTGACGGTCAGAAGGTCCCCGTCGCGCCGGGTCAGAAGGCCCAGGAACCGCGCATAGGGCAGGGTCTCGAGAAGGTCGCTCATGCGTCGGTCTCCCGACGGGGCTTGAGATTGGCCCCGGCGCCGCGCCCGTCGCTCGAGTTCAGGATGTAGGCCGACTGGGCCGCCGCGACCGGATCCTCGATGTCATCCTCGAACGCCCAGGCCCGGACGAAGGCGATGGACCGGGTCAGGCGATAGCAGCGCGCCTCCGCGATCAGGCCGCTGCGGGGGCGTGCGGCGCGCATGTAGTCCACGCGCAGGTCGAGGGTGGCGATGGGCTCGAACCGGTCCAGACCGACCCAGACAGCCATGCCGCCGGCGTGGTCCAGCAGGCTGGTGACCAGTCCTCCGGCCAGAACGTCCGTGTCCGGATCGCCGACCAGATCCTCGCGCCAGGGGACCTTGAGCCGGACGCGGTCGCCCGTGACGCCGTCAAAGGTGAAGCCCAGGGCGTGCGTATGGGCGGACGCCGAGGCGAGTTGCGGCAGCAGGGCGACGAGCGGGGAGACGGACATGGGCCCTATGTCTCTCCCGCAAGCGATTCCGTGCAAGCGGGAGGGCGTGTTTCGCGCGGCCCCGAAGCGGTCAGGCGACCGAGCGGGCGTCCGGGGCTTCGCCCATTTCGGTCATGGCGGCCTGTTCCAGCGCGGCGTTCATGGCCATGCGCAGGCGTTCCGGCTTGATCGGCTTCTCGACCACGGCGGCCATGCCGATGGTCAGATATTTGCGCGCGTCCTCGGGATCGGCGTTGGCCGTCAGGGCCACGATGGGGATGCGGCTGACCGGACCGTCGAGGGCGCGGATGGCCTGGGTGGCCTGAACCCCGTCCATGCGGGGCATCTTGATGTCCATCAGGACCAGATCGAAGCGGCGTTCCTGAACGGCCTCAACCGCTTCGACGCCGTCTTCCGCGGTCTCGGAGGTGCAGCCGAACATCTCGCACAGGGCCTGGGCCACCACGCGGTTGGTCGCATTGTCGTCCACGATCAGGATGTGAGGGGTGTCCTGCAGGTCCAGTTCGGACAGGCTCTCGACGTTGGACGCCGGAGCGGCCTCCATCTCGGCGCGCTCGACGTTCAGATCGAAGGCGAAGGTGGCGCCGCGGCCGGGATTGTTCTCGGCCCAGATGCGACCGTCCATGCGGTCCACGATCTGACGGCAGATCGACAGGCCCAGACCGGCGCCGTCCGGCCCTGATCCGTGCACGAAGGGTTCGAAGATGGCGTCGACACGGCTGGCGTCGATCCCCGGGCCGTCGTCGCGCACGCGCGCTTCAAGCCGGATACGCTCGCCGCTCGCCGTGGCCTTCAGACCGGCCTCGACCACGCCGTTACGGGCGAATTTCAGGGCATTGCCGATCAGGTTGTTGAACACCTGCTTGATCCGGATCGAATCGAGCACGGCGGCCAGCTCGGTGTCGCCCTCATAGCTGACCATCAGGGTGACATTGTCCTGCGAGGCGCGCGGCGCCCACATGGCCTCGACGTCGTCCATCATGGCCCGCAGGGGGGTCGGTTCGGCGTTCAGCTCCAGCTCGCCGGCCTCGGCGCGCGACAGGTCCAGCGCGTCCTGCAGGATGCGCAGCAGGGTTTCGGACGACTCCACGATGGTGGCGACATGGGCGTGCGCCTGGGCGTTGAGCGGCTGACGGCGCAGGAGTTCGGCCACGGCCAGCACGCCGTTCATCGGCGTGCGCAGCTCATGGCTCATGATGGCGAGGAACTGGCTCTTGGCCCGGGCGGCGGCGAGCGCCTGCGTGCGGGTGTCGGACAGTTCGATGTTCTGGAGGCGCTGGCGCTCGTTCACCGCCTGCAGCAGCGATATGGCGGTTCCGACGCCGTGATACTTGCCGTTCCGGGTGACGATGAAACCGCGCATCAGGGCGCTGGGGCCGCCCTTGAGCAGGATGTCGCAGAAGGCGTCTATCTCGACTCCGGCCTCGACCACGGCGGGATCGGCGTCCATCACGTGAATGACGGGGCGACCGGCGTAAAGCGCGTGTCCGAAGGCGCCCGCGATCTTCAGCAGAAAGGCGTTCCGTTCGATCAGTCCGACCGGGCGGTCCCCATCGACAACCGGGATCACCAGGGTGTCGGGCTCACGCTCGAAGCGCGCGAAGACATCGCTGCCCGGCGTCTCGGGCGCTATCGCCTCGGCGCGTTCGGTAAGGGTTTCGATTGTCGGCATACTGGCCGGCACTCCACTGGGACCGGTGGACATTGCGTCAGAACGGTTTGCAGAAGGGTTAAGAGCGGATCGTTCGCCCTCTTGTCGCCACTTTTGCGCTTGGACCGGCGCGGGTGTAGAAGGCCGGTCCGCCGAAATCAGGCCCCATCCCCTTGTCCATGCGCGCGGCCGACCGGCCGACCGCAGGTTTGTCATGAGCGAATTGTCCCCAAATCCTGCAAAATCGGCCCTTGTCCTGTTCTCCGGAGGGCAGGACAGCGCGACCTGTCTCGCCTGGGCGCTGGAGCGGTTCGACCGGGTCGAGACCGTGGGCTTCGACTACGGCCAGAGGCATGTGGTCGAGATGGAAGCGCGTCTGAACGTGCGCGAGGGGATGGCGAAGGTCCTGCCGGGGTGGGCGGACCGGCTGGGGCCGGACCACGTGGTGGACCTGACCGGCTACGGCAGGATCGCCGAGAGCGCCCTTACCGCTGAGCGCGCGATCGAGATGGATGCGCGCGGGCTGCCGACGACCTTCGTGCCGGGGCGCAATCTGGTCTTCCTGACCTGCGCCGCCGCGCTGGCGGACCGGCGCGGGCTGGAGGTGCTGGTCGGCGGCATGTGCGAGACTGACTTCTCGGGCTATCCCGACTGCCGCCGAGACACCATCGAGGCGATGGCGCGGGCGCTCAGCCTGGGGCTGGACAAGCCGGTGGTGATCGACACGCCCCTGATGCATCTGACCAAGGCGCAGACCTGGGCGCTGGCCGACCGCATCGGCGGGGCGGCGCTGGTGGAGCTGATCGTCGAGGCGTCGCACACCTGCTACCGGGGCGACCGCGAGCACCATCACGACTGGGGCTATGGCTGTGGCGACTGCCCGGCCTGCGAACTGCGCGCGGCGGGTCATGCGGAGTGGGTCGCCGGTCAATGAGCTACGCGGCCAAGGAAATCTTTCTGACGGTGCAGGGGGAGGGCGGTCAGGCCGGCCGCCCGGCGGTCTTCCTGCGCTTCGCCGGCTGCAATCTGTGGAACGGGCTGGAGCGGGATCGCGCCACCGCCGTCTGCACCTTCTGCGACACGGACTTCGTGGGCACGGACGGCGACGGCGGCGGAAAGTTCGCCACGGCTGACCTGCTGGCCGCCCACGTCGATGGGATGTGGCGCGGGCGGGCGGGGGATCCGAAGCTGGTCGTCTGCACCGGCGGTGAGCCTCTGCTGCAACTGGACGCCCCGCTGATTGACGCGCTTCACGCGCGCGGCTTCGAGATCGCCATCGAGAGCAACGGGACCCTCGCCGCGCCGGACGGCATCGACTGGGTCTGCATCAGCCCCAAGGCGGACGCCGAGGTGATTCAGGTCAAGGGACAGGAACTGAAGCTGGTCTACCCGCAGGCCAAGGCCATGCCGGAACGGTTCGAGGGGCTCGATTTCGAGCGCTTCTGGCTGCAGCCGATGGATGGTCCGGATCAGGCGGCCAACACCGCCGCCGCCATCGAATACTGCCTGACCCACCCCCAATGGCGCCTGAGCGTCCAGACCCACAAGTACATCGGCGTCCGCTAATGCCCATCTTCGAGATCACCAAACAGGCCACCTTCGACGCGGCCCACCACTTCCCCAATGAACCCGAGGGGAGCATCTATCGCCGCGTCCACGGCCACTCGTTCACGGTCGAGGCGACGGTGCGGTCCGAGGTGCTGGACGTCGAGCACGGCTGGGTCGCCGATCTGGGCGCGCTGGACCACGCGCTGAAGGCCGCCGCCGAGAAGCTGGACCACGGAATGCTGAATGAGCATCCGGGATTGGAGCTGCCGTCGCTGGAGAACCTGTGCCTCTGGTTCGCCGCGCAGCTGAAGCCGGAGTGGCCCGGGCTGTGCCGTATCCAGGTCGCGCGCCCGACGATCAACGAGCGTTGCGTGCTCAGCCTTTAGGCCTTCAGCCACTCGACCAGCGCCGTGGTGACGGCCTCCGGCTGTTCCAGGGTCGAGATGTGGCCGGCGTTCGGGATGGTCACGGTCTTCGCGCCGGGGATCGCCGCGCCCATCTCATGCGCCATTTCCGGCGGGGTAAGGGCGTCCTGCTCACCGACAAGCACCAGTGTGCGGACTGCTATCGCGGACAGGAACGGGCGGGAATCGACCCGGCCCATGATGGCCCCTTGCTGCCGGGCGAAGCCCTCGGGACCGACCGCGCGACCCATTCGGGTCAGGGTGTCGATCAGGGCCTGATGGCCGCGATGATCGGGATGCACGAGGTTCGGCAGCGTCATGGCCAGAACCGTGCCGTAGCCGCCGTTCAGGGCCGTTTCGACCATCCCCTTTCGCAGCCGTGTCTGTTCGGCGGTATCCGGTCGCGCCGAGGTGTCCAGCAGCGCCAGCTTCACCACCCGCTCAGGGGCTTGTCGCAGGATTTCCAGCGCGATGTAGCCCCCCATGGACAGCCCGCCGAGCGCGAAGGTCGGCGGGGCGTCGCGCAGGATGGCCGAGGCCATGGCGCCGATGGTGTCGCCTTCCAGCGTGGAAGCCACGGTCACCGGGCCATGCGACCAAAGGGCCGGCAGCTGGGGCGTGAACAGTTCGGCCGTACAGATCAGGCCGGGAATGAGCAGGATGGGGATCATGGCGGGAGCCTACGACCCCGGGGCCGGTCCGGCTAGCAGTCCTGACCGCGGCGCTGGCGCTGTTCGCAGCGGCGTTGCTCGCGTTCCCATCGCCGCTGGTCGCGTTCGCGCTTGGCGCGGGTCTCTTCGTCAGAGGTGGTGACGGCGTCCACGCCCGCGCCGACGACCTTGGCGCTGGTCCCGACGACGGCCACCCCGGCGTCCACCACGGCTCCCACAAGACAGCCCTGAAGCATCAGTCCCCCGGCCAGAACGGCGGACAGGGCGGTGGCGCGTTTGATGAACTGCATGGCGATTCTCCCGACCGCGCAGGGTTAACCCGCGATTGGTGAACACAGTCTGACGGCGATGACCGGAATATGGTGGGCGGCGAGGGGTTCGAACCCCCGACCCCCTCGGTGTAAACGAGGTGCTCTGACCAGCTGAGCTAGCCGCCCGGTCGCGTGAAGCGAGGGGCCTTGTAGGCTGGCTCTGCAAAAAGAAAAAGGGCCGCCGGTGATCCCGACGGCCCTTTTGTCGTTTGACGCCTGACCGGCCCTAGAACCGGAAGCTGGCTCGCAGGAACAGCATGTAGCGGACGTAGTTGTCGAGCATTTCGGCGTCGGCGCTGACCGACAGCATGCCCAGTTCGTTGCCGACGTTCAGGCGGAAGCCGACGATCGGACCGCCACCTTCGATGGTGTCGGGCGACAGGGTGAAGTCGGGACCGCCCGAGCGGAAGCGGGCGATGGTCTCACCCGGATCGACCGAGATGTTCTGGCGCCAGCCGAGGCGCAGCTCCGGCTTGAGCCAGCTGTTCTGGCCCATCGACATGCCGATATTGATCGCGGCGGTGGCGGAGAACAGGTGACCGTCGCGGTCGTCGATGTCCAGATCGAAGCCGTCGCCGCCGCCTTCTTCAAGGTGGCCGTCCTCGCTGAGCGAGAAGTACTCGATGTAGCCTTCGGGGCGGATGCTGAAGCGACCGAAGTTGCGCTCGTAGGATGCGCCCGCGGCGGCCGACAGGGTGAAGCCGTTCCAGTCCGAGGTGCTGGTCAGGTTCAGGCCCGCGCCGACGAACCGACGCTCGGACTCGAAGGTGGCGTAACCGGCGGCCGCACGGGCCCAGGTCGTCCAGTACTGTCCCTGGGCGCGCCAGTAGAGGCCCAGCTCCAGCAAGTTGGCGGTCAAGACCTCTTCGGCTTCCGATTCCGGATCCTCAAGGTCGGAGGAGGTGAAGGCGACCGACAGACCTAGGGCGCCCAGGCCGGTGCCGCGCTCAACGCCGCCCGCGATGCCGAAGCCTTCCGAGCGGAAGCCGTAGGAGTCCGTTTTTTCCTTGTCGGCGTAGAAGTTGATTTCCTGCACCCAGGCGCTGGTCTCGCCCGGCGCGGCCGAGGCGTTGCGGCCGGTCAGGGCGCGGGTCACGGCGTCAACGCCCGACGCCAGCGACACCAGCGGACCGCCCGAATGATCGGGCAGGAGCTGTTCGTACAGGTTGATGAACTCATCGCGACCCAGTTGGGCCAGGAAGGCGGCGCGCATGTCCGCGTCGCGGCTCAGCGAGCTGTAGAAGGCGTCGTACATCGACGCTTCCACCGAGATCAGGCCGGCTTCCTGCGTCGTGCGCTGGCGCACGTCCGCGTAGACGGTGTTGTTCGCGTTATCGATGCCGCCTTCAACGACGTAGAGATAGGGCGAGTTTTCCTGGAACGAGTCCATATTGATCGCGCCGGCGTTCAGGGTGCCCGCGTTGATCAGGTCAAAGCGGGCGGGGCCGTCCAGCAGCGAGTTGAAACGCACGCCCAGACCCGCGCCGTCGGCCAGGGTGGCGGTTCCCGACACGTTCATGCCGCCCGAGGCGTTATTCGCCGCCGGGTCGATCGTGACGATCAGATTGCCGTCGGCGCCGATGTTCAGGCTCGAGACATCCAGAACGCCCGTCTGGCGGGTTTCCAGCACCCCGTCGCTGATGTTGACAGCGAGATCGCCGTCGGCGTTCGAAATGGCGCCGCGGACCAGACCGCCGCCGGAAATGTTGAGCACGTCGGCGCCCGCGCCAAACGAGATGTCGCCGTCGATATAGCCGTTGCGGACATCCAGAACATCCGCGCCCGAGCCGAACCGCACATCGCCGATCGTGATCGGCTCATTGGTGTCGGTGACGCCGTCGCCGTCCGTATCCGGATCAGCGTCGGTGGGGGTGCTGGCGATGCCGTCCTGGATAAAGGTGACGCCGGTGGTGTTCGCGGAAACGTCGATCGCGACGCGCTGGCTGGTGATCGGGTCACCATCTTCGTTGGCGCTCGAGACGGCCTGGATCGAGCCGGTGTTGGTGATCGAGGTCAAGGTGCCGCTGAGGTCGCGGATGCCGTAGACATCGGCCACGCCGCCGCCCGTGGAGGCGAGAAGCGTGCCGTCGTTGTTGATCGAGGGCAGGTTTGCGCCGGCGTCGATCTGGATGGTCGTCCCGGTCGCGGCTACATCGCTGGACATGCCTGCGGTGATCGCGCCGTTGTTGAAGAAGGTCGGGGTGGAGGAGCCTTCGCCGAACCGCACGGCGGTGGCGTTGGCCTCATACGCCAGGCTGGCGATGGTGCCTTCGTTGCGGACGCCGCCGTCAATGACCACGGCCTGGCCCGGATTGCCGCCGAACACGATGGCGTTCGCGGCGATGCCGTCATAGACGCCCTGGCCGGTGACCGTGCCGCGGTTGATGAAGCCGTAGGCGTTCGTGCCCGTGCCCGCGACGCCCAGGGTGATGGAGTCGGTCGTCGAGCCGACCTGGATCGCCGCAGCCGAGCCGAAGCTGTTGATGTTGCCCGTGGTTTCGTTGGCGTCGGGAATGCCGTCGCCGTCCTCGTCGGCGTTGTTCGCGTCCGCTTCAGTCGGCGGGCGATCCACCACCACGCCGCCCGAGACATTGCCTGTGACCAGCACGGCCGGGCCGCCCTGGAGCATGTCTTCAGCATCGAGCTTCGCGATGAACTCATCGCTGCCGCGGGTGGTGTAGCGATAGCCGGACGCGTCGATGCTGCCCTGCAAGGTCAGGCGACCATCAACATCGTTGCCGATCAGGACGGCCGAGCTGTCGGCGCCGCGCGCCGTGATGGTGCCCAGCAGATTGACCGGGCCGGTGACGGTTCCCAGCGTGCGCAGGCCGATCGAGTTATCGCCCATGATCCGGATCAGGCCGAAATTATCGAGACGACCGACCAGGTTGCTTTCGACCGAGACACCGTAGGAATTGTTGCCTTCGACCGCGACCGCGCCCGCCTGTCCGATGATCAGGTTGCCCGTCGTGTCGCCGCCCGCCTGGAGGCGGATGCCGTACCGGTCGGAGCCGGTCGCCCAGGGACCGTCGAAGTCCCCGTCGCTGTCGGTGTCGGGGTAGTCGGTGATGGAATCGGTCAGGGTGATCGAACCGTCGACGCGGATGTTCGTCGTCAGACCCGGATCCACCAGAACGCCCGTCGCGCCGCTGGCGGCGTTGGTCATGCTGATCGAGCCGCCGGCCGAAATCACCAGATTATTGCTGGAATCGATCGTGACGGCCGTGCCTGTGGTCAGCACGATCGAGCCGGCGTTCGAAATCTCGATATTGTCGGGACCCGTGCCCGTCGCGGTCGAGGTCCGGATGGGCGTGGTCCGCGACGTGCTGATCACGACGTCGGCCGCCGCCTGGGACGCTGCCAGCAGGGGAGCGATCGCCACCGCGGTCGCGAGTAGAATACGCATTCGAAAGAAACCCCTGTGGACGACACGCCAGAGACGCAGGTGATCCTCTAACAGGGACCGTACCAGCGTGCCTCAAGTTTCTCGAATTTGAGGCGAATGCAAGGCCGAAGGCATTTCCTGTCCCGCTTCAGGACGGTGGCCAGTTGCCAAATTCGAAATCAAAGTGATATCACTTTCATATCGACTTTGGAGAGGGGCTCATGACTAACACCACCCATTCGAAATCCACGGAACGCCCGGCGGCCACCGCCAATGGCGTTCTGGTGCTGCTGATCGGGCTGGCCCTGACCGTCGGCGGTCCGGCGCTGATCGCGCAGGATCCCGACAATCTTGTCTTCGTGATCGCCGGAGTCACTCTGGCCACGGTTGGTTTGCTGTTGATGTGCGGCCTCTATTCGCTTCAGCCCAATGAGGGTTCGGCGATCCTGCTGTTCGGCGAATATCGCGGCACCGATCGCAAGACGGGCCTGCGCTGGGTTCTGCCCTGGTACACGCGCAAGAAAATCAGCCTGCGTGTTCGCAACCTGACCAGCGACAAGCTGAAGGTGAACGACAAGCGCGGCAGCCCGATCGAAATCGCGGCGAACGTCGTCTGGCGCGTCGAGGACTCGGCGCAGGCCCTGTTCGACGTGGATGACTATCAGGCGTTCGTGAATATCCAGGTGGACACGGCCCTGCGCGACATCACCTCGCTGTACGCCTACGACCACGGCGAGGAGGAGTCCGAGCCGGAGCTGACCCTGCGGTCGGACGCAGAGGATGTCGCCGCCCGTCTGCGCGATGAACTGGTTGGGCGGGTGAAGGTCGCCGGCGTCGCCATCGACGAGGCGCGGCTGGCCCACCTGGCCTATGCCCCTGAAATCGCCGGCGCGATGCTGAAGCGCCAGCAGGCCGAGGCTGTTCTGGCCGCCCGCCGCCTGATCGTGAAGGGCGCCGTCGGCATGGTCGAGGCCGCCCTGAACGATCTGGGCGAGCGCGGGGTGGTCGATCTGGACGAGGACCGCAAGGCGGCGATGGTCTCGAACCTTCTGGTCGTGCTGTGCGCGGACCGGGAAGCGCAGCCGGTCGTCAACACCGGCACCCTGTACGGCTGATCATGGCGGGCAAGCCCAGGAAGCCCTTCCTGATGCGCGCGTCCCCGGGCGTGATGGCGGCGGTCGAGAAGCTTGCATCTGCAGAGTTGCGCTCCGTCAACGCCCAGGTCGAGATTCTGCTGCGCGAGGCGCTGACCCGCAGGGGTGTTCCGACCGCGGATGATCCGGGGACTGAAGACGACGCTTGAGCTTGATCGCCAGCGGAGCTACGGGCGCTGGTATGGTGAAGTCTCATATGTCCCGCGTCCGCAAGGCCCGTCGCATCCAGAAGCGGGTCCAGCGCGTTGGCGCTTCCGGTATCAGCGCAACGGAGCGGGAACTGATGAGTCTGGCGGGTCTGGAAGTCCAGGAGGGCGAGCTGCGCCTTATTCCGGGCTGGGATGAGGAAGTCTCCCGGACCCTGAAGGCGACGAAGCTGGCCGGGGAGGATGAACGCCCTCGCTTCGTCGACACCACCATGCTGTACGCCCCCAAGTCCGGCGGGGTGAAACGATACCTTCTCTCGAAGAAGGCCTGGCTGGAGGAGAACCGGCCGGGCGTCGCCCATTCGCTGGTGGTTCCGGGCCAGCACCACAAGGCCGGTGACGACGGCATCATTCAGCTTCACGCCACCAAGCTGCCGTTCGGCGACGGCTATCGCTGGCCGACCTCGGTGCGGCGCTGGGCCGCCTGGGTGGCGTCGCTGAACCCCTCGCTGATCGAGGCGGGCGACCCCTATACGCCGGGGCAGGGCGCGCTGGAGGCCGGGCAACGCGCCGGCTGCCCGGTCGTCGGCTTCTGCCACTCCGACCCCGCGGGCCTCGCCGCGCTGCATTTCGGCGAATGGGCCAAGAAGCCCGTCGAGAAGCGCTGGGCCCGTCTGTTCGGCCAGTTCGACCGCGTCGTGTCGCCCAGCCGCTATATCGCCCGTCGTCTGGAAGAGGCGGGCATCCGGGACATCGTCATCCAGCCGCTGGGCGTGGAGATCGACACCTTCCGTCCCGACCGCCGGGATCGCGAGTGGCTGCTGAAGAAGTTGGGCCTTCCGGCGTCCGCGCGCCTGCTGTGCTTCGCCGGACGTCCGGCGCGCGAGAAGAACATCGGCGTCCTGATCGAGGCCGTGCAGAAGCTGGGCGATCCCTATCATCTGGTGCTGGTCGGGGCAGGGCAGGGACTGCCCGCAGAGGAACGGGTCATCTCCCTGCCGTATGAGGCCAATCCGAAGGCCGTGGCCAGGATCATCGCCTCCTGCGACGCCTTCGTGCACGCCAACGACAAGGAGCCGTTCGGCCTGATCGTGCTGGAGGCCATGGCCTGCGGTCGTCCGGTGGTCGGCGTCGATGCGGGCGGCGTGAAGGAGACGGTCGACAACTCGGTTGGCCAACTGGCTTCAGCGGCCGAGCCGGGCGTCTATGCCGAGGCGATCAAGGCGCTGTTCGAGCGCGACATCGAGGCCATCGGCGCCGCCGCGCGCCAGAAGGCCGTCGAGCGCTTCGCCTGGAACCGGGTGTTCGAGGACCTGTGCATGACCTACGCCGACGTCAGCGGAAAGCGCGCCTTCCTGGAACCGCCGGGGGACTGGGCCGAGCACTGAGACATCTCGACAGGCGCATGGGGGCGGCGCAGTTTCGACGGGAATGGGGGAGTGTCTCATGAAACGTCTGCTGCTTCTGGCCGCCGTGCTGATGTCTGTATTCGCCGCCACCGAAGCGGCCGCGCAGACGGTCATTCTGGTGCGCCATGCCGAGAAGGCTGAGGAGGGCGGGGCCGATCCGTCACTGTCCGAGGCCGGGCGGCGGCGGGCGACCATGCTGATGCTGAATGTCGCCAATGCGCAGCCGCGCTACATCATCACCACCCCCCTGAGACGGACCGCCGAGACCGCGGCGCCGCTGGCCCACTACGCCTCGCTGACGCCGGACGTGATCGGCTTTGAAGACGGCGTGGCCGCGCATGTGGATGCGGTGATCGCGCGTGTCCGGGCATTGCCCCGCAACGCCGTCGTTCTGGTGGTGGGCCACAGCAACACCATACCCCTGATTGCCAGAGGGCTGGGCTATCCGGAGGCCGCGGACATGCCGGAGTGCGAGTTCGACCGGCTGACCGCGCTCCGCATCACCCGTAGCGGCGTGCACGGCATGGTCGATCGCTATGGCGAGCGCTCCGCCTGTCCTGCGTCGCCTGAGGGCTAGGAAGCCGCCTTTGGGCGCTTGATGCGGCTAGACGTCAAGGTCAGCCACCGCGAAGCGGGCGTTGTCCTGGATGAACTGGTAGCGGGCCTCGGCCTTCTTGCCCATCAGGCGCTCGACCAGATCCTCGATCTCGGACTCGTCCTCGGGCAGTTCGACCCGCGCCAACGTGCGCTTCTTCGGGTCCATGGTGGTTTCCTTCAGCTGGGAGGCCATCATCTCGCCCAGACCCTTGAACCGGCCGATTTCCACCTTCTTGCCCTTGAACACGGTGGCCAGAAGTTCGTCGCGGTGGGCGTCGTCGCGGGCGTATTCAGACAGGGCTCCGGCCTGAATCCGGTAGAGCGGCGGCAGGGCCATGAACAGGCGGCCCTGACGGATCGCTTCGGGCATGGAGCGATAGAAGAAGGTGATCAGCAGGGCCGCGATGTGGGCGCCGTCCACGTCGGCGTCCGTCATGATGACGATGCGCTCGTAGCGCAGGTCATCGATGTTGAACCGGTTGCCGGGCTGAACGCCCAGCGCCAGCGCCAGATCGGACAGTTCGACGTTGGCCCTAAGCTTGTCAGCCGTCGCCGACGCAACGTTAAGAATTTTGCCGCGCAGGGGCAGGATGGCCTGGGTCGTGCGGTCCCGCGCCTGTTTGGCCGAGCCGCCGGCCGAGTCGCCCTCGACGATGAACAGTTCGGTGCCGTTGGCGCCCTGACGCGAGCAGTCGGACAGCTTGCCCGGCAGGCGCAGCTTCCGGGTCGCGGAGGCGCGCTGGACTTCCTTGTCCTTACGGCGCTTCAGCCGGTCCTCGGCGCGCTCGATGATGTAGGCCAGCAGGGTGTTGGCCTGCTTCGGGCTTTCGGTCAGCCAGTGGTCCAGCGGATCGCGCAGCAGCTGTTCGACCAGCTTCTGGCCTTCCGGCGAGGACAGGCGGTCCTTGGTCTGGCCCTGGAACTCGGGATTGCGGATGAAGACCGAGATCATGGCGCCGGCGTTGGCGATGACGTCTTCCGCCGTGATCAGGCCCGCGCGCTTCTCGTTCGTCAGTTCGCCATAGGCCTTCAGGCCCTTGACCAGCGCGGCGCGGAAGCCCGCCTCGTGCGTGCCGCCGTCGGGCGTGGAGACGGTGTTGCAGTAGGAGCTGACGAAGCTGTCGGCCTCGCCGAAACCGATGGGCGACCAGGTGACCGCCCACTCGACCGCACCGGTCTCGCCCTTGCGTTCGACCCGGCCCGCGAAGGTCGGGGTGACCGTCTCAAGTTCGCCGATACGCTCGGCCAAGGCATCCGCCAGACCGCCGGGGAAGTGCAGCAGGGCGCTCGCCGGGGTCGCGTCGGTGATCCGCTCGGGCGCGCAGGTCCATTTGATCTCGACGCCGCGGAACAGATAGGCCTTCGACCGGGCCATGCGGAACAGGCGGGCGGGCTTGAACGCCGCGCCCACGCCGAAGATTTCCGGGTCGGGGTGGAAGCGGATCAGGGTGCCGCGCTTCTTCGAGGCCTGAACCTGCTGGATCGGACCCAGCACGAGCCCGCGCGAGAAGGACTGCTTCCATTCAAAGCCGTCGCGCCAGACGGTGACGTCCAGATGATCCGACAGGGCGTTGACGACCGAGACGCCGACGCCGTGCAGGCCGCCCGAGGTCTCGTAGGCCTTGCCCGAGAACTTGCCACCCGAGTGCAGGACGGTCATGACGACTTCCAGCGCCGACTTGCCGGGGTGTTTGGGGTGCGGATCGACAGGGATGCCCCGGCCGTCGTCGCGGACCGACAGGAAGCCGTCGGCGTCCAGCTCGACCGTGATCAGCTTGGCGTGGCGGGCCACGGCCTCGTCCATCGCATTGTCGAGGACTTCGGCGAACAGGTGGTGCAGGGCGCGTTCGTCGGTGCCGCCGATGTACATGCCGGGGCGTTTGCGGACGGGCTCAAGCCCTTCCAGGACCTCGATCGAGGAGGCGGAATAGCCGGTCGCGGCCGCTGCGGCGGCGACAACGGGATCGGCGGGCTTTGCGGCCGGTGCAGACGCGGGGGGCGGCGCGGGCGTCGGCGGCGTCACGGGCGAGGCGGCGACGGGCGCGGACGGGGGCGCAGGAGCGGGCAAGGCCGGACGCGGTTGCGTCGGCTCGTCATCGAACAGCGAAAGGAGGTCGGCGGAGTTGGCCATTCATCGAGTGTGCGGCGATTCGGGAGCCGGTCTGGTAGGCCCGACGCGCCTTTGGAGCAAGCGCGACCGCCTCTGTTGTGGACGATGGCAGGAAGGCGCGGGTCATGACGGCCATGAACAGGACGAACGGCAGGCTCTGATGGGTCAGCAGGATCGATTCCGACAGGCTGAGCATGAAGAAGGCCAGCAGGAAGCCGAGCGCCCACCAGCCCTCGCGCGCGCCCGACCCGGCGCTGCGGAACAGGGTGACCATGAAGGTCAGGGCCAGCTGGCCGCCGACCAGGATCGCGCCGGGCCAGCCGAGTTGGACCAGCAGGTCGATCCAGCCGTTGTGCGCCGACGGCACGATCCAGCCGGTTTCCTTGCGCACCCAGTCGGCGGGCGGGCTTTCGCCGATCCGGCCCCAGAAGGCGCCGTAGCCGTATCCGGTCCACGGACGCTCGGCCACGCGGCGCATCAGACTGGCCCAGATGTCGGTCCGGCCCGTCAGCGACGGGTCCTTGCCCAGCGCCTCCAGCACCGCGACCGAATGGGTCTCCCAGATCCACAGACCCAGACACGCCAGAACCACGGCGCTCCAGACCGCGACCACGGTGAAGGCGGCCCCGCCCTTGCGCAGGGCCCAGAAGCCGCCGACGCAGCCGACGCCCAGCATCAGGCAGAGCAGGGAGGTCTTGGACTGGGTCGCCAGCACCAGCAGGCTGGACAGGACGAATGAGATCGCGGGCATCAGTTTTCGCGGATCGTCGGAGGCGAGACAGGCCGCCGCCGCCGTGGCGCCGATCACCATGACCGCGCCCATCTGGTTCTTCTCGTACCAGAGGCCTCGCCAGAGGCCCGCGTTGACGTCGTGGTGCACCCCGATGGCGGGGAAGGCGAAGACCATGACCAGACTGCCGACCGCCATGATGAGGCTGGAGATCATCAGCAGACGCGGCAGGTGCGGTCCCCGGAAGGCCGCGCCCAGATACAGGGCGAAGACGCAGCTGATGGCCAGGGCGATCACGCGGCGGCTGGTCGTGTGATAGTCGATGGACCAGTATTTCGAGGCGAAGCACAGGCCGACCAGCATGGCGATCAGGATCGCCGCCGGCCACGCCCGCCAGACCCGGTCCATCCGATAGATCAGCAGGCCGCCGATCGCCGCATAGGCAGGCAGCCAGACCAGACGCAGAACCGGCGTCTCCTGCTGCAAGGGGGCGAAGACCGGGCCGATCAGGGCGCCGGTCAGCATGGCGATCAGGCCGACGCAGATCGCCGTCTCCCACCAGGCGGGGGCCGGTTCGGTCGCATCGTTGGCTGGACGGGACTCACGCACCCCTCCAGAGTCGGTGTTCTGGCTTAACGAAGGGTTGGGGATGCCGGCGGGGCTGTTCGGCGCGAAGCGCTTTCTCGATGCGGACATCGAGGATTGGCACATCGAGACATGGCGAACGCTGCTGGACCGGTTCGCGGAAGAGATGCCGCTGGCGGAAACGCCGGTCGCCCTGCCGACGCGCGACTTTTTTCCGCCGAGCGATGCGACGGGTCATGCCCGCGCCGAACATGTCTTCGCCTGCGTGAAGGACATCATGGGGCTCAGCGACAACTGGCCCTGCGAACTGGAGGCCCAGCCGCGCCGGTTCACAGGCGAGCGGGTGTCGGAGTTTGTCTCGATCACCGGTGGGGACGAGCCGAACGGGACTTTCCGCGTCGAGCCGGACGGACGGGTGGTCATCACCTACGCCCCGGACCTGCTGGACGACCCGATCAACCTCGTCGCCACACTGGCGCATGAGCTGGCCCACTACCTGCTCGCGGGACAGGCCGATCTGGTCGAGGATGAGACCCATGAGCTGATGACGGACCTGACGGTGGCCTTCACCGGGCTGGGCGTGTTCGGGGCCAACTCGGCCTTCAGCTTCGAGCAGTACGGCGACGCCTTCAGTCAGGGCTGGCGCAGCCGTGGAGCCGGGTATCTGTCGCCCCGCAGCTGGGCGTTCGCGCTGGCGGTCTTCGGCGAGCTGCGCGGTGACGACGGCGGAATGGGCGCGCATCTGAAGCCGGAGATCGAGAACCTCCGGCGTCAGGCGGTCAAATACCTGCGCAAGAACCCGGACCGGTTGGCGGTCCTGCGCGGCTAGAGGGCGGCCAGCGCCGCGGCGTGGTCGCGGATGATGCGGCGGGTCGAGACGTCCTGATCGAACACGCCGTACCAGCCCTGCGGCTCGTGCGGCGGGTCGCCCAGGAACGCGGTGTCGCCGCTGCGGAAGCGGAAGTCCGGGTGCCGGGCGCGGCCTTCGCCGTTCCAGGCCCAGAAGTTCGATCCGGCCAGAGGGCCGCCTTCGCGCGCGCTGGCCAGAACGGCGTTGTGAATGGCGCTGTAGAGATCGTCCCGCATTGAGGTGGAGGCGCCCAGATCATAGACGTCGCCGTTGCGAGGATAGCCGAACTCCTCGACCACCAGCGGCTTGCCGGCCTGTTTGGCCAGTTCCACGTGCCGGGCGACGTACTCGGTCGACAGGGCGACGGCGCGGGCGTGGGTGCCGGGCATGTCCGTGCGATCCAGCCAGCCCCAGTTGCCGGGCCAGACGTGGGCGGTGTGATAGTCGATGGTGTCGTCCGCCTGTGACGACAGGACCAGACCGGGACGCTCCATCGAGCCCTTGAGGCCCTCGCCGCCGGTGGAGACGAGGTGGTGCGGCGCCAGCGACTTGATCAGGCGGGCGGTCCCGCTGATCCAGGCATGGAAGTCCGGCAGGGTGCGATCAACATTGCCGTCCGTGCCGCCCGGGCGCGGCTCATTGGCCAGTTGCCAGCCCATGATGGCCGGATCCTCGGCGTAGGGCTTGCCGGTGACCGAGTTCACCCGGGTCACGATCCTGCGGAGGTGGGCGTGATAGCGGGCGACGGCCTCCGGGCTGCGGTAGAAGCCCGATACGAACTCCGGGAAATCGGGCCAGGGGGCGTCGGCATCGACGTACTGCCCGCCGTTGCTCCACAGCAGATAGGTCGCCATCCCGCCGGACCATTCCCAGAAATTGGTCAGGTACAGCACCGCCTTCATGCCCCGCTTGCCGATCTCGGCCGTGGCGTGGTCCAGCCCGGTCAGCAGGGCCTCATTGTAGGCGTCGTCCTGATCGTGGAAGGCGGGTCGCACCGCATTCTTCAGCGGCGACCACTCAGCCGAGGCGGCGATACGCAGATTGGTGACGCCGTCGGCCGCCAGCGCGTCCAGCTCGCGCGCCAGACGCCCTTCATGTCCGATCCATGCGGCGTACCAGAGATTGGCGCCGACATAGCGGTAGGGCTTGCCGTCGAGGGTGAACTGCATCCCCTCGCGCCGCACGAAGCCCGCGGACGCGGTCTGGCGCGCGAGGGCGGGCAGGGCGGGCGTCGCCGCGACGGCGGCCGTGGCGGCGAGCAGGGTGCGGCGGTTCATCATCGGCGAGTCATCCGTGCTCACAGGTGATGCCTGTTCTCGCGGGTAAATCGCTTCGCGGCCAGTGTGATGTGTCACGGCGACCCTGAATCGTCATCGCGCGCTAAGACCCGGGTCGGGAAGCCGGCCGGGTATTGCCCTCCATGGCGCGGTCCAGACGGGTCTGGGCCTCCGGCGCGCCGTCGAAGCGGGCGCGGGTAGAGGCGACCTCGGAGCCCAGCGTGTCACAGCGCAAATTCATAAGCGCCCGTGCGATGTCGCCCCGTCGGTACTCGTCATAGGGCTCCTCGCCCTGGAAATGGAGGCAGCCTTCCGCTCGCTCGACCAATGCACTGATCTCCGGCACCATGGCCATCAATTGGTCGAACGTCAGGTCGGTCGGAGGACGCTCAAGCGCGAAGGGGACGGAATTCAGCAGGAAGGAGTGGCCGCAGTTGCTGACGGCGCGCTCGATCCGGGGCGGTTCCGCGAAGCCGACGCCGTAGGCCGGGCCGACGAAGACCAGATACCAGCCGGCCACCGCCATCGGAAAACGGCCGGTGCTGTTCTCGCTGTAGAGCAACAGCTCCGGCGGGGGCTCTCCCTTGAAGGTCTTGAGCGGCTGCACCGTATATTCGACGCCGTCGAAGCCCTCGGGATCGGCAGGCGTCCGATCCATCCGTCCGGATGTCACCTGCACCATGAAGACGTAGTCGGCGGCGGCGAATTCCTCGGCCACGGTCGGGTATCGCTCGCAGGCCGCCGTGGCGGTTGAAGCGAAAGAGAGCATGGCGGCAAACGCCGACAGGGAGATCAGAAATCTCGTGATCATCAGTTTGCGCCCTGCCGGTCCTGACGGCCGTGAAAGATGCGCAGGATGATCACGGCGTCTCCGGTCCGTCGATAGCGAATGACGAACCCATCGCGCCCAAACTGGACCTGCTTCTCGCGGCAGCCACCATGGACAGCGAGGCCTATGTCGGGGAATTCCACCAGAAGGTCGATCGTCTCCACGATCTTCAGCGCCGCGGCCCGGCCTGCGGAGGGAGAATGGGCGGCGAGCCATCGCACCTGGGTCTCGAAATCGAGTTCGGCCCGGGGCGAGAGAACCACTTTCACTCGGGCTTGCCGAACGTCTTGTCGATCAGGGCGAGAAACTCCGGGCGAACGTCCTTCCATGGACGACCAGTCTCGTGGAGCCCGGACGGTTCAACCGCATCGCTGCGTGGATCGCCATTGATCCAGCTGAAGTCGTCGTAGTCAAAGAAGCGCGCGTCCAGCACCATTGCGGCCAGTTCCTCCGGCGCAATTCCCATGGCCTTGGCCCGCTCGGCGATCTTGCCGACGGTGTAGGCGTCGAGTTCGAGGGTCAGCGCGCCGTCAGCCATGCACGGCTTGTAACATGGATCGTGTCGTCACGCCTTCTCCACGAAGGTGTCGATCACCTTCTTCTCGCCCGCCTTGTCGAAGGCGACCACCAGTTTGTTGCCCTCGATGGACTTCACGGCGCCGTAGCCGAACTTCTGATGGAAGACCCGGTCGCCGCGCGTCCAGCCCGAGCCGGCCTTGGGATCGGCGGTGGCGACCAGTCGGCCGTCGCCTTCCAACAGGGTCTGACGGGCGGGCTGGGCGTTGGGCACGCGGTTGGCGGTGAAGGCCTGTCCGCGCTTCCAGCCGGGCGAGGAGTAGCCCGAGCCGAATGAGGGCGCCTCGTCCCAGCGGCTCCTGGCTTCCTTCATGCCGGTAGAAGCCCCGTAGTAGCCGGTGTCCGACTGGGGCTCGACGTGGTCGATGGGCAGTTCGTCGACAAAGCGGCTGGGCAGCTGGCTGGTCCAGCGGCCATAGACCAGACGGTTGGCGGCGAAGGAAATGCGGACATCCTCCTTGCCCCGTGTGACGCCGACGTAGGCCAGGCGGCGTTCTTCCTCGAGGCCCTTCTCGCCCTTCTCGTCGATGCTGCGTTGGCTGGGGAAAACGCCTTCCTCCCAGCCCGGCAGGAAGACCAGCGGGAACTCCAGTCCCTTGGCGCCGTGCAGGGTCATGATCTGCACCGACTCGGCGCTTTCGCCCCGGTCCAGGTCCATGACCAGCGAGACGTGCTCCAGATAGGCGGTCAGGCCGTCGAACTGCTGCATCGACTGCGTCAGCTCTTTCAGGTTGTCGAGCCGGGTCTGGCCGGTCGCCCGGTCGGCCTTCTGCATGTCGGTGTAGCCGCTTTCCTCCAGAACGGCCTCGGTCAGCTCCCAGTGGCTGGTCGTCTGGCCCAGCGTCCGCCAGCGGTCGATGTCGCGGATGAAGTTGGAGAAGGCGGTGCGGGTGCGGGCCTGCAGCTCGTCCGTGCCGATTAGGTGACGGACGGCGGCCATGGCCGAGACGCCGTTCTCGCGCGCGATCTGCAGCACCTTCTGCACGCTGGTGTCGCCCAGCCCGCGCTTGGGCACGTTGACGATCCGCTCAAAGGCCAGATCGTCGTCCTCGGACAGGATCAGGCGCAGATAGGCGTGGGCGTCGCGGATTTCGGCCCGCTCGAAGAACCGAGGGCCGCCGATGACGGTGTACGGGATCGCCAGCATGACGAACCGCTCCTCGAACGCCCGCATCTGGAACGAGGCGCGCACCAATACCGCCATGTCGCGATAGCTGACGCCCTGCTTGCGGGCGGTCTCGATCTCGTCGGCGATCAGCCGGGCCTCGGCCTCGCCGTCCCAGACGCCGCGCACCCGGACCTTGTCGCCGGTCTTGTCCTCGGTCCAGAGCGTCTTGCCCAGACGGCTCCGGTTCGCCTTGATCAGCCCCGAGGCGGCGCCGAGGATGTGGTGGGTCGAGCGGTAGTTTCGCTCCAGCCGGATCACCTTGGCGCCCTGGAAGTCCCGCTCGAAACGCAGGATGTTGTCCACCTCGGCCCCGCGCCAGCCGTAGATCGACTGGTCGTCGTCGCCGACACAGCAGACGTTGCCGGTCGAGGAGGTCAGCAGGCGCAGCCACAGGTACTGGGCGACATTGGTGTCCTGATACTCGTCCACCAGAATGTAGCGGAAGCGACGCCGATATTCCTCCGCGATATCCGCATGCTGCGACAGGATCGTCAGGTTGTGCAGCAACAGGTCGCCGAAGTCGCAGGCATTCAGACTGGCCAGTCGCGCCTGATAGGCGGCGTACAGGGCGTGACCCTTGCCGTTGGCGAAGTCCTCTGACGGCGGCAGCTTGTCCGGGGTCCAGCCGCGGTTCTTCCAGTGGTCGATCAGAGTGTTCAGCGACTTGGGCGTCCAGCGCTTCGTGTCGAGGTTGGCGGCCTCGAGCAGCTGTTTGCACACCCGCTCCTGATCGTCGGTATCCAGGATGGTGAAGCTCGACTTCAGCCCGACCAGTTCGGCATGCCGTCGCAGGATCTGGGCCGACACGGAGTGGAAGGTGCCGAGCCAGCGCAGGCCCTCGGCCGACGGCCCGATCAGGTGGGTGATCCGCTCGCGCATCTCGCGCGCGGCCTTGTTGGTGAAGGTGACGACCAGCAGTTCCCACGGCTTGGCCCGGCCTGTCGCCAGGATGTGCGCCAGTCGGGTGGTCAGCACCCGCGTCTTGCCGGTGCCTGCGCCGGCCAGAACCAGCAACGGGCCCTCGGTGGTTTCCACCGCGTCGCGCTGCTCGGGGTTCAGCCCCGTCAGATAGTCGGAAGCCGCCGAGGGCGTGAGGCCCCCAGGGCCCTGCGAACGGGCGAGGTCGGAAATGCGGGGAGGAGCTGAATCAGTCATGGACCGGCGAGAACATAAGGAGACCGGGCGCTCTTGTCAGCCGTCGCGAACGACCCTCTTCGGAACCGTTACGGTCAGGCCTCCGTTCCTTGCACCGGGATAAGGGTCAACAAGGAGGAACCCAATATGGCTGAGAACACCAACAGCAGCGGCGGCGGCAACTCGGGCCTCGCCTTCATTATCGGCGGGCTTCTGGTCGCGGTTCTGGTCATCGCCTTCTTCGTCTTCCGGGGCGGCCTGCCGGGCGCCGAGAAGAAGGAAGTGAGTGTCGATGTGAACCTGCCGGAGGTTTCGGCTCCCGCGACCCCGGGGAACTGAGCCATGACCGATCAGCCCCCCGGTCGCCCGGAGGTCGTGCATCATACCACCATCAACAATCCGCCCCAGCGACGCGGCGGAGGCGCCGTCATCGCCTTCCTGGTCGGCGGACTGCTCGTGGTGGTGGCCGTCATAGCCTTTGTCGTGTTGAACCGCGGCGGAGAGATCGAGACACCCAAGGCGACGGATGTCGACATCAATCTCAACCTGCCGGACGCGCCGAAGATGCCGGATTTGCCGGCCCCGCCGCCGATCGAGCGCCCGGCGACGCCCAATCCGGACCCGGCGCCGGCTCCGGCGGGCTGATCAGCGTAGCTGATAGGTGACGGTGGCCACCACCCGGACGCGCTTGTTCAGGGAGGTGGCCTCGTTGTCTATGTCCTCGCGGGCCAGGATTTCAAACGAGCCCTGCGTCGCCTGACGGATGGGGCCGAGCGGCGCGCCGGAATCCTTGGCGAACTGCTCGGCGCCCGACCGGGCCGAGGCGGTCGCTTCCGCGATCATCGAGGGCCGCACCTCGTTCAGTTTGGTGAAGACGTAGTTCGGTGCGGCGAAGTCCAGCTGGACGCCCTGCCGCACCAGATCGTTCAGCGCCCGTTCGGTGGTCGCCACACGCTGTACGTCGCTGGTCCGTACGGTGACGCTCTGGCTGACGATGTAGCGGATCGTGTTCTCGGACGAGCCGTACTCCCGCGCCTTCGTATCGGTGACCTGCATCCGACCGATGGTGATCTGTGCGTCCGAATAACCCTGTCCACGCAGGAACGCGCGCACGCTGGCCAGATCGCGGTCAATCTGGGCCTGGGCCGTCGGCAGATCGTCGTTGGCCGCCTTGAAGCTGAGGGTCAGGACGGCGAGGTCGGCGACTACGTTCCGTTCAGCCACGCCGCGAACCGTAACCTGCCGATTGCCCACCTGGGCATTGACGACGCCGGACCCGATCAGGGCGCCGCCGCCGATCATGCCGATAGCGATCAGACCGCCGAAAACGGCGGCGGGGAGAAGGGACTTGTCGAAGGTGATGGCCACGGCCGGGCTCCATGAAGAGAGGCCGACGATGCGCTCGCCATGGGCGAAGTCAATCGGTCGAAACCTGACCCGCAAAGCTGTGATCGCCGCCGGCCCAGGCGAGCGCCAGAAGTCGGCAGGCGGAGGCCAGCGGCGTGCGTCCGCGCGTCTCGTCGATGCGCTTCATGAGACCGGCATGGGACAGACCCATCGCGGCGCCCACCTGATCCAGCACCACCCAGAATTCGGCCTCCAGCGCCACCGAGGTGGCGTGGCCGGACAGGGAGACGGAGCGTTTCTTCAGCATCCGTCCTCAGTAAGGCGATCAGCGGACGGCGACCAGCACGATGTCGGCGCGGGCCGGGGCGCCATGGGTCAGGACCGCGTGCCGGGTGTCGGTGGTGAACCGCAGGGCGCCGGACGGATCACGGATTTCGGCGCGCACCGCATAGGTGTGTCGGGGGTCGATCTGGCTGGACGGGAAGCCCAGCGTCGCCTGATAGGGCGGGGCCCGACCGTTCAGGGGCTCGGCGTGTTCGGCCAGAACCTCGGCGGGCGCGTCAGCGCGGCTGACGTCTTCAAGCCGAACTTTCAGCACATGGCCGGGCGGCAGCAGAATGCGTTCGCGATAGGTGGCGGTGACGTTCACGACCGTCATGCCGTGTCCAACCCGCGGCGGCGTTTGCGGCTCGCCTGACGGCGTAGGCGCGCAGGCCATCAGGGCCAGCGGCAGGATCGGGATAAGCAGGGCGCGACGCATCAGACATCTCCGGTTTCATCCAGCCAAACGCAGAACGCGGCCGGAAGCTGCGCCGCACAAGCGCGCCTTATGCGAGCCTCGCCAGAACAGTGCTTGTGCGGCGTCTTCCACGCGGGCATTGCGGGGCGATGTCCGATCCCGCCGAAGCGCCTGTTTCGCGTCCCCGCCTGAGCCGCACGACCCTGCTCGGGATCGGCGGCGTGATCATCTGCGCGATGATCTGGGGCACGACCTGGTTCGCCATCACCCTGCAACTGGGCGAGGTCCCCAACATCGCCTCCATCGTCTGGCGATTTGGTCTGGCGTCGGCGGTACTGTTCCTCGGTTGCGTGGTCTTCCGGCAGAACCTGAAACTGACCAAGGCGCAGCATCTGGCGGCGCTGGGGCAGGGGGCGTTCGCCTTTTCGCTCAGCTACAGCTTCACCTACGCGGCCGAGGAGCATGTCGCTTCGGCCATCGTCGCTGTGACCTTCGCCTCGCTGACCTTCATCAACCTGGTCCTGTTCCGCCTGATCGCGCGCCAGAAGGCGGCGGCTGCGTCATGGGGCGGGGCGCTGCTGGGGATCGCCGGAGTGGCGGTTCTGTCCGGCGGCGAGGTTCTGGGCACGGGCTTCGATCAGCGCGCCGCCGTCGGCGTGGGCCTGGCCCTGATCGCCACCACGGCCTCGGCCTTCGGCAATTTTTTCGCGTGGCGGGGCCAGCAGAAGGGCTCGCAGGCCATCCCGTCGACCGCCTGGGCCATGGCTTACGGCACGGGGCTTCTGGTGATCTACGGCCTCGCGACAGGCGTGGAGTTCACGGTCGCCCCCACGCCCGCCTACATCGGCTCGCTGCTCTACCTGTCGCTGTTCGGCTCGGTGATCGCGTTCGGTTTGTACTTCACCATCGCGCGCTCGATCGGCTACGCCATGGCCAGTTACATCTCAGCCCTGACGCCGCCCATCGCCATGCTGGTGTCGGTGATCTTCGAGAGCGCCCGCTTCGGCTGGCCGGCGCTGATCGGTCTGCTGCTGGTGCTGTCGGGACAGGCGCTGCTGATCCGCGCGCCCAAACACTAGAGCCGGAACCAGCCCGCCTTCTTCTGCTTCCGATCCGCCTCGACGAGCGTCTCGACCTGCTCGGGCGTCTTCGCTTCCGACAGCTTCTTGCGGCGGATCTTTTCGGCGGTCGCCCGACGCATGGCGATCAGGGCGATCAGTCCGGCGCGCGTCCGGGGAGCATAGCCGCCCATCTCAGTCCTCCAGCTTCGATCCATCCAGAAGCTGTTCGGCGCGGGTGCGTTCCTTGTCCGCCTTCGTCTTTTCGCCCTTGGTGCGGCCATGTGTGGCGCGGTTGGTCGCGGCGGTCGCCTTCGCCTCGGCCCTGGCCCGGTCCTTCCGGAACCGGTTCAGATTCACGATCTCGCCCATGACGCCTCCATGATGCAACCGGCCGTGATCAGGATGGTTGTCCAGCCTCATAGTCTGAGGAGAGTCCCATGGTAGACGCCAGCCAAATCCGCGAACACCTCGAAGTCGTCGGCTCGGACGGCGAGCACGTCGGTCGGGTCGATCACGTCGTCGGCGACCAGATCGAACTGGCGAAGCTCGATCTCGCCGGCGGCTTCAAGCACCACATGATCCCGGTCAGCTGGGTGGATCACGTGGATGAGCACGTCCATCTGAACGTGACCAAGGACGAGGCCAAGGCCCGCTGGACAGAGAAGCCGCACTGAGACCGCGTTCGGGTTACCCCGAATTCATGGACGGCCCGCTGGTCCCGGCGGGCCGTTCGCCTATGTTGAGGTCATGATCCGTCTGATCCTCAACCTGCTCTGGTTCTTCTTCGGCGGCTGGCTGGCCGGTCTGTTGTGGCTGGTGGGCGGCGCCCTGCTGGCCCTGACCGTCGTCGGCCTGCCTTGGACCTTCGCGGCCTGGAGGATCGCCAGCTACAGCTTCTGGCCGTTCGGGCGCGAGGTTGTCTGGCAGGATAATCCGCACCCGGTCGCGGGCGGGCTCGCCGTGGTCCTGAACGTGATCTGGTTCCTTGTGGCGGGTTGGTACATCGCCCTGTCGCACTTGCTCATCGCGGTGGCCGAGTTCATCTCCATCATCGGCATTCCCTTCGCCCTGAAGGATCTGGAACTGGCCAAGCTGGCTCTGGCGCCTGTTGGCCGGACGATCCGCGACAAGCGCTGATCAGAAGCCGGTGAACAGCCGGTCGAGCGCGCGGCGGATGTCATCTTCCCGGTCGCGCAGGGAGCCGAGCGAACGGCCCAGAGTGCGTCTTTCGACGGATCCGAGTTCCGAAAGCATCAGCAGATAAGGCTTTCCGTCGAACTGAACGGACAGGCTGACGCGCGTTACCCGTGCGGGTTCCGGCATGTCTAGCAAAGGGGCGACCACCGCGGTCGGGCCTTCGTCATAGAGGTGAGACTGGACCAGCACCAAGTACGGTGCGATCTGACGCGAGCGCGGTGACGGGTTCTCGATGATGTCGAACTGGCGGATCACCAGCTGCGGAGGTCTTCGCCAAAGATGCCGAACCGGGCGATGCGTTCGCGATGCATCTCCAATGCTGCGGCGTTCTCCTCAGCCCACGCTTTGGCGTCCCCGACATCGGTCTCGGCAGCTTGCCTCATCGCGACGGCGCGACGGATACTGTCCAGCGCCAGTGTCTGGATGTCGATATCAACGGAACGCGCCTCGTCGAGGAGCGACTGATCGATCTCTATCTTCAACTCGACCTTGCCCATGGCGGCCAGACTAGCTGAAATCGGCGTTCTGGCCAATCAGCTGCGCGCCAGCCGCATCGCCGTCGACAGTTTGCCGAACCATGCCTCGGTGCGGGCCGCGGCCTTGCGGAACTGGGCGTTATCCGGGCTGACGCCGTGGCGGCCGCCTTCGTAGAACGCGACGCTGACCACCTCATCCCCGGTCGTCAGGCGCAGGCCCAGCCGGCGAATGCGCTCGGGAATGTCGCTGACACCCTGCTCGGCAACGGGGGCGGGACTCACCGGGTCGCCGTCCGGTTCGGCGCGGATCAGAACGGTCTCGTCCCGGACGCCTTCGACCGCGAGGAGCGAGGCGGTCGGGAGGACCCGCACCGCCTCACCCTTGCCGACGATCACCTGTCCGCCGTCGGGCGAGAGGCCGACGAAGCTGCCGTCATCCGGCGAGACGAAGAGGTCGGTGACCCCGTGCGCCGTGGCGACGGCGGCGGTGACGGATTTGATCCGGTCGCGGCTCGCCTTCTCGCGGTTCATCGCCCGGACGGTCATCCAGACGATGAAGACCGCGAACGCCAGCAAAATCAGCTTCATCGGGCGTCCTGATCGTTCGACTTACGAGGGCGAGATCATCAGTTCGGGACGAACGTACTGGTCGAACTCCTCGTTCGTCAGGTAGCCGCCGCCGACGGCTTCCTCGCGCAGGGTGGTGCCGTTCTTGTGCGCGGTCTTGGCGATCTTCGCGCAGGCGTCGTAGCCCAGCTTGCCGTTCAGGGCCGTGACCAGCATCAGCGAGTTCTCGAGGCCGCGCTTGATGTTGTCCTCACGCGGCTCGATGCCGACGACGCAGTTGTCGGTGAAGCTGATGGCGGCGTCGGCGACCAGCCGGACCGACTGCAGGAAGTTGTAGGCCATCACCGGGTTGAAGACGTTCAGCTCGAAGTGGCCCTGCGAGCCGGCGAAGGTCAGGGCGGCGTTGTTGCCGAACACCTGCACGCAGACCTGCGTCAGGGCCTCGCACTGGGTCGGGTTGACCTTGCCCGGCATGATCGACGAGCCCGGCTCGTTCTCGGGCAGCGACAGCTCGCCCAGACCCGAACGCGGGCCGGAGCCGAGGAAGCGGATGTCGTTGGCGATCTTGAACAGCGAGGCGGCGACCGTGTTGATCGCGCCGTGCGAGAACACCATCGCGTCGTGGGCGGCCAGGGCCTCGAACTTGTTCGGGGCGGTGGTGAAGGGCAGGCCGGTGATGGCGGCGATGTTCTCCGCCACCTTCTCGGCGAAGCCGATGGGGGCGTTCAGGCCGGTGCCGACGGCGGTGCCGCCCTGCGCCAGCTCCATCAGGGCCGGCAGGGTCTGCTCGATGCGCTTGATGCCGTTCTCGACCTGCTGGGCGTAGCCGCCGAACTCCTGACCGAGGGTCAGGGGGGTGGCGTCCTGGGTGTGGGTGCGGCCGATCTTGATGATGCCCTGCCAGGCGTCCGCCTTGGCCTTCAGCGCGGCGTGCAGGTGCTGCAGGGCCGGGATCAGGTCACGGACGACCTGCTCGGCGCAGGCGACGTGCATGGCCGTGGGATAGGTGTCGTTCGACGACTGGCTCATGTTGACGTGGTCGTTCGGGTGGACCGGCTTCTTGGTCCCCATCTCGCCGCCCAGCATCTCGATGGCGCGGTTCGAGATGACCTCGTTGGCGTTCATGTTCGACTGGGTGCCCGAGCCGGTCTGCCAGACCACCAGCGGGAAGTGGTCGTTCAGCTTGCCCTCGATCACCTCATTGGCGGCGGCGATGATGGCGTCGGCCAGTTCCGGCGACAGCTTGCCCAGATCGCGATTGGTCTCGGCGGCGGCGCGCTTGACGATGCCCAGAGCCCGGACGATCGGCAGCGGCTGCTTTTCCCAGCCGATTTTGAAGTTGCCCAGCGAGCGCTGCGCCTGGGCGCCCCAGTAGCGGTCGGCGGCGACTTCGATGGGGCCGAAGGTGTCGGTTTCGGTGCGGACGTTGCTCATCGCGGAGGGCTCTCTCAGGCGTGGCGGGAAGATGCGCGGGGGTGTAGCACGGGAGGGCGCGGGAACAAGGACAGGAGAGCCGCATGAACGCCGCCGTTTATGGAATGGCCGCACTGGCGCTGGGCCTCGCGGGGGCGCGGCAGGCGCCGCCGTCGCCGCATGTCGTGCGTCTGGATACCACGGCGGGGACCATGGCGATCGCCGTCGATCTGGAACATGCGCCGGTCACCGGCTGCAACTTCATCAAGGCCGCGCTGCGGGGCGCCTATACGGACGGAAGCTTCTTCCGCACCGTGGTTGCGGCGACCAACGCCAACCCCAACCCCATCGACGTCATTCAGGCGGCCACCGTCCACGGCTCGGACGACGCCAGCCAGCCGCCGATCCCGCTGGAGCGGACGCGGGACACCGGCCTGCGTCACACGGCGGGCGCGGTGTCGATGGCGCGGGACGGGCCGGACACGGCGACCACCAGCTTCTTCGTGGTCACGCAGGACACGCCCTCGCTGGACTTCGGCGGCGGTCGGAACCCGGACGGGCAGGGTTTCGGCGTGTTCGGGCATCTGATCGAAGGCCTTGATGTGGCCCGGCGTATCCAGGCCCTGCCGGCGACAGACGAACAGATCAATGAGCCGGTGCTGATCCGCGCCGCCCACGTGATGGGACCGACCCCGACGCAGTGCGGGCTCTGATGACCGCAGGCTGGATCGGCACGGGAAAGGTTCGCGCCCGCGAGAGCGGAGAGGCGGTGGAGATCGCCATCGAGGGACTGACCACCCAGGCCAAATACTACAAGCCGCTGGTCTATGAGTTCATGCGCAAGGAGTGGTCCTCGCGTCCGGCCTGGGGCGACTATGTCGTCGAGATCGTGATGGAGCACGTCGGCGATCCGCCGTGGATGGACCTGGACAATCTGGCCAAGGCCCTGCTGGACGCCATCAAGGGCTATCTGTTCCACGACGACAGCCAGGTCGCACGTCTGCTGGTCGAGCGCCGCGAGGGCGAGCGCGAGCGGATCACGATCCGGGTGTTCCCGCGCCGCTGAGCAGTGCACTCAAATATTTTTTGAGTGCACAAAGGTGCACTTTTTCCCGTCAGGCGGGGTGATGGGTTTGGGTTTCTACGCGTGTGCGGCGATGTCAAAGACCCGAGGTGACGAACCCTGGCAGGCCGATGCGTCGTTTTTGGACGTAGGCTCAAAGAAACCCTCTCCCGACGGGAGAGGGGCGCTAAAGCGTTCTGTCGGTGAACCGAAGGGTCGGCAGGCGCAGTTGCATGTTGGAGCCGACGAACAGCTGGGGCTCCGAAGGCTGCTCCACGCCGTTCTCGGCCTCCTTGCGGCTGACGCAGGCGCGGGTGTCGGCGGCGAGGGCGAGGAAGTCGGGCGCGTTGGGCAGGGCCTCCAGAATGCAGCCGTCGAACCACGGATAGCGCTCGTCCGCGCCACAGCCGAATGACGGGCGATCCCGGCGGGCGGCGGTCAGGATCATCCGGTTCGGCCCCTGCAGGGCGTTGAGAAAAATGCCGGAATAGCAGGCCGAGACGATCACCACCGTCGGCCGCTCGCCGCAGCTGTTGCGAACCATGTTGGCCATGATGTCCGGCGACATGCGGGGGGCATCGCCGAAGACCATGCCGTCCGGCGCGCCGTGCGAGGTGAAATAGATCAGGCAGCCGCGGGTGGTGCGGGCCGCGGCCTCGCGCACGCCGCGCAGCACGGCGTCAGGCGCGGTCTTCTCGAGGCTGAAATCGACCATGTCGGCGCGGCTGAAGCCCGTGCGCTGGAAGGCCCGGACCAGATCGCGGCGGGCGTTGTCGAAGGCCTGGATCGGCCGGCCGCGTCCGTCGCGCCAGTCGGCCTGGATAATGGCGGCGGTCCAGCCGTCGAACCGGCTTGGCGGGGGCGAGGGCGCGCGGGTCTGGGCGACGGCGGGCATGGCGAAGGCCAGAACGCCCGTCAGCACGACGATCAAACCCCGAAGCATGCGCAACCCCCGCTGTTCCAGTCAGGGGACGTTAGCCCATCGCGCGGAGAGGGGAAGGGGTTACTTCTTGCGGAACTGGTCCAGCGAAATGACCTTTGGCGCGTCATCGCCGCCCAGCGGGGGGACCGGGGTTTCCTCGGCCTCGGCCGCCGCGACCTCGGCGGCGATTTCGTCGACCGTGGCCGGGGCCTCGAACTGCAGCAGGAACTGCACCGACGGATCGTAGAAGCGGGTCACGGCGGTGAAGGGCATGGCCAGCACCTTGGGCATGCCGCCGAATTTCAGCATGACCGAGAACTTCGTCGGCTCGACCTTCAGGTCCCAGTACTGATGCTGGAGGACGACGGTCATCTCGTCCGGATATTTGGCCAGCACGTCCGGCGGAACGCTGACGCCCGGCGCCCGCGTCTTGAAGGTGATGTAGAAATGGTGCGCGCCCGGAATGCCGTCCGGCCCCGCGGCCCGGTCCAGCGCAGCCTTGATCACCCCGCGCAGGGCGTCTTGCGCCAGCTGCTCGTAGTGCATGTCGTCCACGGGGGGCGTTTCTTCAGCCATCAGGTCGGGGTCTCGCTGTCCTGCGGCGGTGATAACCCCCGACGGGCGCGTGCGGAAGACGGCAAAGAGGGTTAGCGGCGGGATTCTATCCCCAGCGCGGCTATTTTCCGATGAGCGGGAAAGTGGAGGGCTTCTTGCGCCATGCGCCCGCCCTCTCTCTTGAAGTCAGGAGGGCGCTTCTCAAACGGTGAGGAAGTGGAGGGCTTCTGTTGCCAGGCGCCCTCCGGGCCCCGCCTGAGGATCTGAACCCCCAGGAGTTAGTTCGGAATTACCGGAACCGCATTACGCGGCGACAGCGTATTCCCCAGCGAAGTTATCGTTCGCAGCTAGAAAATGACCCGATACGGTGGGTCAGGACGAGCGAAAGCAATCCTCTTTACACGTCCGTCGATGCTAGTCGGCCCCGCACTAACCCGCTGATAACCGGGAGAGAATGGTGGAGCCGCCGGGAATCGCACCCGGGTCCGGTCCGCTTATTACAGGCACGTTTATCGCCATAGTCCGGCCGAAGCCGAACAGGACCAATATAGGGGAAAGCCGTCAGGAATTGAAGGGGATGAAACAGCCAGCGCGGGCCTGTCGGTCGCCAAGCCTGATGCTAGGTTAGACCCGCAGGGCGGCGATCAGGCGCCGCCGGGGGAAACCGATGATCCGTTCGACCTTGATGCTGCTCGTCGCGGCGCTGTCCATCAGCCTGTCCGCCGTTCCGGTGGGCGCCCAGACCGTCAAGGCCGAAGACCGGGCGGCGATTCAGGTTCGCATCGACCAGTTGACCGGTCTGATCGGGCAGGGCGATCTGGTCGGGGCGGTCGATGTGATCCCGATCCTCCTGCAGGATGCGATGGCGGCCCGTTTCGGCATGTCGCGCGACCAGATCAAGCCCGCCATGCGACAGGCCATGGCCGGGATGCTGGATGGGGTTCACATTGACGGCTACGGCATGGATCTGGCCGCTGCGGAGACGCTGATGACGCCTACCGCCGGGCGGACCTATCTGCTGATCCCGACCTGGACCGAGATGACCATTCAGGGCGCCGGGCGGTTCCGGGCGGACACGCAGACCCTCGCCATCGAGGACGGCGGCGAATGGTATCTGATCCGGGTCGAGGACGCGCCGCAGCAGGCCCTGCTGCGCGAGGTCTATCCGGAGTTTGTCGGCGTGGAGTCGCCGCCGGAACGACCCGCCAACTGCAGTAGGCCGGATCAGAGAGCTCAGCGGGCCGGAGGGCGCGCCTGATCCGCTTGCGGTCGGGCGTCACACAGCGCCCGGAAGTCGACCTCGGGCGCGCCGCGCGGGCGGGCCATGTCGTGGGAGTTCTGGTACATGTCGACCGCCAGGCGGCGCAGGGCGGACAGTTGCTCAGGGTCCGTGGTTTCCAGCGAACGGGCCTGATCCGCGACGTACTGATCGATGATCGTCGCCCGGCGCGCGCAGGGATCGGGTTCGCCCGTCACCTTGGCCGCGATTGCGTCCGGGTGGGGCGGGGTCCTGGCGGCCGGCGCGTCCTGACCAGCGAGAAGCAGGGCGGCGGCAAGGAGGAGGGAGATCATGAGGTCCATCCTTATAGTTCAGCGGGTCCGCGTCCACCCCGGCGTCTGGTTCCTGAACCAGGTCAGCTGGCGCTTGGCGTAGTTACGGGTGGCCTGGCGGGTGGTGTCGATGGCCTGATCCAGCGTGGCTTCACCCGCCAGATGGGCGGCGAATTCGCGCACGCCGACGGCCTTCATGGCGGGCAGGTCGGGGGACAGGTCGCGGGCGACCAGGGCGCGGACCTCGTCCAGCGCGCCCTGTTCGACCATCAGGCCGACCCGCAGGTCGCAGTTGGCGTAGAGCCGCGCGCGGTCCGGCTCGACCACCAGACCGGTCCATGAGCCGGGCGCCAGCAGGGGCGTGGTGTCGGCGGTCCAGTCGCTGAGGGCCCGGCCGGTGTGCTCAGCCACCGCCATGGCGCGGGTCAGGCGCTGGCGGTCGCCCTGTTCGATGCGTTGCGCCGCCGCCGGATCGAGGGCGGCGAGGCGGCGGCGGAAGGCGGCTTCACCCTCGGCGTCAAAGGCGGCCGTGACCGCATCGCGAACCGTATCCGGCACATCCGGAATATCGGCCAACCCCTTTGTAAGCGCTGTGAAATACAGGCCCGTGCCGCCGACCAGCAGGGCCGGGCGACCGGCGTCGGCCAGCTCGGCCAGCAGGGGCATGACGGCCCGGCTCCAGCGGCCCACGGACCAGGCCTCGGCGGCGTCGGCGACACCGTACAGGCGGTGGTCGGCCTGCGCTTCATCAGCCTCGGACGGACGGGCGCTGAGGACGCGCAGGTCGGCGTAGAGCTGCTGGCTGTCGGCGTTCAGGATCACCGCCCCGGTGGACGCCGCCATATCCATCGCCAGCCGCGACTTGCCCGAGGCGGTGGGGCCGGCGATCAGGGTGACTTGTGACGTTCTGGGGGGCTGGGACAAAATTCGAGGCTCGCGGGGCGGGGCATCCGGCGATAGAACGCAGGCCCCGCAGCCGCAACCCGCTGGACAAAAGCCTTGCCTGATCGCGCCACCGTCATCGCCGCCCTCGACGCCATCCGTGACCCGAAGACCGGGCAGGGACTGGTGGCCGCCGGACTGGCGCAGGGGCTGACCGTGACCGAGGACCGCGCGGGCTTCGTCATCGAGGTTCCGGCGGGTGAGACGGCGCTCTATGCGCCCGTCCGTGACGCCGCCGAGGCCGCGCTGAAATCCCTTCCCGGAATGGCGCGGGTCTCCGTCATCCTGACCGCAGAGACCGCGCCGGCGAGCAAGCCGCGCCGCACCGCCAGCCTGTCGCCGCAGGCCGTGGACCAGACCCGGCCCAAGGCGCCCGTCGCCACGGACCGTCCGGCCCACGTGCGCAAGGTGCTGGCCGTGGCCTCGGGCAAGGGCGGGGTAGGCAAGTCCACGGTGGCGGTGAACCTCGCGGCGGCGCTGGCCGCGCGCGGGCTGTCGGTCGGGGTGCTGGACGCCGACGTCTACGGCCCGTCCCTGCCGACCATGCTCGGCGTCTCGGGCAAGCCGGACTATGTCGACGGCATGATCCGGCCCCACGTCGTGCAGGGGCTGAAGGCCATGTCGGTGGGACTGCTGACCAGGGCCGAGGACGCCATGATCTGGCGCGGGCCGATGGCCTCGCAGGCCCTGACCCAGATGCTGACCCAGACCCGCTGGGGCACGGAGGACGCCCCGCTGGACGTGCTGGTGGTTGACCTGCCGCCCGGCACCGGTGACGTGCAACTGACCCTGATCCAGAAGACGCCGCTGGACGGGGCGGTGATCGTCTCGACCCCGCAGGAGGTGGCGCTGGCCGACGCCCGGCGCGGCCACGCCCTGTTCGCCAAGGTCGGCGTGCCTACGCTCGGCCTGATCGAGAACATGACCGGCCCGATCTTCGGCAAGGGCGGGGCGGAGGCGGAAGCCGCGCGGCTGGACGTCAGCTATCTGGGCGACATCCCGCTGGATGCGGCGGTGCGGGAGGGCGGGGATGCGGGCACGCCGGTGGTCATCGCCGATCCCGCCGGCGACATCGCCGCCCGTTTCGCGGGCTTCGCGGAGGCGGTTGCGAAAAAACTCGACCTATAGGGTTTTCAAACGCAACGCGAACGGCCACCTTCCCGGTTCCAGTCTTCCCCACCGAGAGCCGTTCATGTCCGTCGACGCCCTGTTCCGTCCCTTCACCATCAAGGGGCTGACCCTGCCGAACCGTATCGTCATGGCGCCGATGACGCGGTCCTTCTCGCCGAACGGCATTCCGTCCGAAGGCGTGCCCGGCTATTACCGCCGCCGTGCTGAGGGGGATGTGGGCCTGATCGTCACCGAGGGCACGGTGGTGGAACGCCCGGCGGCCCGCAATGACGCCGCTGTGCCGGTCTTCCACGGCGAGGCCCTGCCGGAATGGCGGAAGGTGGTGGACGAGGTCCACGCCGCCGGCGGCCTGATCGCGCCGCAAATCTGGCACGTCGGCGCGGCGCGCGGGCAGGGCGAGGACTGGCAGCCGCTGGGCAAGGTCGACAGCCCCTCGGGGCTGGCCGGTCTGGGCAAGCCGAAATATGAGGCCATGACCGAGGAGGACATCGCCGACACCATCGCCGCCTTCGGCCGCTCGGCCCGCGCCGCGAAGGAGATCGGCTTCGACGCCGTCGAGATTCACGGCGCCCACTCGTATCTGATCGACCAGTTCTTCTGGAACGTGCTGAACGTCCGCACCGACAAATGGGGCGGCGCGACCATCGGCGAGCGCAGCCGCTTCGGCGCCGAGGTGGTGAAGGCCGTGCGTGAGGGCGTCGGTGAGGAGATGCCGCTGATCCTGCGCCTGTCGCAGTGGAAGGGCGGCGCCTATGACGCCAAGAACGCCCATGATCCGGCCGAGCTGGAGCAGTGGCTGTCGCCGCTGGCCGAGGCGGGGGTGGACGTCTTCCACTGTTCGCAGCGCCGCTTCTGGGAGCCGGAGTTCGAGGGCTCGGACCTGAATTTCGCCGGCTGGGCCAAGAAGGTGACGGGTCTGCCGACCATCACCGTCGGCTCCGTCGGGCTGGATGGGGAGTTCATCGCGGCCTTCGGCGGCGCGGGCTCGAAGCCCGCCTCGCTGGACGGGCTGATCGCGCGTCTGGAACGCGAGGAGTTCGATCTGGTCGCCGTCGGCCGCGCCCTGCTGGCGGACCCCTACTGGGTGCAGAAGATCCGCGACGGCCGCCACGACGAACTGCAGGACTTCACCCGCGAGGCGATGCAAACGCTGTCGTAGGGGGAGCGACAGTTGAGTGGTCAGGCGTGGCGGCGTGGCTGTCCGCGCCTGCTCACTGCTGACGGTTCACGACTCCCCCTTCCGGACCTACCGTCGCTCGAAGACCTTGAACACGAATGCGTGGTCGTCCTTTTCTCCGGCGGGGTGGGCTTCTGACGCCACCTCGATCCAGCGCTCGGCGTCGAAGTCGGGGAAATGCACATCGCCGTCGGGCGCGGCGTCCACCTCGGTGATGTAGAGCCGCTTCGCGCGCGGCAGCACCGCCTCGAACAGGGCCGCGCCGCCGATGACGCAGACCTCGTCCACCCCGTCCTCGTCGGCCTGTTCGCGGGCGATCTCGATGGCTTCATCCAGACTGGTGCAGACCAGAGCCCCCTTGGCCTGACCGTCCTCGCCATAGCCCTCGTCGCGGGTGACCACGACGTTCAGGCGGCCGGGCAGGGGACGCAGCGGCAGGCTCTCCCAGGTCTTGCGGCCCATGATGCAGGGCTTGCCGATGGTGATGGCCTTGAACCGTTGCAGGTCCGACCGCAGCCGCCAGGGCAGATCGCCGTCGCGGCCGATCACGCCGTTGGAGCCGCGCGCGACGACGAGAACGAGGGAAGGGATGGGCATGCAGCGCTCATGCGCGGTCGATCCCGCGCTCTTTCTTCCGCTGTTTGCGCGATTCCGCCCGGCGCCTTCAAGCGTTCCGTCCCGGCCTCAGGGTTTGAATCGGTAATAGTCGCCATCGTCATGCTGGTCCGGCGTCAGATCGAACCGACTTTTCGCCGGCTGATCCTGCAACAGGTTATAGATGTCCGAGAGAACCGAGCGCGTTCCGCTGAAATAGCCGTGCGCGAGGAAGTCGGTCTCGACCGCCGAGGCGTCGATGCTGTCGATGCCGGGGATGATGACGATCGGCTCGCCCGCGCGTGGGGCGCCGTTGACGACCTTGGAGGCTTCAATCGCCTTGTCCTTGGACGAGGCGTATAGGGTGACGGTCTTGGGCAGCGTCTTGAACGCCTTGACCACGTTGCGGAAGACGTCGGCGTCGACGTCCGGCGCTGTCAGCACCACATGGTGCAGATTCGGGGTTGCGCGCTGGCTGAGGGCTTCCAGGGCGTTGCAGACCGCGCGATTGCCCATGCTGTGGGCGATCACATGGACGCGGGTCGCGCCGGTCCGGGTCGCCACGTCGGTCAGGAAATCGACCAGATGGGTTTCGGTCCAGATGACGGTGTTGGCGTCCACGACATACCCCGGGATGGTCCCCTGCGAGGGCCAGCTATACAGGATCGGCGCGCCATCGAACCGGAGGTCAAAGGCCATCTGCGCCGTCTGGCGGGCGGCGTTGGCGAACTTCACATTGTAGCCGTGGACGAAGACGAAGGCCTCTTTGCGCTCTGACCCGGCGATTTTCTGCGACACCCGACTGTAGAAATCCTCATCACCCAGCTCGGTCACGGTGCGCAGGGAGACGTGTTTCTCGGGGTCTTCCGCGAACTCGAACTTCCACCATTTCGGCCGCTCGACCGATCCGACCTTGTGGCGCGCGGGAATGGAGACATCGCACTCGCCGAGTTGCAGGCCGTCCGCCCGTCTGGGGCCGTAATCAACAACCTTGCCTGGCTTGGCCGCCAGCTTCGCCCGGTCGGTGGCGTAGAAAATCTTGACCAGACTGAAGCCGACATCGGGGATGGAAGGCGAGTTGGCCTTGCGGGACTTGAACGTCCCGGAGCCGCCCAAGGCCTTGGGGAGCGGCCTCGCGTCATCGTCGTTGGCTTCAACCCACTCCACATAGGACCGGGGCTCTGGTTCATCGTTCTCGGAGCCGATCAGCCGACCGGCAAGCCATGCTTCTGCAAGCGCGGTCGCCAACTGCTCTACTGTCGCCGCTGATCGCCGGGACTGCCTTGCCACGAAAGTGGCGGACGGTTCGATGACAGATGGGGCATACAGCGCCCGGATGACCTGCTCGATCATCGCCTTGCGCTGACCGGTGCTCGGCAGGGCCACAGCGACCAAGGCGGCGCCCGGGTCGGTATTACGGGGGCGCGTGCCGGTGGCGTCCTCAATCGCGTCGTAGATCAGGTTGACGATCTGATCGACGGTGATGGGCGTGGACATGAGCGGCTCCCCCGAGGCGCGATCCGGTTATGGATGTCTATCACCTTAGGTTGATCGTGGGATGTGCTCAAGTCTGCCGGGAGGGCCTCAGCCGGTCTTCTCCAGCCAGTGCAGCCATTTCCGCTGCATCGCCTGCTCGATGTCGATGTTCGCCGCGCGGCAATAGATGAGCAGCATGCCAAGCACGTCCGCCGCCTCGTCGCCCAGCTTGTCGTGATCCGCCGCGCCGCGGGCACGGCCGGTGGTGCGCAGGTGTTCGGCGACCAGTTCGCCCAGCTCCTCCTGCACCTTCAGCAGCGCCCAGTCGCCGGACGCCGCCTTGTCACGGTCGATGCCGTGCTCGCGGGCGTAGATGTCGGAGATGCGCAGGACGGAGTCCTGCAGGCCTTTGAGGTCCATCAGACCGCGACCGGCGCCTTGATGTGCGGCCAGGGCTGGTAGCCGTCCAGCACGAAGTCCTCCAGCCGGTAGGCGAACAGATCCTCGCGCGGCGTGATGGTCATGGTCGGCAGGGGCAGGGGCTCGCGGGTCAGCTGCAGCTGCGCCTGCTCGATATGGTTCAGGTACAGGTGGGCGTCGCCGAAGGTGTGCACGAACTCGCCGGGCTTCAGCCCGACGACCTGCGCCATCATGATGGTCAGCAGGGCATAGCTGGCGATGTTGAACGGCACGCCGAGGAAGACGTCGGCGCTGCGCTGGTACAGCTGGCAGCTGAGCTTGCCGTCGGCCACGAAGAACTGGAACAGGCAGTGGCAGGGCGGCAGGGCCATGTCGTCCACGTCGGCGGGGTTCCACGCCGAGACGATGTGACGGCGGCCATTGGGGTTGGTCTTCAGGCCATGGACCAGCTTCTCGATCTGGTCGATGACGCGGCCGTCGGGGGCCGACCAGCTGCGCCATTGCTTGCCGTACACGGGTCCGAGCTCGCCCTCGGCGTTGGCCCATTCGTCCCAGATGCTGACGCCGTTTTCCTTCAGCCAGCCGATATTGGTCTCGCCGCGCAGGAACCACAGCAGCTCGACGATGATCGAACGCAGGTGCAGCTTCTTGGTGGTCAGGACCGGGAAGCCCTTCGACAGGTCGAACCGCATCTGGCGGCCGAACACGCCCAGCGTTCCGGTGCCGGTGCGGTCATCCCGGCGCGCGCCGTTGTTCAGGATGTCGCGCAGCAGATTCAGGTACTGGTGCTCCGGATGGTCGGCCGGGGCGGCGGGTACATCGATCAGGTCAAAAGCGGCGCTCATGGGGACGTAGTGTGCCGCTGATTCTTGCTTCGCGGCACCGGCCTGATTCGCTTGCCCACAGAAACTGGAAGCGGCGTCCGGTCAGGGTGCCTGGAGGGGCGTTCGGGTCACCGTTTGGGTGCTCGTGCTCTGCTCCACGACCCCGTCCGCCGTGATGATCTCCAGGCGGACCGTCCGGACCTGCCGGATCGGACGTCCTTGGGGATCGGACTCGCGGACCAGGGTTTCCGTCCCGGAAATCTGATCGGACGCATGGGCGGCCACGGCCTGTTCCAAGGTCACGGGCGTTCCGGTGATTTCGCCGACCACCACGTCCGTCTCGGCCTTTTCCCGGCGGACTGCGTCTGGGTCGACCTCGGCTTCAATGCCGTGGGCGCCGGAACGCAGATTATAGACCTTCAGGGTCTCGAGGACGGCGTTTGGGTCGCATTCGATCTTGAAGGCTGTCCAGCTGAAGAACCAGCGACCGCAGGCTTCGCGCGGGATCTCGCCGGTCTTCAGCCAGACCTCGATGCGCTGTTCCAGCTCGGGGCCGTTCAGCAGGCGCGCCGGAGCGCTTTCCGACCAAAGGATGCGGGCGGGCCATTGCCAGTCGCGGGCCCGCTCCGCGGGCGTTGTATCGGCGGGCAGGTCGAATTCCAGCTCCAGTCCTTCGGGAAGAACCGCCACGACCCGCTCGACGAGCGCGCCGCCGGAGTTCGATGTGCTGCTGGAGCCGTTTGTTGACTGGCTCTCGGTCCGGACCCGCAACTCCAGTTCGTACGCGTCGCCCGGACGATCCGTCGGCGGGGCCTGTTGAGCCGAGGCTTCGGCGGAGAAGGCCAGCAGCGCCGTCAGAAGTCCGGCAAATCGCAGCATGTCAACTCCTCGGCTCTGGCCGGAGCATCGCCCGGATCGGAGCGGTTTGGAATTGGTCAGGCTGCCTCACCCCCCGAACCCGCCCTCATCCAGAAACGCCTGCTCCTCCGCCGTCGTCTCCCGGCCCAGACACGCGTTCCGGTGCGGGAAGCGGCCGAAGCGGACGATGATATCGCGGTGGATGTGGCCCCATTTCAGCAGCTCCGCGTCGTCGCCGATCAGCGCCAGATAGCGGTCCTGATCCTCCAGCCGCTCGGAATGCTCGAACGGCAGCAGGAGGAAGTTCCGCAGGTCTGTCTCGAAGGCCAGATGGTGGCCCCGCGCGACCGCCTGTTCGGCGAAGTGGCGCGCCAATGGATCGGTGGCGAACTGGTGGGCCGTGCCCCGGAAGGTGTTGCGCGGGAACTGGTCCAGCAGGATCAGCAGGGCCAGCGCGCCCTCCGGCGTGTCCGCCCAGTGATCCAGCTCTCGCCGCGCCGCCATCATGTGACCGTGGGCGAAGCGCCGGCGGAAGACGTCGTCGAAAGCGTCATCCTTGGCGAACCACTTGCCGGGCCCGGCCTCTTTCCAGAAGCCGGTGACGTCGGAAGGTTGTAGGTCTGTGCTCATGACCCAGACCCTACCCAATCCGCTCCCCGCCTACCACGACGCCGACTGCGACCTTTCGATCATCCGCGGCAAGCGGGTGGCCGTGATCGGCTACGGCAGTCAGGGGCGGACCCATGCGCTGAACCTGCGCGATTCGGGCGTGACCGAAATCGTCATCGGGCTGAAGGCGGGCTCGGCCACGCGGGCGAAGGCGCAGGCGGACGGCTTCACCGTCCTGACGGCGGGCGAGGCGACGACGGGGGCGGATGTGGTCGCCGTCATGGTCTCGGACGAGGCGCACCGCGATCTGTGGCGCGACGAACTGGAGCCCAACATCCGGCCGGGCGCGGCCCTGATCTTCGCCCACGGCCTGTCGGTGCGGTTCGGGCTGGTGAAGCCGCGCGCCGACCTCGATGTGATTCTGGCCTCGCCCAAGGGAATCGGGCCGCGCATCCGCGACCTGTACGAGGCCGGGGAGGGGGTCTTCTGCCTGTTCGGCGTGCAGCAGGACGCCACCGGCGGCGCCCATGCGCTGGGCCTGTCTTACGCGGCGGCGCTGGGCTGTGGCCGCAAGGGCATTCTCGAGACCACGATGAAGGACGAGTGCGAAAGCGACCTGTTCGGCGAGCAGGTGGTTCTGTGCGGCGGGGTGGCTGAACTGGTCGACGGGGCCTTCATGACGCTGGTCAACGCCGGCTATCCGCCGGAGGTGGCGTGGTTCGAGTGCTTCTATGAGCTGAAGCTGGTCACAGACCTGATGTTCGAGAAGGGAATCGCCGGAGCGTTCGGGCGAATCTCCAACACGGCCGAGTACGGCGCCTATCTGACCGGGCCGCGCATCATCGGCGACGCTTCAAAGGCGGCGATGGACGAGGTGCTGGACGAGGTTCAGTCCGGCGCTTTCGTGGGCAAGCTGATGGCCGATTACGACGCCGGGTCCCCGGAACTGCTGGCCCGCCGCAAGGCTCTGGGCGAACGCGCCATCGAAAGCGTCGGCGCGCATCTGGCGGCGGTGGCGGCGAAAGCGTCGGGGACGGCGGGGGGCTGAAACGAAAAGAGCCTCCCGAGGGAGGCTCTTTCGCTCGCTTCCGGGGTTTCGGGAAACCCTTGGGAAGAATGGTCGGAGTGAGAGGATTCGAACCTCCGACCCCTGCGTCCCGAACGCAGTGCTCTACCAGGCTGAGCCACACTCCGACTTGAGGAGGGGGCTTATAGCGACGGGTTTTTGCGCCCGCAAGCGGAGAAAAGCCCTCGCGGTAAATAGTTCGCGACCCGGCGATCGGCGACCGTCGCTTGCCCGAAAGCGCTCCGGAAAAGGAGATGAAAGAAGCTGCGAAAACCCTCTTGCGTCCCGCTTCGCCCCGGCGTATCTGACCGCCTCCTCGCTTCCGGGCGGGGCGACGCCGGACCTGCTGGGGAATGGTGTAATGGTAACACTCCGGTTTTTGGTACCGTCATTCTAGGTTCGAGTCCTAGTTCCCCAGCCACCGCCCTCACTGCATTTGAGCGCTTTTGACCTCTCCAGACGGAGGCGGGTTTTACGGTTGGCGTTGTGTTCCGGGTCTTCTGAAGCCTTGCGGTCATGTCGATCCGAACCGCCTCGCCGCTGTCGAGGCCGCCGGCCGCTCCCGCGCGTGTCAGGTGTCGAACACCAGGTGCAGGTGCTGGGGAAAGGGTGTGCCCGCCTTGTCGATCCGCCCGCCGGGGCCCGCCGCGCGGCGCAGGTTGGGGCGGGCGAGTAGCGGCTTGAGCATGGCGGGCAGCACCGCGCGGTTGATGTGCGCGCCGAAGCAGACGTGCATGCCGTAGCCCCACAGCATGTAGGTCTCCCACGGCCGGTCGGTGCGGAATCGGGTGGGATCGGGTATCGCCAGCGGATCGAACATCGCCGACAGGTTCGACGCCATGACGATGCTGTCCTTGCGGATGCTGCGGCGGCGAAGTGCGCCGGCGGCGATTGTGGTGTCCCTCATCGCGCGGCGATAGACGACGGGGTTGAGCGGCCGGAACCGGAGCGCCTCGAAGACATGGGCGGACAGCGCCGCATCGTCGTCGGCGCGCGCCGCGGCGCAGGCGGCGGCGAACGCCTTGGGTCGATCCAGCAGTTCGTCGAGCGCCAGATTGGCGGCTGCGGAAAGCGTCGGCAGTTCGCCGATCAACAGTCCGATCAGATTGTTGCGGATGTCGCGATCACTCATCCCCGGCAGGCGGGCCTCGCCCATCGCCAGACAACGACCGAGCACGTCATCCCTGTGCGGGGCCTTGCGGCGCTCGGCGATGTGGGCGTCCATCCAGACCCGGAAGTCCGCCGCCGCCTTTCTGGCGCGCGCATCGAGATCGGGATCGGCCTGCAGGTCGATGAACAGATACCAGAACAGCAGGGTGGTCCATTCGGCGATCGCCGCCTCCGATGGGCCCGGCGTGCCGAAATAGTGGTCCAGCAGTCCGGCGGCGACCGGCTGGGTCAGGGCTTGAGGCACGTCGATCGCGCCGGGCGCCATGGCGACGATCCCGGCGGCGGCGGTCGAGACATAGGGGGTGACGATTTCCGGCACATCGTCGCGCCGCACCACAAGCCGCATGTTGGAGGTATCGCGGGTGTAGCGAGGGGTGTCCTGCATCCCGAGAAAGAAGTTCTCACCGGCGGTGATCATCTCCATGCGCGGGGCGTAGACCACGCCGAAATCCGCCTCGCGGCTCAGGATGTCGATGACATCGGCCCGTCGGGTCGCGATCGCGGTGATGCCGTTGTTGGGATAGGACTCGATGATCCGCCGCCGGAGCACCAGATTGGGCTGGAACAGCCGCAGCAGCCCGAACACCATGCGCTGCCCCTTCGGCCCGCCGATGGCGGCGCCGAGCCGGCTCGCGATCGTCCCGCCCTTGCCGAACACTGCGCCGATGCCCGCGGCGATCAGCCAGAGCAGGGCCCGGAGCCCCTGAACGAGCAGCATCAGCCGGCGCCAGATCACGGTCGACAGGTTGAACAGCCATTGCATCGCGCGCGCCTTTTCCGGAGGGCCTTGTTGGGTCAGGTCGGGTCGATGATCCCCATCCCGATCATCCGCAGGGCGGTCATGCTGGGCAGGAAGAAATAGTCCCCGCCGCGCGGCTCCACGAGTTGCGGAACGCGGTCACAGATGAAGGGCAGCTTGCCGACTTCAGGATCGACCGGGATCACCATCTTGGGCTCATCCGCCTTGGGATGGTTCCCGATCACCGGGCAGGTGTCGCTGCCCGCGTTGAAGTCCAGCCCGTACTGCATCCATTGCTGCTGCACGAACTCGAACTGGCGGAACAGATTGGTGCAGATCGCCATGAAGATGATGCCGTGGTCGCCGTCATCGGTCGGGGCGTTGGCGTCATACTGACCATAGGGCAGGCCGCGACGCAGGATGCGACGGCGGTTGATGATCGCGCTGCCGTCACCTGACAGGCCATCGGCGGTGAAGGTCGGCCCCAGTCCGTCGCGCGGATTGGCGCGGCGCAGGTGCGAGGTCACCGGGCATTTCGATCCCGCCGGATCGGAGGCGTAGGTGAAGTTGGTGAACTTCAGCGCGATTTCGGCCAGCCTGGCCTTGTTCTTCTCCGCCCGCGCCTTGTCGAGGTCGGCGCGGAAACGCTGCCAGTCGGCGTAGGTCGGCGCGATGGTCAGCGGGACGCCGTCCTCCCATCGGCCGACCATCTTGGCCTTGATCGTCTCCACCGCCTCCGCCTTGGGAACGTGGAACATCCTGGCGTAGCGTCCGGCCTGCTCGTCAATGTAGCGGTTGAAGGTTCCGACGGCCTCGTGCAGCTTGCGATAGGCCATGAAGGCGCCGTTGCGGCTGAAGGCGATCGGCATCGCCGCGCCCGGAATTTCCTGCGCCTCGTCCGGGTAGCCGAGCAGGAACTCGCCGGTCGCCAGCGGCTCCCATTTGTACGTCTTCTTCTTCGGGTCATAGACCAGCTTGCCCCCGCCCGCGACGCGGACCTGCTCGGCCTCACCCGAGAACTGGCCGGAGAAGACCGGGTCGCCGAAGCCGTCTGACAGGCCGAAATGCTCCTTGTTGGTCGGCCACCAGTTCTCGCCGTCCTGCCGCATCACCGCGGACAGGTCCTGCCATTGCGCGTTGTCGGGGCCGACCCCGTCGAGCAGAACGACCCCGCCCCTCGATTTCTTGCAGAGCGCGACGATGGCGTCGGTCTCGGCTTTCAGTTCGGGGCAGGCCGTGCCGTCGGGGTTCTGCTGGGCGTAGAGCGTCAGCAGGATATGGACGCGCCTGTCGCCCTTCGAGTTGCGCCATACCGCGTCGCGCTTGTCCAGGAAGGGATCGTCGCCCAGCAGGGCCGCCCGCGCCTCCATCCCGTCGATGAAGTCGTCAGGCATGCCGCGCAAGGTGCGGGTCGGCACGCCCAGGGCGAGCAGTCCGGTGAAGGTGAAGCCGATATTGAGCGTCACTTTGGGCTTCATCAGCTGAACGCGACCCGGATAGTCGGGCTCGCCCTGCGCGCGGACGATATCCTTGACGCGCGGATTGCGCGTGCGCAGCAGCGGCTCGTCTCGCTTCGGGTCCTTCCAGCGCGCGGCGGTGGTGATCTTCGGCAGCAAGGCCTCGACAAAGGCGCGGCCTTTTCGGGCGTCGCGCACGGTCAGATAGAAGTTTCGCCCCTTGGGGAAGCCGTCGCCGTAGGTCCGCAGAATCCCGCCCTGAATGTCGGCGAGGTCGAGCAGGGTGGCGGAGGACGGCGTGTTGGTGGCGTTGGTCATGCCGCATCTCCCGGCTGGCTGCGGATCACGCCGGGCGACTGGGTGGGCCCGTCCAGGTCGCCGGGTCGGGTGGCGGTCAGAAAGGTGCGGAACTCGGCGCCCCATTTTGTCCGGTCCCGGCGCTGCTGCGCCGTGGCGAAGCGGGTGAAGACCTGCTGGAGGTACAGCGCCTTCAGCACATTCCGCAGATCCGCGCCGGGGGAGGCGGGGTAGGGCTTCCGGCCCTTCGCCATCACCCAGTAATAGTCGATGATGAGGCCGAGGATCAGCACCCCCAGCCCGGCCCAAGGGGCCCAGGTCCAGCCGCTCCACCCGACGAAATCCGCCGCCCAGCGCCAGCCGGTCCAGCGCAGGAAGCCCGCGATCAGCGACCCCAGCAGCATCAGCGCGCCGATGCCCGGGATCAGCGCCAGTCCGGGGATGGATATCTGGCTCAGCTTCGGCGGGATGTACCAGTAATCGTGGAACGGCATCGTCGTTTCGATCTGGCACCGCAGGATATAGGTCGCGAAACTCGCCGCGTCCTTCACCTGATCGAAGCCGTAGCAGTACTGGAAGATCGACCGCAGCTCGGGCTCCATCTGGCCCCACAGCTCCTCGAAATAGCGGCGCGGCTCGCCGGCGCCGGCGGGGTCGGGCAGGTCGAAATCGATGGTCCAGAAGATGTAGGGGCAGGTGATCTGATCCACCGGCTGGGCGGCGAGCAGGTCGACCTTCATCACCGCGTTGACCAGCGCATTGCTGTGGTCGCGGCCGTTGAAGTTCGGCTGATCGAGGATCACGAAGCGCGTGAAATGGGTGCGCAGATTGCGGGAGAAAGGGCTGTTCAGCCCGATCTCCTCGGTCGCATGGGATTGCAGCGCCGTGGGCAGGGTCTCGAGGATCTCGCGCACGATGTGGATGGGCGAGCTTTTGATCACGCCCTTCGCGCCCGTCAGGCTGCGATGCTCGACAACCCCCTCGTTGCACACCGGCACGGCCGCCGTGAAGAAGTAGGTGCTGACGTCGATATTAGCCATCGGCTCTTTCCTCCTTCCGGACGGGCGTTTCCGGCGGCGGCTCCGGCGCATGGGGCGGTTCGCCGGCGTTCGGCGTAATGTTGAGAGCGGCGGCGACGGCGGCCCTGACCTCGGCCCTGACGGCCTCGTCCTCGTTCGCGCTGGACGCGAGGACGACATCCTGCGCGATCGGTTCCAGGGTGCGCTCGGCCTTGATCGGACCGGTGCCGCCCTCGCCCCACAGACCCAGCTCGGCATCGGCGCGGTTGCGGTCAGCGGCGGCGGTGTCACAGCTCGCGATCGGGGCGTAGCCCGGCGAGCCCAGCCCGCCCTGATTGGCGATCAGCAGCCGTTCGAACGCCGAGGCCAGCTCGGCGTCGCTCAGCCCTCCGGCCTTCGCGGCGACCGCGGCCAGATCGTGCAACAGCTTCAGCGCCAGCTTGATATCCCGCTGCCCGCTGCCCGGCGTCGCGTTATAATAATAGTTGGTGTCGACCTGATTGGCGCGGATGTAGTTCTTGAATGGGGTGACCGGGATCGAGTTGGGGTATTTGGTGCTCGAATACCAGAACAGGTCCAGCCCGCCCGGAATCCCGTCGGCGAAGGCGTCGATGTACTGGTCCCAGGTGCCGTTGAAGTTGCTGCAGAACAGCATGTAGTCGTTGGACAGCTTCGCCGGGGGCTGGCCCAACTGCGGCCACTGATCGCGGCGGATCATCACCCAGCGCGCGAAATGGATGAAGCCGAGCCCGAGCAGGCCGCTGAGGGTGCCCGGCAGGGCGCGCGAGAGCATGAAGATGAAGGTGTTGATCCACGTCGCGCCCGGCCGCATGGGCGTCACGACATTCATGGCATAGGCCTTGCCGGCCAGATTACTCATTGATCCACCCCCCGAGGAACAACGCGTCATATCGTCCCGAGCGCCGCCGCGCCCGGAATGCCTCGATAGCCCAAGCCTGCAACTTTTGCTAGTGAAGGGTGAGTGTTCGCAACTTATTTGAGATGGCGCCTCGCAAGCCTTTGATTTCGTCTCATGGCGAAGTCCGACCGATTGCGGACCGACCGACATCGCGTGTCGTCGAAGTCGTCTTGTAACGCTTCCGCGTTCGGGCGCCTGGGCGAAGAAGCGGACTGTCTGCGAGGGCGTCGAGGGTCCGGCGGACGGCGATCGCCGTCAGTGCCCGATCACGGTCGGCAGCGCCTGCCATGCAACGGCGATCAGGGAAACGGCGGAGCCGAAGGCCGAGACCTGGTCTGAAAATCCGGAGCCCCGGCGGCGCAACTGTGTGACGGCCGCCCATAGCAGCGTTGCGGCAAGCAGGGCGCAGCCCCCGCTGAAGGCCAGGCCGGCCATGCGCCAGCGTACATCGTCGGCCGTCGCTACGACGTCGGCGACGCTGGAGATCAGATAGACGCCGATGAAGTGAAAGGCCCACACAATCAGGCCGCCGGTCATCCAGATCCAGGTCTTCATGGCGCGCCCGGGAAGAGGGCGGTGAGGGCGGCGGAAAACGCGCCCTGACTGGCGGAGTAGGTGAGGAACAGGGCGATCAACTGGAAGGTTGAGGGGCGACGCGCCTCGACGTGGCCGAACAGCAGTCGCAAAACCGCGTACAGCGCCATCAGGGCGACGATCCCCATGAAGAAGCCGTGCCAGGACAACAGGGCGAAGACCGTGGCGCCCTGACCCGTCGCCGAGGCCTTGAGACCGGTGTCGATCCAGCCGTTCAGATCGGTCCACCACGCCGCGCCCAGGGCGGCGGTCGCCAGCAGCATCAGCAGGGTCGCGATCACCGGGCTGCGCGGGCGGTCCAGTGACAGCACCCTGCACGACAGCCAGGCGAGGAGGGCTCCGATGAGGTTGGCGCCAAGGGTAAGGTAGAGACCCGTCGCCGGCGGAGGGGCGATCCAGTCCTGCGGGTTGCGGCTCCACAGGAAGACGTAGCTGAAGCCCGCCAGCAGAGCGATCATGCCGGCCACGATCAGGGTGATGACCATGGCCCACCAGCCGTGGCTGGACGGGCCGCTCATATAGGTCGGCACTCGAACGCCGCCGCCGATATCGACCGTCTCGGCGATGCGCGGGCGATCCAGCATCCAGCACCAGTGCATGATGCACCAGACGGCCAGAACGCCGCTGATGGCCGATGCGACATAGGCCTGCACGGTCAGCAGCAGGAATAGACCCGCCGTGAAGATCGCCGCCCAGACATGCCAGGGGGAGGGCGACGGCATCCGTTGCAGGTATTGCGGCTCGGCGTTGAGGGTGGAGGTGACCAGGGTCTCCCGCGCGCCGGTTGGAGCGTTCGGCAGGAAGTAGCGTCCGGCTTCGACGTCGCGGGCGAGGTTCTTCTGCTCCCACAGGGGATAGAGGCTTTTCACGACCGGAATCGAGCGGACCGAGTAGAGGCCGGTCGGCAGCCATTCGAGCCCGGGTGAGCCGTGGATATCGCCGCTGTCCTTGTCGCCGAAGGGGCGGAAGTTGCGGATCATGTCGATGATCCAGAGGAGGACGCCCAGCGCCGTGATCGCCGTGCCGATGCTGGAGATCAGGTTGGGCAGCTCCAGCCCACGTCCGGGAAGATAGGTGAAGACGCGGCGCGGCATGGCCATCAACCCGCTGAGGTGCATGGGCAGGAAGGTCACGTGCATGCCCGTGAACATCAGCCAGAACACCCACTTGCCCATCCGCTCGCTGAGCGGGCGTGTCGACGACATGGGCAGCCAGTAGTAGATGGCGGCGAAGAAGGGGAAGACCATCCCGCCGATCAGCACATAGTGCAGGTGGGCGACGATGAAGTAGCTGTCGTGGGCCTGCCAGTCGAACGGGACCATGGCGACCATCACCCCGGTCAGACCGCCCATGACGAAGGTGATGATGGCGCCGGTGACGAACAGGCCGGAGGTGGTGAAGCGCATCTTGCCCGCCGCGATGGTGGCGATCCAGGCGAAGACCTGGATGCCCGCGGGCACCGACACTGCCATTGACGCCGACGAGAAATAGCTGGTCGAGATGGTCGGCATGCCGGTGGTGAACATGTGGTGCGCCCACACGCCGAAACTGATGAAGCCGGTGGCCAGCATGGCCAGAACCACGGCGTTGTGGCCGACCAGCGGCGTGCGCGCGATAGCCGGAATCATGGTCGACATGGCCCCTGCGGCGGGCAGGAAGATGATGTAGACCTCGGGGTGGCCGAAGAACCAGAACAGGTGCTGCCACAGCATCGGGTCTCCGCCCTTGAGCGGGTCGAAGAACGGCCAGCCGAAGACCCGCTCCAGCTCCATCAGGGTGGTGGCGAGGATCACCGACGGGAAGGCGATGATGATCATCCCGGCGAAGATCAGCATGGCCCAGGCGAAGATGGGCAGCTTGTCCAGCGTCATGCCGGGCGCGCGGTTGCGCAGCACGCCGACAATGATCTCGACGGCTCCGGCGATGGCGGAAATCTCGATGAAGCCGATACCAAGGAGCCAGAAGTCAGCGTTGATCCCGGGCGAGAAGGCGGTCGAACTGAGCGGCGGGTACATGAACCAGCCGCCGTTCGGAGCGAGACCGAAGAACAGGGAGCAGAAGAAGGCCAGTCCGCCAATCAGATAGGCCCAGAAGGCGTAGGCGCTGAGGCGCGGGAAGGGCAGGTCCCGCGCGCCCAGCATCTGGGGCAGAAGCAGCACCGCCAGCGCCTCGACGGCGGGAACGGCGAACAGGAACATCATCATCGTGCCGTGCACGGTGAAGATCTGGTTGTAGGTCTCGGCCGGAAGGACGCCCGCCATCGGCACGGCCAGCTGGGTCCGCATCAGGACCGCAAGGACGCCCGCCAGTACAAAGAACAACATGGCGGCGCCCACATAGTAGACGCCGACGAAATTGTTGTTGATCGCGGTGATCCACTGCCAGCCTTTAGGGCGGCACCAGATGCGTTCCAGTTCCTCGACCTCGCCTTCCGGACGAGGCCCGGTGGTGGGGAATTGCTCGTACAGGGTGGTGTCGAACCCCGTTTCCCTCTCGAACTCGCGGCTCACTTCAGGCTCTCGAGCCAGCCGGAAACCTCGCGCAGTTCCTCGCCGGTGAGCACGGGATAGGCCGGCATGCGGTTGCCGGGCTTGATCGACTGGCTGTCCGAAATCCAGCCCGCCATCGTGCCCTGGTTGTTGGGAAGAATGCCCGCGCCGAGCGTGCGCCGTGAGCCGACGTGGCTGAGGTCAGGGCCAGCCTGACCGTTGAAGGCCGTGCCGGCGACACTGTGGCAGGCGCCGCATCCGGCGCGGGCGAAGACCTGTGAGCCGATGGTCGGCTGAAGGGCTGCGGGAGAGGGCGCGGTTTGCCGGGCGCGCCATGCCGCGTAGGCCGTCGGCTCATGCGCCACCACGACAAAGCCCATCAGGGCGTGCGGCCCGCCGCAGTATTCAGCACACTGTCCGCCATAGGCTCCGGGGGCGTCGGCCTGAATCCGGATCAGGTTGCGGCGTCCGGGGATCATGTCGACCTTTCCCGACAGACGCGGAACCCAGAAGCTGTGAATGACGTCGGCGGAGTCCAGTTCGATCACCACGGGACGGCCCGTGGGGATGTGCAGTTCGTTGGCGTCCTGGAAGGCTTCACGACCTTCGCCGTCCAGATAGGCGATGCGCCACCACCACATCTCGCCGGTGACACGCACGCGCATTTCGTCGGGACCGGGCTCCTGCGTCAGGTGACTGGTCAGGCCGAGACCGTAGATGAGCAGGGCGGTCAGGACCACGACGGGGAAGGCGAAACCGCCGATCCAGACAAGCTTGCGCCCGCCCAGCCGCTCGCGCCAGCGTCGGGGGCCGAACAGCGCGACGCCCAGCGCCGCCAGCACGATCAGCAAGACCGAGCCGGCCATGGCGAACAGGACCCATGACAGGGTGTTCAGCGGCTCGGCGAAGGGTCCCGCCGGATCCAGCGCAGGCGGCGGCCAGGCCGCTGTTCCGTCCGCTGCGGCTCTAGTCATGGAGCGTGTACAGGTAGGCGGCCACGTCTCGGGCCTCGGCTTCGGTCAGCGGCATCGCGGGCATGGCGGTGGCGGGCGCCATCGACGGCGCGTCCTTCAGAAAGCGGACCAACTGGTCCGGCCTGTTCGGGAACTGTCCCGCGATCAGCGGGCTGTCGGCGAATCCGTGCAGCGAAGGCCCGGCCAGCCCTTTCGGCCATCCGACGCCTGGCGTGTCGTGACAGGCGGCGCATCCAACGCGCTCAATCACCCGCACACCCCGGGCGGCGTCCGCGCCCATAAGGGCGCGCGGAGGCTCGCTCTTGTCCGCGCAGGCGCACAGAAGGGCGGTCAGGGCGATCACGCCCCACCTCACGCCGGTCCCTGTCGGTTGTCGAAAGCTTTCATTGCGCCCCTGCTTCGTCTGGGAGCTAACCCGCTCCCATGGCCACGGTTCCCCCGGAGCGGAACCGTGGCGGTCGGACGGTGTTCGCTCCGGGTGCGTTTCTCACTCCTGACCCTCCTGCTGCTGCCGCTCGCGGCCTGCGCGCCCCCCTCCAACCAGACGGGTGCGGCCTTCACCGAGACCGGCCAGATCATCGCCATGGGCGGGGGAGAGGGCGGCCCGGCCAACGCCTGTTTCAGCTGCCATGGTCTGGCTGGAGAAGGCGACGGCGTCAGCGTGCCGCGCCTGGCCGGGCTGGACGCGGGCTATCTGCAGAAGCAGATGGAGGACTACGCCAAGGACGTTCGGCAGGATGTGGTCATGCGGGAAGTGGCGCGCTGGCTGGACGACGGCGACCGCCGGGCGGTGGCGCGCTTCTATGCGGACATGCCCGCGCCGCCCGCGCGGGCGACCGTCGGTCCGCCGCCTGCGCTTTATCTGACCGGGGACGCGTCGCGGGGCGTGGCCGGTTGCGCGTCGTGTCACGGGGCGGATGGACGCGGCGTGGGCTTCGGAAATCCGGCCATCGCGGGTCAGCCCGCGGCCTATACGGTGGATCAACTTCATCGCTGGCAGGAAAGGAAGCGGCGGAACGACCCGCGCGGCGTGATGACCGACGCCGTAAGGAACCTCACCGACGCCGAGATAGCCCAAATCGCCGCCTGGCTAGAGCACGCACCCGCTGCTCGACCGCCCGATACCGACGTTGCCAGCGCGTCCGCCGCCGCTTCGGCTGCGGCACGACCGGAAGCATCCCGTGGAGTACGTCGTCCCGATCGATGATCTGGTGCTTGAGCGCAGCGCCGATGTGCAGGGGAATGAGCAGCAGCAGGGTGACGATCAGGCCCCAGTGCATCCATTCCGTCACCGCCTCGATCCGCCAGCGGGTGACGTTGTTCAGGTCCTGGAACGGCATCAGGGGCCAGGCGACGAGGCCCAGCAGGGTCAGGCTCTGCTCGCGCTCTGTGGCCGAGACCATCGCCCAACCGGTCAGGGGCAGGCCGAACAGGCAGGTGTAGAACAGGTAGTGGGTGACCGTGGCGGCATTGCTTTCCCAGCCCGGTTTGTCGGCGTCGTTGATCGGCCCGGGCGCCAGCAGGCGCCAGGCGCCTCGCCCCATGGCGAGCACCAGCATCAGCACGCCGACGGCGTAGTGAAGGCTGTGCGCCGCCACCTTCTCGCCCCCGACCGGCAGGCGTCCCATCCACCAGCCCCAAAACAGCTGGAAAACGATCAGGGCCGCCATCGTCCAGTGAAAGACGATGGCCACGGGCGAATAACGGCGCTCGTCGTGGTGGCCCGCGGCCCATTCAAGGATGTTCCCGATGAGGCGGTTGATCACGCGGTCTGATCCACGCGCACGACCGGACGGTCCGGACCGATCCAGCGCCCCAGGATGATCAGCGCGGCCGCCAGATAGATGGCCGCCGCCGGCGCCCACATGATCAGGCCTGCCGCTTGCTGATCCTCCAGCGGGGTCAGCCCCCATGCCATGGTGGTCAGCAGGTGAGGCGCGTAAAGGGCGTCGTCGGCGAAGGTGAGCAGTGCGCCGAGAAGCCCCATGGCGACCATGGCGACGAGCAGGTGGCCGACGGCCGACGGCGCCGAGGCGCGGCGCACCCCTGCCCAGAACCAGACGGCGCTGGCCAGAAGGCTGGCCTGCATAAGCCAGTAGACGGCGTCGCTGGACAGGGCGGCGGCGTAGGCGGAGGGCGCATGCCAGGCCCAGAAGACAACCGCCTGAACCGCCGTCGCCAAAGACAGCGAGCCGGTCCGGCCAAAGGGCAGGCTCCACGCCAGCAGCGGGGCGGCGACGGCGACCAAGAGGACGTGATGCACCGTCCGCGCTGAAAACAGCGCGGAGCTGGTCGCGCACAATGGGGAGACGAAGATCACGCCCAGCACCACCGTCGCGATCAGGCCGAGTGTTCGGGGCCGACCTTGTCCGCGCCACAGAAGAAGCGCCGCCGTCGTGAGCAGCGCGGTCAGAAGCAGCGGGTCGAGATTCCAGCGCCATTCGCCGGGCGCCGGAGCCGGACCGCAGTACGGAAGCCAGGTCAGGGCGTCGGGCGTCATGACACGGACTCGATCAGCGGACGGATGATGGCGCTTCCCCTCGGCGGCTTCGCTTTGAGAAGGGTTCGAACCTGCGGGTGGTTCCCCAAATACGGCAACGAAACGGCGTCCGGCGGGTTGGCTCACGGCACAGGCTGAACAGGAACGATTTAGGCATGCCCTCCCACGGACCAGCGGCGAGACCGCTGCAGACCGCCAGATCCGTCCTTCTCGGCTTTCCAGCGGCCTTGTTCGCCGGGGGGCTGGTCAGCGACATCGCCTATCTGAGGACCGAGGTGATCCAGTGGACCAACTTCTCTGCCTGGTTGATCGCGGGCGGCGAGCTTTTCGCGGGCGTTCTTCTGGCGTGGGCGTTGATCAGTCTGATTTTCCAGTGGCGGACGCCGGAGCGAACCTCTGCCCTGTTACTGGCGGGTCTGCTCGCCGCTGCCTTCGTCATCGGCTTCCTCAACTCGCTCCAGCACAGCAGAGATGGCTGGAGCTCGGTCGGCGCCGCCGGTCTGCTGATGTCCATCGTCTGCACCGTCCTGGCCCTCGCCGCCGCCTGGATTGGAAACGCCCAGGCTATCCGGGAGGGAGCCCGATGATGCGCCGCCTGCTCGCCACCTCCGCCCTGACCCTCGCCGTCGCCGTCACCGCCTGTGGTCGGCCTGCGGAAAACCTGAACCAGACCGGACCGAACCCGGAGCTGCCGAACCGCAATGAGACCCTGATCCCGCCGATGAAGATCGCGTCGCCCGCCGGTTGGGACGGCGAGGCGCCGACCGTCCCGCAGGGCTTCCGCATCACGGCGATGGCGACGGACCTGAAAATCCCGCGCCAGATGCTGGTGCTGCCCAACGGCGACATCCTTGTCGCGGAAGGGTCGGGCGGCAAGGCGCCCAAGCTGCGGCCCAAGGACGTGATCGCGGGCGTCATCAAGGCGCGCGGCAAGTCATCGGTGAAGGGCGGAAACCGGATCACCTTGCTGCGGGACGCTGACGGCGACGGTACGCCGGAAGTTCGGACAGTCTTTATAGAGAACCTCGACGCGCCCTACGGCCTGGCCTTCGTGGACGGCAATCTCTACGTCGCCAATCAGGACGCCTTGCTGCGCTTTCCCTATCAGGAGGGGCAGACCCGGATCACCGCGCCGGGCGAAGTCCTGACCCGCCTGCCGGCCGAGGTGAACCATCACTGGACGAAGTCCCTGACCGCCAGCGCTGACGGGACCAAGCTCTATGTGGGCATCGGCTCCAACAGCAATGTCGGCGAGCGCGGCATGTCGGTGGAGGAGGAGCGGGCGGTGGTCTGGGAGATCGACCGCCTGACCGGCGCGCGTCGAACGATCGCCACCGGTATCCGAAACCCGACCGCCCTTGCCATCGAACCGACCTCCGGCCAGCTGTGGGCGGTGGTCAATGAGCGGGACGAACTCGGGCCGGAACTGGTGCCCGACTATCTTACCTCAGTGCGCGACGGCGCCTTCTACGGCTGGCCCTACAGCTACTGGGGCAAGACCGTCGATCCGCGCGTCCGTCCGGCGCGTCCCGATCTGGTGGAACGCGCCGTCGCCCCCGACTATGCGCTGGGCTCACACGTCGCTGCGCTGGGTTTGAGTTTCGCCACCAACGGCGGCTTCGGCGGTGGCTTCAGCCAAGGCGCCTTCATCGGTGAGCACGGCAGCTGGAACCGGCAGGACCTGTCCGGCTACAAGGTCAGCTGGGTCGCCTTCAGCAATGGCCGCCCGGTCGGCCAGCCCGTCGACTTCGTGACCGGCTTCCTCGCGGACGGCAAGGCGCGCGGTCGCCCGGTCGGGGTGACCTTCGATCCGCAACGTCGCATCCTGCTGATCGCCGACGACCTGTCCAACACCGTGTGGCGGGTCGCTCCGGCGGGCTGATGGCGACCGCGGCCGCCCGGGCGAGGAGCGCGAGCTACCTCAACGATCTGGGCCGGGCCTTCGGCGGCGCCCTGCTGTTCGGCATTCCCTTGCTGATGACCATGGAGATGTGGTCGCAGGGTGTCGCCATGGATCGCTGGCGGCTGCTGGCCTTCATTGCAGCGGGCCTGCCGCTTCTTCTCGGGCTCGCCCACTATGCGGGGTTCTCCGACCGGAGAGGTCTTCTCAACGACAGTCTGGATACGGCGGTCGCTCTGGCGGTCGGTTTCGGCACCGCCGCGGGACTGCTCACCCTGTTCGGGGTCGTGCGGGGAGACACGTCACTGACGGGCTTCATCGGCATGGTGACCTTGCAGGCGATACCGGGCGCCATGGGCGCGCTGCTGGCGCGAAGACAGCTGGCGGGCGCGGGCGGCGGGGAGACGGATGAGGGGAGCGCATCCTATACTGGCGAGTTGTTCCTGATGGCCGCCGGCGCCCTGTTCCTCGGTCTGAATGTCGCTCCGACGGAGGAGATGGTCCTGATCGCCTACAAGGCGACGCCGCTGCACGCGCTGGGGCTGATCCTGCTGTCCCTCGGCCTGCTACACCTTATCGTGTTCCGGGCCGGTTTCGCAGGGCAGGAGGAGGCAGACCATCCGGTCAAGGCCTTCTTCCATTTCACCCTGCCGGGTTATGCGATCGCGCTGGCGGTCAGCCTGTTCGTCCTGTTCGTTTTCGGACGCATGGATGGTCACTGGCTGCCCGGCATGGTCCAGAGTGTCATTGTCCTGGGCTTTCCCGCCGCCATCGGCGCGGCGGCGGCCCGTCTGCTGGTGTAATCATGGCCCGACCTCAAAAAGCCAAGGCTGCCGTCGAAACCCGTCCTGTTCTGCAATGGACCATGGCGGCCATTGGCGGTGTCGTGACCCTCGCCGTCATCGGCGTCGTCGTGTGGGAAGCCCTGCAGCCGTCGGCCCCACCTGTTCTGCGTGCGCGGATTGCGACGGTAACGCCCTCTGCGGGCGGCTATCTGGCGGAAATCGAGGTGTCCAACAGCGGTCGCGACACGGCGGCGGCCGTGAATGTGGTCGGAACGGTGGAGGGCGCCTCGCCCTCCACCGTGACGCTGGACTATGTGCCGGCGCGGGGACACGCCAAGGCTTGGCTGCACTTTGACCGCGACCCCGCAGGCGCTTCCCTTGCTGTTGTGGGGTGGTCCGAGCCGTGAGCCTCTACTTCTGGCGTGGGCTCTCAAGACCCTCGTAAGTCGTCACCAGTTTCCCGCCCCGACGCGCCTTCAGCGCTCTCGCCAGTTGTTCGGCGGCGATCCTCACCTCGGCCCGCATGTCCGTGTCGCGATCCAGCGCCTCATGACTGGTGGCGTAGGGTTCCCAGTAGCCGATGTAGCGGTCGATCTCCGCGTCCGGCCCGGCGGGCGTGAACTTCATGAACTTCAGCCAGTCCGATACCGACCGCCGGACGTTCTCGGCGCCTTCGACATCGCCGTGCACGACGACAGAGAACACCCGACCCTGCAGATGGCGGGGATAGGCCCAGCCCTTCAATTCCTCGGTCTTGGCCAGCCCGGCGTCCTTGCCCTGCGTGAGGGTCGGATCCGGGTTTCCGCCGTCGGCGCAGACCAGCCGGTCCATCATCAGCTTCATCGGGCTGGACACCTGATACCAGTTCACCGGCGTGACGATGAAGACGCCGTGCGCCTCGACCCACATCGGGTAGATGTCGTTCATCCAGTCGTGGACCTGCCCCAGCGAATAGTTGGGGTAGCAACTGCATGGCCAGTGACAGAGCGCCGCCGCAGTCGAGAAGCAGGCCTTGCAGGGGTGGATGTCGCGCCCGTATTCGCTGGCAAGCCGCGACAGATCCAGCACCTTGGTTTCGACCCCCGCCTTCTCAAGGACCTGCTGCGCCGACGAAACCAGCCGGAAGCTTTTGGACATCTCGCCGGGGCAGGTGTGTTCCGAGCGCGATGACCCGTTGACCAGCAGCACTCGCAACGGACCCTTCTCATCCTCGAACCGCGCTTGCGCTTCATCGATCATGGCCCTGGCGTTGATCCAGTCTTCGGACAGGTCGTAGTCCGGATCGGCATAGCCCTTGCCCGCCTTGCGGGTCACCGGTGACTTGCGACCGTCGCAATAGGCCTCCCACGCGATGGAGGCGACCTTGTCCAGCGCCTCCTGCATCGGAGCGAAGGCAGGGTCCCGAAACTGGCTAAGGTAGCGCTCGGTGAAGTCGGCTTCCGTCAGCTTCGGGGATGGCATGCCCTTGCGCGGGTCGGGCGCAGCGCCCGTGGCTTTCGACTTCGCCATGTGTCAGGCGATCCCGGCGCCGCCGGTGACGCCATAGACCTCGCCGGTGGTGAAGCTGGCGGCGGAGGAGGCGAGCAGGACATAGACCGGCGAAATCTCGACCGGCTGTCCCGGGCGACCGAAGGCGCTGTGCTCGCCGAACCACTTCACCGCCTCCATCGGCTGTCCGCCGGAGGGCTGAAGGACGGTCCAGAACGGCCCGGGCGCGACCGCATTCGCGCGGACGCCCTTTTCGATCAGCTGTTTCGCCAGCGCCTTGGTGTAGGCGACGATTCCGGCCTTGGTGGTGGCGTAGTCCAGCAGGATGGCTGACGGCTCATAGGCCTGTATCGAGGCGGTGGTGATGACCGCCGCGCCCGGCTTCAGATGCGGGGTCGCCGACTGCGCGATCCAGTGCAGCGCATAGAGGTTGGTCTTCATGGTCCGGTCGAAGTCCCCGGTCGTGACCTCTTCCACGCTGTCCCGATACTGCTGGCTGGCGGCGTTGACGACGAGAATATCGAGACCGCCGAACGTCGAGACGGTCCGCTCGACCAGTTCGCGACACCAGTCCTCATCGGTGATGTCGCCGGGCAGGGCCAGCGCCTTGCGGCCTGCCTTCTCGATCAGGGCGATCACTTCCGTAGCATCGGCTTCCTCGGACGGCAGGTATGAAATGGCCACATCGGCGCCTTCACGCGCATAGGCGATGGCCACGGCGCGGCCTATCCCGGAGTCGCCCCCGGTGATCAGGGCGCGCCGCCCTTTCAGCTTGGCGGAACCGACATAGCTCTCTTCGCCGTGATCCGGCCGGGGCTCCATCCTGCGGACCAGACCAGGCGCCGATTGGGGCTGCTCGGGGAACGGCGGCTTCGGATACTGGTCTCGGGGGTCCTGAAGGACGGGGGTGTCAGTCATCTCGGGCGCTCATCGGGTGGGGACGGGCGGTGACAACCGGAGCCATCCGCAGATGTTCCGTTCAGCGGAAACGCCATTTCATCGCCAGCACCAGACTGGCCATGACGAGGGCGCAACCATTGGCGACGATCAGCGGCCAGGCCTTGATCAGCAGGCCATAGACCACCCACAGCACGAAGCAGCTGACGGTCAGTGAATAGGTCTTTAGCGAGACGGCGGAGGCGTCCTTCTCGCGCCAGATCTTGATTGCTTGCGGGGCGAAACTGGTGATCGAGCACAGAGCGGCAAGCGTACCGATGATGTTGGCGACGAGGGTGGCGGACATGCGCTTCAAACCGCGGGCCCGCCGCTCCGTTCCAGCAGGCTCTGATCCAACCGCCTCCGCCCGCGTTGAGTCCGCCTTGACCCTTGAGGAAGACCCGGATGCGCGGAGAGCTGGAGACCTATCGAAAGAAGCGCCGGTTCGAGGCGACGCCGGAGCCGAAGGGCCTGAAGGGACGCAAGGGCAGGGGCGCTCCGCTACGCTATCTGATCCAAAGACATGCGGCGACCCGGCTGCACTATGACTTCCGCATTGAGTTCGACGGCGTCCTGAAATCCTGGGCAGTGACCAAGGCCCCGTCGCGCGATCCGGCGGTCAAACGATTGGCGGTCGAGGTCGAGGATCATCCGCTGGATTACGGCGACTTCGAAGGGACCATCCCGTCGGGTAACTACGGCGCCGGGACCGTTCAGATGTGGGACGCCGGGACCTGGAGCCCGCAGGCGCCGGAAACGCTGGAAGCGGACTTCGCCAAGGGCTCGCTGAAGATGTGGCTGGACGGCGAGCGGCTGAAGGGCGGCTGGGCGCTGGTGCGGCTGAAATCCGATCGCGGCAAGCCGTCGAAGCGGAACAACTGGCTGCTGATCAAGGAGAAGGATGAGCAGGCCGTCCCCGGCGAGGGCGATGCGAACATGGAGATCGACGCCTCCGTCACCACGGGCCGCAGCCTCGCCGAGATCGCTGACGGGGCGAAACAGTGGACATCGTCGAAGCCGGTCGCGCGCAAGGGTCCGGCCAAGCCCAAGGCGCGGGCGGCCGTGACCGCGAAGGCGAGGAAGCCTCACGCCTTCGTGCCGCTGCAGATGTGCAAACCGGTCGACTATCCGCCGGGCGGGCCAGGTTGGGTGCACGAGATCAAGTTCGACGGCTACCGCATGCAGGTCGCTACAGGTGGCGCCCGGGCGACCGTCCGGACCCGCAAGGGGCTGGACTGGTCCGCGAAATTCCCGGAGCTGGCCGAGGACGCCGCGCGCTGGCCGGACGCCGTGATCGATGGGGAGCTGTGCGCGTTGGACAGCGATCACCGACCGGACTTTTCGGCCCTGCAAACGGCCATCTCGGACGAAAAGACCGCTTCACTGGTCTACTTCGCTTTCGACCTGCTGTTCGAGGGGCCGGAGGATTTGCGCGACCTGCCGCTGTCGCACCGCAAGGCGCGGCTGCAGGCCTGGATCGACCGCATCCCGAAGGCCGCGCGCCAACGCATCCGCTATGTCGATCACTTCGGCTCGACCGGTCAGGCGGTCTTGCAGAGCGCCTGTCGAATGGATCTGGAAGGCGTCATTTCCAAGAAACTGGACGCCTCCTACCGGGAGGGTCGGTCGTCGAGCTGGGTGAAGTCCAAATGCCGGGGCGGAGATGAGGTGGTGATCGGCGGCTGGACCGCCGAGGGAAACCGCTTCCGCTCCCTGATCGTGGGGGTGCGGGAGCGGAACGGCCTGCGTCATCTGGGCCGGGTCGGGACCGGCTATTCCGCCGCCGTTCTGAAGACGCTGGAGCCGGCGCTGAAGGCGGTCGCCGCCGACGAGAGTCCCTTCATCGGCAAGGAGGCCCCCAAACGCCGCGCCGGGCCGCATACCGTCCACTGGGTCAAGCCGGTGCTGGTCGCCGAGATCGAGCACGGCGGCTACACCGACAGCGGCACGCTGCGGCAGGCGGCGTTCAAGGGCTTGCGACAGGACAAGCCCGCCGCCGAGGTGACGGAGCAACCCCAAGCTCCCGCGAAACCGAAGGCGAGCGAGAAGAAGGCCTCTATACGCGTGCCGGGCGCGGCGACGACGAAAGGCCGGTTGGTGGTCGACGGCGTGACGATCTCCAGCCCCGACAAGGTGCTGTGGCCCTCCTTCGACGGGCGCCCGGCGATCACCAAGGCCGATCTGGCCCGCTACTATGAGAGCGCCGCCGACCGCATCCTGCCTTACGTGGCCGACCGCCCGGTCTCCATCGTCCGCGCACCGGACGGTATCGAGGGGCAAAGGTTCTTCCAGCGCCACGCCATGCCCGGTTCAAATCCGCGGCTGAAACTGATCGACGTGAAAGAGCGCAAGCCCTACGTCGGCGTGGAGGACGTCGGTGGTCTGGTCGCTATCGGTCAGGCCGGTGGTCTGGAGCTGCATCCCTGGGGCTGTCGCCCGGGCGATCCGGATACGCCCGAACAGGTCACCTTCGACCTCGATCCGGACGAGGGCCTCGACTTTGACGACGTCATCGCCGGCGCGAAGGTGGTGAAGGCGAAGCTGGAGACCCTCGGCCTTACGCCCTTTGTGAAGACGACCGGCGGCAAGGGACTGCATGTCGTGGTCCCCATCCGTTCGGACGGGCGCAGCCGGGTGGAGTGGGACCAGTGCAAGGCCTTCGCCAAAGCCGTCTCGGAGGATACCCGCCGGGATGATCCCGACCGTTTCACGACAACCCTCGCCAAGAAGGCACGGGGCGGGAAGATCTTCATCGACTATCTGCGCAACGGGCGGATGGCGACGGCTGTCGCGCCCTGGTCTCCGCGCGCACGGCCAGGCGCCGGTATCGCCTTTCCCCTGTCCTGGGGGCAGGTTCGAAAGGGACTCGATCCGCGCGTCTTCACCCTGCACGACGCGGCGGCCCTGCTCAAGAAGCCGGACCCGTGGACGGACTTCCGCAAGGCCGAGGCTTCCCTGCGACCCCTGTTGAAAACGCTCGGCGTGGACTGAGCCTCAGGCGGCCTTTTTGCGAGAGGCCGGCTTCTTCGCGGGGGGCTTCTTCGTGGCCGCCTTGGCGGCGGGCTTCTTCGCTGAAGCCTTCGTCGGGGTCTTGTTCTTCGCGGACGTGGCAGAGCCCTTCAGGCTGTTCCTGAGAGCCGCCATCAGGTCGATGACATTGGTGTCCTCGGGCTCGGGCGCCTCGACCAGACGCTTGCCGCCCTTGGTCTTGGACTTGATCAGGGCCTTCAGGGCGTCGTCGTATCGGTCCTTGAAGGTGGTCGGGTCGAAGTCCGCCTCCTTCTGACTGATAATGCGTGTGGCGATCTCGACCATGTCGGTGTCCGCCTCCACCTTTGGAATGTCGTCGAAATAGTCTCCGGCGTCGCGCACCTCGTCATGGGCGCGCAGTGTCCAGGCGACGAGCCCCTTGTCGCGGACTTCCAGCGCCAGCTGTCGTTCCTTGCCGCGCAGAACCAGGGAGCCCAGCGCCACCTTGCCCTGCTTCTTCATCGCGTCGCGTATGACCACGAAGGCTTCGATCCCGGCGCCCTTCTCAGGCATTACGAAATAGGGATCGGCCCAATATAGGCGGTCGATATCGGCTTCGTCCACGAACTTGTCGATGGAGATGGCCTTGGTGCTCTCCAGCTTCACCTTTTCGAAATCGGCGTCGTCGAACAGGACATACTCGTCCTTAGACACCTCATAGCCCTTCACCAGATCGGCGCGTTCGACAGGACCGGCGTCCGGGTCGGTCGGGACCATGCGGATGCGGTTGTTGGTCTCGGGATTGATCAAATGGAAGCGCACGTCGTTCGCACTGGTCGTGGCGGTGTAGAGCGCCACGGGGCAGCTGACGAGCGACAGCTTCAGATGTCCTTGCCAAGTGGGGCGGGCGACCATGGCTCTGCTCCGTCGATTGTCGAGACCCTAACGTCGGCCGCCCGGAGGCGTTGCAGGACGCAAGAATCGAAACCCCGGTTCGAGGGGCATGCGAACCGGGGTTCCTTTTAAGAGTGAGCCTTGTTCTGCTCGTCCGACCAACCGGCGGGATCGGCTTGGGTTCCGACCGCCGGTCGCTGATCAGCGGGCGGCGTCGGCGTCAGCCTCGTCCAGCTGGTCGACCATGCCCTGATGGCCCTTGACGACCGGCAGGGTCTCCGCCGCCCACGCCTTCAGAGCGTCGTTGTCGCCCATCCGGCCATAGTTCTCGAGCAGCATGGCCGTTTCGTTGTGGGCGGCCTCCTGTTGCTGGAGGTAGACACGGTCAAAGTCCTGATCGCTGGCGCCGCGAAGGTTGTCGATCAGGCCCTGATGGCGTTGATCCAGCGCCGTGGGGACGGTCAGGTTCGCCGCCGCCGCGATGGGTTTGAGCGCGTCTCCGGCCTTGGTGTGGTCAGCCACCATTTTCTCGCCGAGCGCCTTGATGCGGGGATTGGTCGATCGCTGCGCCGCGATGCGGCCGGCCTCGACCTCATACATGCCGCCGATGGCGGCGTTGCTCACGAAGGACGCGGACGTCATGGCGCCCATTGACCCGGCGACGCTTCCGACGACGCCGGCGGTCGTGTCCTGGGCGGCGTTCACCGCCTGGTTTTGCTGGTCAGACGCGCCGCCGCTTTCCTGCTGGCAGGCGGTGACAGTCAGCGCGAGGGCGCCGACGGAAAGGATGAGTATGCGTTTCATGGAAACCTCCCTTGTGGACCTTCGCAATCGGTGGGGAGGCGAGGGGTTCCGTTTCCGGAGGTGATACCGCAGGGCGCTGACAGTGATGCGCAGACGTCAGCCGAGCGTCCGCACCTTCAGGCCGCCGTCGCGGCGGTGGGGCATGACGACAGTGCGGGTTCCCATCAGCTGGAAGGCGAGGTCGACGCGCCCGTCGCCCACCTGAAGACCTGTCACGTTCAGCCGATCAATGCCCGCGGGCAGGACGGGATCCTCAATTTCGACGACCCCCTCGACCGCATCGATGTTCACTCCAAGCGCGGACTGCAGCATCAGGAAGACCGATCCCGCGGCCCAGGCCTGCGGCAGGCAGGCCACCGGATAGGCGATGGGCGGCTCCCCGGTCATGCGCTCGAAGCCACAGAAAAGCTCCGGCAATCGCATCCGGAAATGGCTGGCCGCGGCGTAGATTTCGTTCAACAGCAGGGCGACAGCGCGACGTTCGCCATATCGCGCCATGCCCGCCGCCGCCATGGCGGTGTCGTGAGGCCAGACCGAGCCGTCGTGATAGCTCATGGGGTTGAACCGGGCCTGGCCGGTCGCCAGCGTCCGCACGCCCCAGCCCGAGCGGAACTCCGCCGACAGCATCCGCTTCGTCACCTTCAGCGCCCGCTCGCGCGACGGCAGGCCGGTGAACATCAGGTGGCCGGCGTTGGAGCCGATGGCGCGGCACTGTTCGCCGTCGCCGTCCAGCGCGATGGCGTAGAAGCCCTCGTCTTCCATCCAGAACCTGTCCTCGACCAGCGCGCGGGTCGCCTCGGCGCGTGCCGCCCATTCCGCCTGACCGTCATCCCCCAGCAGGCCCGCCAGATCGGCCATCGCCCGCCAGGCGGCGAAGGCGTAGCCCTGAACCTCCAGCAGGGCGATCGGGCCCTTGGGGAAGCGACCGTCGGCGTGGAAGATGGAGTCCTCGGAGTCCTTCCAGCCCTGATTGGACAAACCGCTATCGGCGCCGCGCTGGTAGCTGATCAGCCCGTCTTTCCGGATGTCGCCGTAGTCGGTCATCCAGCGCGTGGCCGCCAGCAGATTGGGCCACAGTTCGCGGATCAGCCTGAAGTCGCCGGTGCGCCGGGCGTAGGCGCCCGCCAGCGCCACGAACAGGCAGGTGGTGTCGACGCCGCCGTAGTACAGGCCGAACGGCACCTCGCCGAGCGCGCTCATCTCGCCGCCGCGGGTCTCGTGCATGATCTTCCCGGGCGCGCTGTCCTGGAATGCCGAGACCTCGGTCGCCTGCCGGCTGGCCAGGTAGGTCAGAACGCCCCGAGCCAGTGACGGATCGAGCCACAGCATCTGCCAGGCGGTGATGATTCCGTCCCGCCCGAACGGAGTCGAGAACCAGGGCACGCCCGCATAGGGGTAGGGACCAGTCGGAAGGTCGGTGGTCAGAAGGGCCACATCGGCGCGGCTTTGGTCCAGCCAGTCGTTGAAGCGCGGGCTGCGCGGTCCGCGCAGCGAGGCGCCCCGGCGACGCCGGCGACGCATGGACAGGCGCGCCTCGATGGCGTTCAGGCGGAAGCGTGTCTCGTCCGGCTGTTCACAGCGGTCGGGCCCGCACTCGATATAGAGATCAATCCGCTTGCCCTTCGGCAGGCTGAACATGAAGTCGGCCTTCGATCCCGTCAGCCGGGCCGGCGGCTCGGAGAAGGCCAGACAGGCGTTGCGCCGGACGTTGTCCAGACCGGTGTAGCTGAAGCTGACCCGACGCCCGTCGGTGGTGGGCGGCGCGATGGTCCCGTGTTTCAGGCGGGATGTGCCGCGCACCTGGAAGATGTCGGCGAAGTCGGCGGCGAAGTCGAACGACAGCGGCAACAGCACGTCCTCGACGCCGTGGTTCACCAGTCGCACACGCTCGAACAGTCGGCGATCACGGATGAACCGCCGCCGCTCGATGTGCAGCACGCCCGCCGGGGCCGAGCGCCCGCCCATCGGGGGAAGGGGGCGGTTGGTGGTGTGGCAGATGAAGAAGACGTTGTCCTGACTGACGCCTGAGCTCAGGCGCGACGGTCGGGTCCCGCCCACGGTCATGACGAAGCGGGACAGCAGGCGGGTGTCATGGTCGAAAAGACCATCGGCCCCGCCCTTCAGGTCGCCCCAGTGATCCGCGACACAAAAGGTGTCGGCGTCCTTCAGCGCCATCAACTGCTCGAGGCCGTCTACCTCGCCGCCGTCAGCGGCTGTGGTCTGCACCGAATAGGCGTCGTCCATGAGGGCTCCCTTCGATGCCGGTCAGGCTGTCTCGCAAATGCGAACGCTTGATGGCGGAAGCGGGTTCAGGCGATGGCCGCGAAACTGCGATCTTCCTCGAGCGGCCGCAAAGGCGTGACCACCTCCGCCAACGGCGCCTCGGCGAATGGACGGCGGGCCAGCAGATCGCCATAGACGTCCAGATAGCGACGGGCCATCGCCGTGGCCGAGAAACGCAGTTCGAACCGGGCGCGGATGGCCTCGCGGTCCAGCAGGTGAGCGCGGCTCGCGGCGGCGACGGCCTGTTCCATAGTCTCGACGAGGAAACCGGTCTGGCCGTCCTCGATCACTTCCGGTGTCGAGCCACAGCGGAAGGCGATGACGGGTGTGCCGCAGGCCATGGCTTCGATCATCACCAGGCCGAAGGGCTCGGGCCAGTCGATGGGGAACAGCAGAGCCTCGGCGCCGCCCAGGAAGGCGGGCTTCTGATGGTCGCCGATCTCGCCGATGAACTCGACCAGCGCGTTGCCATCGACCATGGGCTTGATGACCGTCTCCCAGTAGGCCTTGTCCGCCGCATCGACCTTGGCAGCCATCTTCAGGGGCTTGCCCAGCTTGGTGGCGATCTCGATGGCGCGGTCGGGGCGCTTCTCGGGAGATATGCGACCGAGGAAGGCGAGGTAGCCTTCCGACTTCGGACTGAAAGTGTAGAGATCCGACGGCATACCGTGATGCACCGTCGCCTTCCAGTTGGCGAAGGGCAGCGGGCGACGCTGATCGTCCGAGATCGACACCAGCCCGAACCGCGGCCAACGCTCATAAACGCCGGGCAGATCCTTCAGGTCCAGTCGGCCGTGCAGGGTGGTCAGGGTCTTGTCAGCGAACCGTTCGAAGAACGGGAAGTGGATCATGTCGGTGTGGAAGTGAATGACGTCGAAGTCATCGGCGCGCTTCAGCACCTCGGCCAGCATGGTCATGTGGGCGGCCAGATCGGATTTGAGCGGGGCGGGGTCCAGCCGGATCGCCTGATCACGCACGGGGATCAGCCGCGCCCGGGTCTCGGCTTCGGCCGAGGCGAACAGGGTGATGTCGTGGCCGAGATCCACCAAGGCGTCGGTCAGGTGCGCGACCACCCTTTCGGTGCCTCCATAAAGCCTGGGCGGAACGGCCTCATACAGAGGGGTGACCTGAGCGATCTTCATGGCGATATTCCCCGGAGCACGCGCCGGCGTGGCGTCCGGATCGGCAACCTTCTCGCAAGTGCGAAGTTCCGCGAGCGGCGTTATTTTCTATCTGGTCAGTAAGTTATGCGGCCGCAATGTCGGCTGACCGACGCTTTCGGGTGTCTGTCTCCGCATCTGAACCCGCCCTTGGTTGCGGCTTTGTTGTCCGCGGGCCTGTGGTGTCAGTGCGTTTGGCCGACTTCCAGCGGCAGGCGGATGCGGACGCCGACGCCGGCTTCGGGGGCGGTTTCGATGGTCATGGAGCCGCGGAGGTGGTCGACCAGTCCCTGCACCAGCGACAGGCCCTCGCCCGGCTCGATGGCGTCGGCTCCGATCCCGGAATCACGAACCACGAGGCTGACCCCGCCGACCGCGCGGGAGAAGGCGACGGCGATCGAACCGCGCCGGTCGCCGGGGAAGGCGTGGCGGCTGGCGTTCGAGATCAGCTCGTGGGTGATGATCGCCAGCGGCAGAAGATGGCTGTCGGGCAGAAGGGTCGCCTGACCGCGCACATCGATACGGATCGCGCGGCTCTCGCAGGATCGGCTCCAGAAGGCCGCGACGTCTTCCAGATAGCCGGCGAAGTCGAGCGGACCGTCGCCGGCCATGCGACGGCTGATCAGCTCCATGGCGGCGGTGACGTCGCTGAGCCATGTCAGGTGGCGAACGCTTTGGGGGTCGCTCACGCTTCGCAGGCGAATCCCCACGAGCGTCTGGAGCAGCTGATATCCGCCGAGCAAACGCTTCTGGAGCTCGACAATCCGGTCTTCCGCTGCCGCGGCCATCGTTCCCCCAAGGATTGAAAATGGCCGGAATTCTTACTCCACACAGAACCAAATAGCCAATGGGGCGTTGGCATGTCCGCTGGCGGACACAACAGTGTAAATGCGTCTGATTATTGTGGGGGAGATAGGGTGTCCGACCTGCCCGACCTTCGGGTCATGATCGTGGAAGACCAGGCCTTGCTGGCCATGGAATTGGAACTCGTCCTGGGCGAGTCCGGCTGCGACGTCGTGGGTTGCGCCATGGACAAGGCGGGGGGCTTCGCCATCGCCGAGCGTGAGCGGCCCGATCTGGCCCTGATCGACGTGAACCTGCTGGACGGCCTCACCGGTCCGCAGATCGCCCAGCGAATCGTGGGCGAGTACGGCACGGCCGTCGTCTTCCTGACCGCCAATCCGGAACAGATCCCCGAAGGCTTCGCCGGCGCCCTGGGGGCCGTGTCCAAGCCGTTCGATGAGCAGACCATCCGCGCCGTGGTGCAGTTCGCTCGTCAGTTCATCCTGCACCGCACGGTCGGCGTCCCGCCGCGCCGCTTCCGGCTGGCCCCCTGGCTGACTACGCCGCCGGAAGACATCGCGCCGCACTGACGGATGGACCGTGCGAGGCTGGTGGGGCTGGAGCCCGGCCAGTGATTGGTGGCTAGTGATTAGTGGTTCGATGCCGTGGGCGCCTGCGGTCAGATGGCGACCGCAGGTGACTGATCCAGCCACCCACTAATCACTAGCCACCAATCACCTTTCAGCCGCCGTCAGGGGAGACGCCACGGGTCCCCTGACGGCGTGTCTGCCTGCTACTGCACCTTCAGCCGCATGAAGATCATGCCGCCGTCGGGATCGCCGCCGTAGACCGGCTCCAGCGCGCCCGGCACCTGATTGACGGAGTACAGGGCGCCCAGGCCGAAGCGGACGTTTTCGGCCAGCCGCCAGTCGTGGACCGCGCCGACCGAGGCCTTGCCGACCACATGGAGGTCGCCGTGGCCGCCGCCGACGCCGGGAACCAGCTCGTCCGTCTCGATCCGCTCGACGCGGGCGAAGACGGTCCAGCGGTCGTCCGGGCTGACGGCGCTTTCCAGCAGCCAGCTGTCCTTGCTCTCGTCATGGTCGTTGGTCTTGCGACCCCAGGCGAGGGTGGAGGACCACCAGCCCGCGGCGCCGATCCGGCGCGTATGGATGGCGCTGACCGAGAGCTTGCGGTCGTTCTCGTCCGGCTCGAGCTGCTCCGGCCCGGTGACATCGGCATAGGAAGCCTGCAGGGACCAGTTCTCGGTCGGGTTCCAGGTCGCGCGGACGGCCCAGCTGTCGAACTCCGGCGGGTCAAAGTCGTAGCGGTTCTGATCCGGCTCGCGTCCGGTGAAGGACGACGCCTCCAGCTTCACCCGATCGTGGGCCCAGCCGAGGGTGGCGACGCCGAAGACGATGTGGGTCGAGTCCAGCCAGTGATGGGTGATCGGCGCCTCCGGACTGTCCATCGCGCTCATGCGGTGCATGAAGGCCGGAGGACCGAAGGCGGGTTCGCCCGGATAGCCGATGTAGGCGAAGACCGTGTCCTTGTCGGTCAGCGGCTTGGCGTAGCTGGCCGACAGCTCCATCACCAGCTCGTGCGGGTGCTGGCGATCAACCAGGGGGGTGACCCCGTCGGCGGTCTCGCCCGCCGCGAGCAGCAGGGGGAAGCCTTCCTTGCCCATGAAGGGGTCGGGGCTGAGCATGGCGCGCAGGTTCAGGGTGGAGCCGTCCGAGAAGTCGCGACGGGCCGAGGTCATGACCATGCCGCTGACGAAGGTCTTCTCATCGCCGCGCGGGCCGTTCTGCCAGTCATGGACGAGGTTGAGCTGGAGGTGGCTCATGAAGGTCCAGTCGCCCCACTGGCTGTGAAGACCTCCGTGCTGCGAGGCGTCGGGTTGCCATGCGGTGCCGGAGGCTTCGCGGGTCATCGGCCATGGGCCGAGGGCGCCGGTCATGGCGTGGGCGGCGTGATCCATCTGCGGCATGTCAGGACCGGAGTGGTCCATTCCGGACATGTCGTGACCGGCGTGGGGATCGGCGGCGGGCGGTTGCTGTTGCGGCGCGGGGGCCGGGTGGTGGTCGTGCTGCTGTGCGGCGGCCGGAAGCGCGAGCGCGAGCAGGGATGCGCCGGCGAGGGGCGCGAGGATGCGGGCCATCGGTTGGCTCCTTGAAGACGTGTCTGATCCAGCGCCGGAGGACCGGCGCGCGAGAAGGCGGAATCAGCCGCGTGGAGGGCCGTGCTCGGGCGCGGGGCCGTGGCCGCTGAGGCGGGCGACGGGCAGGGGGCGCGGGTCCAGTGCGTTGGCGACGGCGGTGGCGGCGACCGGCGCCGGGGCCGGTGCGGCCACGCACATGACGCAGCAGGCCATGACCTTCATCGCCTTGTCCGGGGTCTTGTCGGGAGCCCCGGTCGAAGCGTCCCCGTGATGCATCGGGCCGCTCATCGGCTGGGACGACATCTCGTGGCACGGGGGCGCCGAGGGCCCGGCCGCCGAAGCGGGCAGGGCGCCAAGCGTCAGCACCGCAAGGGCGCCGCACAGCATCAGCAGGGTCCGCAGAAGGGCCATGACCGCAGACCTAGTCGCTTCGGCCTTGCGTCGCAACGGCGTCAGAGCCGCAGGCCCGGGCTCTCCGGTGGGCGGCCGTCAGGGTTCAGGTCCAGCTGCATCAGCACCACGTCGATCCAGCGGTCGAATTTCCAGCCGGTTTCGCGCCAGACGCCGGCCTCACGGAAGCCGGTCGCCTTGTGCAGGCCGATGGAGCCCGCGTTGGCGCTGTCGCCGATGACCCCGATCAGGTGACGCAGGCCCATGGCGCGGGCGCGGGCGATCAGGGCCTCCATCAGGGCGCGGCCGATGCCCTGACCCCGGGCCTCCGGCGCCAGATAGACCGACAGCTCCACGCAGTACCGGTAGGCGGGGCGCAGGCGGAAGGGCGCGAGGTAGGCGTAGCCGACCACCTGACCGTCCACGACGGCGCTGAGCCAGGGCAGGTCCAGCGCCTGAACCGCCTGTCGGCGCGAAGCCATCTCGGCCACGTCCGGCGGATCGAGCTCAAAGGTGGCCGTGCCGTGCAGGACCTCGTCCACATAGATGGCCGTGATCGCGGGCAGGTCGTCGGCAAGGGTGTCGCGAATATCGAAAACCATCGGTCTCATTCGTCAGGCTTGATCAGTGACAAAACATCGTTCGGCTTGCTAGCGTTCGGGGGAAAATCGCGAGGGGAGCCTGTCATGAAGTCCATCCATCTGTTTCTGGCCGCCGCCGTCGCCCTGTCGGCGCCGGTCGCGGCGGACGCCCAGACCAAGCCCGGCGCCGGAGGGCGTCCGACCATTGACCTGAAGGTCTGCAACCGCAGCGGCCGGAACGCCACCGTGGCGGTCTCCTATGTCCAGCCCGGCGAGAGCCAGTTCATCAACCGCGGCTGGTACGATGTCGCCGACGGCGCCTGTCGCGATCTGGTCACCACCGACAACGCCAATTTCTACTTCTACGCCGACGCGACGGACGGGTCGGGCCGCTACTGGAAGGGCAACCACACCCTGTGCGTCGAATATCCCGGCCCCTACACCTTCTACTCGACCAGCGGAACGGAGTGCGCTTACGGTCAGGACACCCGCGACTTCACGGCTTTTCATGCGGAGGAGCCCGGGTCCTGGACCTGGACGCTCGATCCGTAGGACTCGGCCGCGGGGGGGGGGGGGGAGCCGGTCAGACCTGCTCCCAGCCCTTCTGTATTGACCAGATGGCGAAGGCGTAGACGACGGCGATGTCCTTCAGATAGTCGAACCGGCCCGACGAGCTGAAGTGGCCCGCGGTCATGTTGATCTTCAGCAGGACCGGCTTGCCCGAGGTGGTGGCCGGACGCAGCTTGGCGACCCACTTTTCCGGCTCCCAGTAGGTGACGCGCGGGTCCGACAGGCCGCCGGTGGCCAGAACGGCCGGATAGGCCTTGGGCTCCACCTGATCGTAGGGACTGTAGCTCATCATGTAGTCGTAGGCGGCCGGATCGGTGATCGGGTCGCCCCACTCGGGCCATTCGCCCGGCGTCAGCGGCAGGCTGACGTCCGACATGGTGTTGATAACATCCACGAAGGGCACGTCGCCGATAACGCCGGCCCAGAGGTCCGGGCGCATGTTGTTGATCGCGCCCATCAGCAGGCCGCCGGCGGAACCGCCGTGGGTGACGATGTGTCCGGCGCGGGCGTAGTTCTTCTCGATCAGGTGCTCGGCGGCGGCGATGAAGTCGGTGAAGGTGTTTTTCTTCGTCATCCGACGCGCGGCCAGGAACCAGCCCCAGCCCTTGTCCGACCCGCCCCGGATGTGGGCGATGGCGTAGATGAAGCCGCGATCCACCAGCGACAGGCGGTTGGTGTTGAAGCCGGCGCCCATCGGGATGCCGTAGGAGCCGTAGCCGTACAGCAGGACCGGGGCCGAGCCGTCTACCGGCGTCGACTTGCGGCGCAGGATGGTGACGGGGATCAGGGCGCCGTCGGAAGCCGGAGCGTTCAGCCGCTCGACCACATAGTCGTCAATGTTGTGGCCGGAGGGGACCTCCTGCGTCTTGCGCAGGGTCCGCTCGCGGGTCTCCATATTGTAGTCGAAGGTCTGGTTCGGCGTGGACGGCGAGTTGTAGCCGTACCGGGTCATCGGGCTGTCGTACTCGTAGGTGCCCTGAAGGCTGAGCACATAGGCGGGCTCATCGACGGCGATGGCGTGTTCCTCGCCCGCGCGGGTGCGGATGACGATGCGGGTGTTGGCGTCATGACGCTCGACCCGCGCCAGATGACCGGAATAGGGCACGATCGACTCGATCAGGCGGCCCTCGGTGAAAGGCACCAGATCGGTCCAGTTGGCGCGGCCCGGCGCGTCGGTCGGGGCGGTGACGATCTTGAAGTCCACGGCGCCGTCGGCGTCGGTACGGATGACCCAGCGGTCGCCCCAGTGGTCGGCGTCATAGCGCAGGGCCTCGCGGCGCGGTTCGATGACGGTCGGGGTCGCTTCCGGCTGGTCGGCGGGGACGAAGCGGTACTCGGTCTGCTCACCGTTGCCGGAGCTGATGAGTATGAATTGGTCATCGGAGCTGAGGTCCAGCCCCATATACATGCCGTCGTCCGGCTCTTCGTAGACGGTGGTGATTTCGCCGCCGCGAACGCGGCGCTTCAGGATCTTGTCCGAGCGGCCGTTGTCGTCGCGATTGATCCAGAAAATCCACTGGCCGTCGGCCGAGAAGGCGAAGCCGCCCATAGCGCTTTCGATGGTCTCGCCAAGGAAGGCGCCGGTAGCGATTTCCTTGACGTAGATGCGGTAAACCTCGGAGCCCTGCGCATCCTCGGCATAGGCGAAAAGCGCATGGTCACGGCTGTGCGCGGTCTCGCCGACCGAGGAATAGGCCTTGCCTTCGGCCAGTTGGTTGGCGTCCAGAAGGATGACCTCGCCGGTGGTTTGGCCCCTGGGGCGACGGCAGTAGAGCGGGTGCTGCTGGCCGGTCTCGAAGCGGGCGTAGTACTCCCACGGGCCGTCGGGCAGGGGGACGGAGCTGTCGTCCTCCTTGATGCGGCCCTTCATCTCCTCGAACAGCTCCTGCTGGAGCGGCTCGGTCGAGCGCATCATCGCCTCGCGATAGGCGTTCTCGGCGTTCAGGTGCTCCTTCACGTCGGCCTTGATGATCGACGGATCGCGCAGGACCTGCTGCCAGTTATCATCCTTCATCCACTGATAGTCGTCGGTCCGGGTGCGGCCGAGTTGTTCGATGGTGACGGGGATTTTCCTGGCGACAGGAGGGACAGGCGCGTTGGACATCGAGGCTCCGGCAGGGGATTTGGCGTTCGCCATGGCGGGGAGGGCGGACGCGGTCAGGGCGGCGGCGGACGTGGCGATAAGCTCGCGGCGATTCATGACGGCCTCTCTCCGTTGGACGGCGGACCTTGGGCGTGGTCGCGCGGAGGGTCAACGGCGTCTGTCCGTTGATGTCGTGCCTTCTCCCTTCCCCCTCGATGAGGGAAGGGTCGGGGATTGGGGGTGCGGGCCCGGTGTGACGGAGAGGCTCGCGGGAGGCTCCCAACCCTCCCCGTCGAAGGGAGGGCTTCCGACGAAGCCGGACCTTACTCATCGCGTCTCGACCTGATTCAGGGCCGCCTTCGCGCCTCGCGGAGCGACCGGCGGCGGTCGGCGCGGGTTTCGGGCGGGGGATCGGGGCGCGGGGCGTCGGCCGTGACGAAAACCGGGTGTGAAGAGTGTAATTCGTGCAACGCCTCCGTGGGCGGAAGGGGCGGCGGAGGGGCGGGCGGAGCCGCCGTTTCGCGCGCCTCGACGGCGGCCTCACGGGCGTCGAGATCGTGGCGGACCGTCCGGTGATAGTCGGCCCAGGCGTTGTGCAGGCCGCGCATGGCGGTGACGGCGCCCTTCATCTGCATGCGGCGCTCGATCTCGGCGGCGCGAACCTCCAGCCGGGAGCGGACGTCGCGGTCCCGCAGCGCCAGATTCATGATCCGGCCCCACTTCAGCGCTTCCTCGATCCGGCCCTGCTGAACGGCGTGGGTGACCCGGGCGGAAGCGATGCGGAAGGTCTCCTCCATGTCGGGGAGGGGCAGGGCCTCGGTGGCGACATCCTCGAAGGGCTGCGGATCGGGCTGATCGCAGCGCCGCCATTTCTCCTTGCGGGCGCGGTGGCGGAAGGTGTTGAGGTTCAGGTGGAAGCGTTCGCAGACGATCTCGGCGGCCAGTCCGCCGAGATAGGCCTCGCGGGCGGCGTCCCATGTCTGGTCGGTGCGGTGTGTGTGTTCCCGGGTCATGGGAGCAGCGTAGAACGGCGATACGTCAGTTTTGGACGTATGCAGCCTTCAACAGCGAATCGTCATCCCGGCGAAGGCCGAGAACCCCGCGCCGCCAAGTCCCGGGCAAGCGCGCGCCCGCTGCGCGCTCGTCCGGGATGACGATAGCAGCGAGGGGAATTATCCCGCCAGTACGTCCACGCTCATCCGCTCCAGCAGGGCGCCGCCCTGACCGACGGCGGCGAGGCGGCTGGAGACGTGGCCGAGGACGTTGGCGGCGTAGATTTCGTACAGGGCCAGCTTGCCGTTCAGCCAGACGGGATCGCCGTTTCCGGCGTCCAGTTCAGCCTTGGCCGCCAGCGCGCCCTTGGCCAGCATCCAGCCGCCGGCGACGTCGCCCAGCAGCTTGAGATAGGCATCGGCGGCGGCCAGAACGTCAGCGGCGCGGGCGGCGTCGGCCTTGGCGTCCAGAATCCACAGGGTGGCGTCCTCGACGGCCTCGACGGCGTTGGCGAAGCGTTCGACCGGCTTGCCGGTGTAGAGCTTGCCGAGCGCGGCGAGCGTGACCTTGAAGTCGGCGATCAGGGCCTTGGCCGCGTCACCGCCGTCCTGCGACAGCTTGCGGCCGACGAGGTCCATGGCCTGGATGCCGTTAGTGCCTTCGTAGATCGGGGCGATGCGGGCGTCGCGATAGTACTGGGCCGCGCCGGTCTCCTCGATGAAGCCCATGCCGCCGTGAATCTGGATGCCCTGCGAGGCGACCTCGCAGCCGACGTCGGTGGACCAGGCCTTGGCGATAGGGGTGAACAGGTCCTCGCGACCCTTCCACCGGCGGCGCTCCTCTTCGGTGGCGGCGTGGCGGGCGAGGTCGGCGGCGACCCCGGTGGACAGGCAGATGGCGCGGGCGGCGGCGATCTTGGCCTTCATCACCGACAGGGTGCGGCGCACGTCGGGGTGGTCGACGATCGGGCTGTTGGCCACGCCGGTCCAGACGCTGCGGCCCTGCTTGCGCTCCTGCGCGTACTGGAGGGCGTGCTGGTAGGCGCGCTCGGCGATGCCGACGCCCTCGACGCCGACGGCGAGACGGGCGGCGTTCATCATCACGAACATGTGGGCAAGGCCCTGATTGGGCTGGCCGACCAGTTCGGCGATGGCGTCCTCATAGGCCATGACGCAGGTGGGCGAGCCGTGGATGCCCAGCTTGTGCTCGACGCTGACCGGATAGAAGCTGTTGCGCTCGCCCAGCGAGCCGTCGGCGTTGACGTGATACTTGGACGCCAGGAACAGGCTGATGCCCTTGGGGCCCGCGGGCGCGTCGGGCAGGCGGGCGAGGATCAGGTGGACGATGTTGTCCGTCGCGTCGTGATCGCCCCAGGTGATGAAGATCTTCTGGCCGGTGACCCTGTAGGTCCCGTCGCCGTTCGGCACGGCCGTGGCGGTCAGGGCGCCGAGGTCCGAACCCGCGCCCGGCTCGGTCAGGACCATGGCGCCGGTCCATTCGCCGGAGACCAGCCGGGTCAGATAGGTTTCCTTCTGGCTGTCCGTGCCGACGGCTTCCAGCGCCTCGATGGCGGCGAGCGACAGCATGGGGCACAGGCCGAAAGCCATGTTGGCGGCGTGGACGGTCTCATAGGCCGCCAGCTCCAGCGCCTTGGGCAACTGCTGGCCGCCCGAGTGGGTCTGGGCGGTCAGGCCGGTCCAGCCGCCGGCGGCGAACTGGCGATAGGCGTCCGAGAAGCCGGGGGCGGGGGTGACGTTCCCGTCCTTGCAGACCGAGCCCTTCTGGTCGCCGATGCGGTTCAGGGGGGCGAGCACCTCTTCCGAAAACTGGCCCGCGGCCTCCAGCACGGCGCCCATCAGATCGGCGTCATAGTCGGGGAAGGCCCCGGTGGCGGCGACCTGGTCAATGCCGGCGACGGCTTGCAGGGCGAAGGCGAGATCACGGATCGGGGCGCGGTAGGTCATCGAAATTCCGGACAGTCGAAACAGCGGTAAGGCGGTCATGACCCCTTCGCGGTCCCTTGTGCAAGGGGTGGCGGAACGGGTCGGATCGACGCACAGTGACCGGGCGCCGTCGCGGAAGGGAAGGGACCCATGACTGAAGCCGGGAAGCGATACTCGACGATCTCCATCCTGCTGCACTGGCTGATCGCCGCGCTGGTGCTGGTGCAGATCCTGCTGATCTCGGCCCACGACGCGACCGAAGGGCCGATGTCGCGGGAGTTCGTGCAGATTCACAAGTCCGTGGGGCTGGCGGTGCTGCTGCTGACCCTGTTCAGGATCGGATGGCGGGTGGCCAATCCGCCTCCGGCCCTGCCCGCGACCATGAAGCCGTGGGAGAAGGCCCTGAGCGGTACGGTGCATGTGCTGTTCTATGTGGCCCTGATCCTGCTGCCGCTGACCGGCTGGGCGGCGAGTTCGGCGATGAGGCGCGAGATTGTCTGGTTCGGGCTGTTCAACTGGCCCCTGCTGCCGGTCGGCGGCGGGCGGGAGACGGCGGGCGCGCTGATGGACCTGCACGGCATCGCGGTGAAGACCGTCTACGGGCTGGTCGCCCTGCATGTGATCGGCGCGCTGAAGCACCAGTTCATCGACCGGGACACCGTGCTGGGCCGGATGGTCCCCTTCCTCGCCAGACGCCCCTGATGCGGTCGCTGGTTCCGGGCGCGGCGCTTCTTTGGCTGCTGCTGACCGCCTTCACGGCGGCGCCGGAGGCGTGGCGCATTGATCGCGCGGCCTCGACCATCGACCTGTCGGTGCGGGCGCTGGGCAGCACGCAGACGGGCCGGTTCGAGGACTGGGGCGGCGATCTGACGGTGGATCCGGCCGCGCCGGAGCGGTCGCGCGCGACGGTGGTGGTGCAGGTGCGCTCGCTGCGGATGCGGCCGGCCTCGGTGACCGAGCGGGCGCTGGGGCCGGGGTTTCTGGACGCGGAGCGGCATCCGGTGATCCGCTTCCAGCTCCGCGCGCTGCAGCCGCTGGGCGGCGGACGGTTCACGGCGCGCGCCGACCTGACCGCCCGGGGGGTGACGCGGCCCGTCAGTTTTCCGATGGACTTGCGCACCGAGGGGACGAGGGCGCAGATGACCGGCGGCTTCGCCTTCGACCGGGCGGACTTCGGCATAGGGACTTCCGGCGTTTGGAACCGATTGATCGAGCGGCAGGTGACGGTGCGGGTCTCGCTTCAGGCCCGACGGGCGTGAGCGGCGCGGAAGAGGCGGCGGCGCGGGCGCTGGCGGACGGCAAGCTGATCCTGCTGCCGACCGAGACGGTCTATGGCCTGGGCGGCGACGCCTCGAACGCGAGCGCGGTGGCGGCGATCTTCGAGGCCAAGGGAAGACCGCGCTTCAACCCCCTGATTTCCCACGTGGCGGATGCGGCGGGCGCCGAGCGGATCGCCCTGTTCGACGCCAACGCCCGCAGGCTGGCCGAGGCCTTCTGGCCGGGACCGCTGACCCTCGTGGCGCCGGTGCGGGACCGGGAGGCGGTGTGCGATCTGGCGCGGGCCGGGCTGGACAGCGTGGCCGTGCGCGTGCCGGGCCATGCGAAGGCGCGGGCGGTGCTGGACCTGTTCGGCGGGGCCGTGGTGGCGCCGTCGGCCAACCGCTCCGGGCGACCCAGCCCGACCACCTTCCAGGACGCGATGGACGAGACCGGCTTCGCCGCCGCCGAGGGCGTGGACGGCGGCCCCTGCGCGGTGGGGGTGGAGAGCACGGTGGTCTCGGTGCTGGACGGCAAGGTCAGCCTGCTGCGCCCGGGCGCGGTGACGCGCGAGGAGCTGGAGGCCGTGGTCGGCCCGCTGGATACAGGCGGGGAGGGACATCGCTCGCCGGGCCGCCTGACGCTGCACTATGCGCCGGACGCGCCGGTGCGGATCAATGTGACGACCCTGCACAGGGGCGAACTGCTGCTGGGCTTCGGGCCGGGGGTCGGCGACGCCCGCTGGAGCCTGAGCCCGACGGGCGACCTGCGCGAGGCGGCGGCCAATCTGTTCCGGCGCTTGCGTGAGGCCGACCGCGAGAAGCCCGCGGGCATCGCCGTGTCGCCGATCCCGAAAGCCGGGCTGGGCGAGGCGATCAACGACCGCCTGAGCCGGGCGGCGGGGCATGTGGGGTAGGCGCCATGGGACACTGGCGGACGGCCCAGTGGTTTTTCTCGTTGATCCCGAGACGGGCAAGGTGACGCCGTGCGAGGCGTCTTGAGCGCTTTTCATCCCGGCCGACGTGAAGCGAGAGCCGCTCCGGAGGCGAACTCCGATCTGACCCTCCCGGAAATCCCAGCGCGATTGTCCGGGACGAGGGCGGCCGCAAGCTGTGCCCCGGCTCGCTACTGGCGCAGCGTCCGGGGCGATCAATTCGAGCGTAGTGCGTCCCCGATCTGCGCTTCGCTGCGTCGGGGATGACAGGGGCTCAGGGCCGCAAGCATCGCGCCATTGCGCTCGCTTCGCTCAGAAGCCGGTGCAGGCGGTCGTTCTCTTCGGTCAGGGGAACGCCGTCCCGATAGAGTACGACGTCATTGATGGACCCCATGCCGCCGAACAGGTTCAGGAATCGGTCAAGGCCATAGGCATCGGACTTCTCGACCAGCTCCGCGCAGCGGGCGACCTGCTGGGCCCAACCTGTGTCGTGGCCGGTGCGAAGCAGTTCCTCGATGGCTCGCATCACTCTGGCGAGTTCCTGTACGTCGGGGTGCAGGATCGACTTCTCTTCGAGCATTCAGCCCTCCGTCCTCACAAAAACCGCGCCTTCACATCCACGCTGGACCGTGCGCCCACCGCGTCGAAGCATTGCGCCAGCCACTCCTCCGCCGCCTCGCGCCCATAGCCTTTGAGCCGGTTGAGGAAGGTCCATTCGGTGTCGAATTTCGAGCCCAGAGACAGGTCGCCCAGCCAGCGGTCGCTTTCGATGGCGTGCATACGGATCGCCTGGACGCGGTGGCGGTCGCCCGCCTTCAGCTGGCCCTCGGCGATCAGGGACTGAAGCAGGGCGAAGGCGCGCAGTTCGGAGACGAGCGGGGCGTTGAAGACGATCTCGTTCAGGCGATCCATGATCTCGCCCGCCGCATGGGGCGTCTCCTCGCGGACGAAGGGATTGAGCGGCAGGATCAGGATGTCGTCCGGCGTGTCCGGGTGGATCAGGGGCCAGAGGGCCGGGTTGGCCAGATAGCCGCCGTCCCAATAGGACTGGCCGTCGATCTCGACTGCCTGGAAGAGGTGGGGCAGGCAGGATGAGGCCAGAAGCACGTCCGGCGTGATCTCGGGCGTGCGGAAGACGTGGGCGCGGCCCTGTTTCACCGCCGTGGCCGAGACGAAGAAGCTGATGCCCGAGGCCCGGACGGCGTCGAAATCGACGGCGTTGTCCAGCACCCGCTTCAGCGGGTTCAGGTTGAAGGGGTTGAACTGGTAGGGGCTCATCGACAGGGCGAGGTTCTCGCCCGTGCGCCACAGGCCGGTGTCCTTCAGCCAGCCGGGCGTGAGGGCCTGGCTCCAGATCGAGCTGTCGCCGAAGACATTGCGGCCGCCGGACTGGTTCACCTCGCGCCAGAGCTTGTCGAGTTGGGCGCGGGCGGCGTCGGGACCGCCGGACTCAAGGCCTGAAATCAGGGCGGCACCGTTCATGGCCCCGGCCGAGGCGGCGGTGACGGCGCGGACGTCGAGGCGGCCGTCCTCCAGCAGGCGGTCGAGCACGCCCCACTGGAAGGCGCCGTGGGCGCCGCCGCCCTGCAGGGCGAGGCTGATGGTCGGGCGGGAGGAGGCGGCCTTGGATTTGGTCAGAGCCGGCCTCCCTTCGGGCCTATTGGGCGGTCCAGCCGCCATCGATGGAGAAGCTGGCCCCGTTGGCCGAGGCGCCCAGGTCGCTGACCAGATAGAGGAAGATGCCCGCCAGTTCGTCGGTGGTGACGAAGCGTTTGGTCGGCTGGGAGCCGAGGATGACGTCCTTCAGGACCGCCTCCTTCGACATGCCGCGCGTGCGGGCCTGATCGTCGATCTGCCTGGAGACGATGGGGGTCTCGACGAAGCCGGGGCAGATGGCGTTGCAGGTGATGTTGTCCTGCGCCAGTTCCAGCGCGACGGTCTTGGTGAAGCCGATCACCCCGTGCTTGGCGGCGACATAGGCCGACTTGAACGGGCTGGCGACCAGACCGTGGGCCGAGGCGATGTTGACGATCCGGCCGCGACCCTGCGCCTTCATGATCGGGATCGCCGCCCGCGTCGCATAGAAGGTCGACGACAGGTTGATGGCGATGATCTGCTCCCACTTGTCGGCGGGGAATTTCTCGACGGCCTCGACGTGCTGGATGCCGGCGTTGTTGACCAGAATGTCGACCCGGCCCAGCTCGTGCCTGGCGTAGGCCACCATGTCGGCGACTTCCTCGCCGCGCATCATATTGGCGGCGTGGTAGCGGACGCGGACGCCGCAGCTGGCTTCCATCTCGGCGCGGGTGCGCTCGATCTCGGCGGGATCGCCCAGACCGTTGATGACCACGTCGCCGCCCCGGCTGGCGACGGCCCGGGCCAGCGCCAGACCGATACCCGAGGTGGAGCCCGAGATGACCGCGACCTGACCTTTCAGATCGCCGATGTCGCGGAACGGTTCACTCGCGCCGGAGGAGTCATCACGCTTGGGCCATTTGAACATGCTGTTTCCTCACTCGGGTCTTTTCGACTCTGGACCCAGCCATACGCCATGACGACGGTCGGGCTCAAGAATTTCCCGATCTGATGAATATCCAGTCCGTCTCTGTCGAGGCGGCAGCGTCGAAGCGGTAGCCGTCGCGGTCGAAGCTCTTGAGGTCTTCGGCCTTCTCGATCCGCTGGTCTATGGCGTAGCGGGCCATGGTCCCGCGGGCGCGCTTGGCGAAGAAGGAGATGATCCGGCGCACGCCGTCCTTCTCCTCGTAAAAGTTCGGGGTGACGACCGGCAGCTTCAGCGCCTTGGCGTCCACGGCGCCGAAATATTCCTGGCTGGCGAGGTTCACCAGCGTCTGGTCCGGCTGGCCCTCGGCATCGGCGTTCAGACACAGGGAGATGCGGTTGCCCCAGAAGTCGTACAGGCTCGAGCCGCGACGGGTCTTCAGCCGCGTGCCCATCTCCAGACGATAGGGCTGGATGCGGTCCAGCGGACGCAGCAGGCCGTAGAGGCCCGACAGGATGCGCAGGTGCGACTGGGCGTAGTCCAGACCGGCGGCGTCCAGCGTGCGGGCCTGCAGCCCTTCATAGACATCCCCCGCGAAGGCGAAGGCGGCCTGCACGCCGTCGAGCGAGTCGGGCTGGAAGGCGAGGAACCGTTCGCGGTTCAGGCGCGCCAGATCGTCCGAAATGCTCATCAGGCTGCGCAGCTCGGCCACGGTGCGGGCGCGCGCGGTCTTCGACAGGGAGGCGGTGTCCTCCAGGAAGCGGCGCTCCGAGGCGGGGACGGCGGGGTCAGCTTCGGTGAAGTCCAGCCGCTTGGCCGGGGAGAGGACGATCAACATGGCGCCCTGTTAGGCCCGTTCGGTGACGATTTGAACCGGGCGTCGGGTCGCGGGGCGCTCATCAGCCGCCGCAGATCGGACCGCAACCGCTCTCGACGAGCGCCTGTCTGATCGCCTGAAAGCGTATCTTGCGTTCCGGAGGCTGGCCTTCGAGGTTCAAGGTGTCGATCCGGGCGATCAGGCGCTGGCGCTGTCTGGCGGTGATGGTCCGCGCCAGAACGGGCGTCTGCCGAAGGATTTCAGCGCTCAACAGGTCGGCGTTACTGTCGCTGGCCACGGGGCTCGACGCCAGAATGATTGCGGTGTCCAGAGCACCGGCATGGCCCTCCTGCATGGGGCCGGTCTGAGCGCGGTCCTCAACGCCTTCCGGACTGGCGAGATAGGCTTCGAAACCGGGCGTGAGCAGGCCCAGACAGCGCAGTTCGAACCGCATCGCCAGCGCTCCCTCGTCTTGGTAGCGGCTGTAGTTTTCCGCGGCGGCGCGGATCGCGCGAGCGCGCAGCGTCGGATCAGACGATTCGGCCTCGTCGCGGCTCGTGCCGCCGACGAAGTAGGACATCTTGGCGGTCCGGCCCTTGTCGCAGGACACCATGATCAGGCCGACCGGAGAACCGGCCAGTCGTTCAAGGCGATCGACGTCAAATGCGGACCGGATCAACGCCGGACTTTCGCCAACGGTCGGCAGGCGCGCGCCTTGCTGCTCGGCGGCCGTGATGGCGGCGACCAGTCGTTCGCCGGCCTGGATCAGGGGGTAGGCGATCTCCACCTGCGCCGGCGTGGGGTCCTGGGCCGAGGCCGGGCTGACTACAGCCCCGAGGGCGAACGCGAGGAGCGCCGTGGTCGTGAGGCAAGGTCTCTTCATGTCGGTCCCCCGGATCGATGTGTTGTTCAGTCACCGCCCGGGCGTGATGGACAGTTTTACGGGCGTTGGGAATAGAGCCCCGCCAGCACGGCGGGCAGTTGCTCCGGCAGGTCCTCGGCGATCAGGCCGGGGCCGAACAGGCGGGCGGCCTCGGCGTGCATCCAGACGGCGGCGCGGGCGGCGTCGAAACTGTCCATCCGCTGGGCGATCAGGCCGCCGATCATGCCGGCCAGCACGTCGCCGGTCCCGGCCGTCGCCAGCCAGGGCACGCCGTTGTCGTTGACGGACAGGCGGCCGTCGGGGGCGGCGATGATGGTGGCCGGACCCTTCAGCACCACCACGGCGCCCGCCCGCTTCGCGGCGGCGCGGGCGGCGGCCTCGCGTCCCTTGTCGAGCAGGCCGGGGAAGAGGCGTTTGAACTCGCCCTCATGCGGGGTCAGGACGTCGTCGCGGTCCAGCAGGCCGAACAGCTCCTCGGGCCAATCCTTGAACACGGTCAGGCCGTCGGCATCGACCACAAGGGCCGCGCCGGTTTCGGCGAGGGCGCGGATGTTGGCGATGGTGGATTCATTCACGCCCGCCGCCGGGCCGATGACGGCGGCGTCCATGCCCTTCGCGGCGGCGGAGAGCGCCTCGTCCGAGGCGAAGGGGGTCAGCATGACGGCCTCGACGGCCGGGGCGATGACCGAGGCGGCGTCCGGCGGGCAGAGGATGGTGACCACGCCCGCGCCGATGCGCAGGCCGGCGCGGGCGGCGAGGCGGGCGGCCCCTGTGCGGGTCGATTTTCCGGACACGACGCCCAGCCGCCCCCGCGCATGTTTGTGCGTCTCCGGCCCGGGCCAGGGCAGGGTGTCTCGCCAGTCGGGAAGCTTGGCCGTGATCACTTCGCCTCTACTCCGTTCACGGATGGCGCCACCGGTGGAAAAGGGCTTGCCTTATTGTGCAATGCAATGTCCCTTTGGTGCCCGAGCGCGAGGCATTCAAGAGCCCGCCCGGGAACGCCGATGAAAAAGATTGAAGCCGTCATCAAGCCCTTCAAGCTGGATGAAGTGAAAGAGGCCCTGCAGGACGCGGGCGTTCAGGGCATGACCGTGCTCGAAGCCAAGGGATATGGGCGCCAGAAGGGCCATTCGGAACTGTACCGCGGCGCCGAATACGTCATCGACTTCCTGCCCAAGATCAAGATCGAGGTGGTGGTGCCGGATGACCTGGCCCCCTCGGTGATCGAGGCGATCCAGACCGCCGCCCGCACCGGCAAGATCGGCGACGGCAAGATTTTCGTGTCTGACGTCCTGGACGTCATTCGCATCCGAACCGGTGAGACAGGCGCGCAAGCGGTCTGACCCACCCAGACTACCGGTCGGCCTTCCGGGGGCGATCGTCACTGAACCTCCCCATAAGAAACAGGACCTCGAAAATGAGCGACGCCGGCAAGATCCTCAAAGAGATCAAGGAGAAAGACGTTCGCTACGTCGATCTCCGCTTCACCGACACCAAGGGGCGCATGCAGCACGTCACCTTCGACATCGACCTGGTCGACGAGGAATTCCTCGAAGAGGGCACGATGTTCGACGGTTCGTCGATCGCCGGCTGGAAGGCCATCAACGAGTCCGACATGCTGCTGAAGCCGGACCTGAACGGCTACTGGATCGACCCGTTCTACCAGCAGACCACCCTGTTCCTGTTCTGCGACGTGCTGAACCCGGACACCGGCGAGGCCTACAACCGCGACAGCCGCTCGATGGCCAAGAAGGCACTGGCGTATGTCCAGTCCTCGGGCGTGGGCGACACCGTCTTCTTCGGCCCGGAAGCCGAGTTCTTCATCTTCGACGACGTGCGCTGGAGCACCGCTCCGCACGACACCGGCTACACCTATGACTCGACCGAGCTGCCCGCCAACACCGGCGCAGAGTACTCGGAAGGCAACATGGGTCACCGCCCCGGGCCGAAGGGCGGCTACTTCCCGGTGAACCCGGTCGACAGCGCCCAGGACCTGCGCGGCGAAATGCTGGGCGTGATGCGCGACCTGGGCATGCAACCCGAGAAGCACCACCACGAAGTCGCCCCGGCGCAGCACGAACTGGGCCTGAAGTTCAGCGACCTGCTGACCATGGCCGACCGTCTGCAGCTCTATAAATACGTGATCCACAACGTGGCCGCGTCCTACGGCAAGTCGGCGACCTTCATGGCCAAGCCGACTTTCGGCGACAACGGCTCGGGCATGCACGTGCACCAGTCGATCTGGAAGGACGGCCAGCCGCTGTTCGCCGGCGACAAGTACGCCGGTCTGTCGGACATGTGCCTGTGGTACATCGGCGGCATCATCAAGCACGCGAAGGCCATCAACGCCTTCTCGAACTCGACCACCAACTCCTACAAGCGTCTGGTCCCGGGCTATGAAGCGCCGGTCAAGCTGGCCTATTCGTCGCGCAACCGCTCGGCCTCGATCCGTATTCCGTGGGTCAACTCGCCCAAGGCCAAGCGCATCGAAGCCCGCTTCCCGGACCCGATGGGCAACCCCTACCTGACCTTCGTGGCCCTGCTCATGGCCGGCCTCGACGGCATCGAGAACCGCATCGATCCGGGCGCGGCCGCCGACAAGAATCTGTACGACCTGCCGCCGGAAGAGCGCGGCAACATCCCGGAAGTCTGCGGCTCGCTGCAGGAAGCCCTGGACAGCCTGGACGCTGACCGCGCCTTCCTGAAGAAGGGCGGCGTGATGGATGACGACTTCATCGACAGCTACATCGAGCTGAAGAAGGAAGAAGTGGCGCGGCTGCAACTGCACCCGCACCCCGTCGAATTCGACATGTACTACAGCTGCTGATCGACAGCGGGGGCTGATCGAGGAGGGCGCCGGACGAGAGATCGTCCGGCGCCCTTTTCGTTTGGGCCAGGGCGACCCCGGGGCGCGATGTGGCCGATCTGAACCCTCGAGGGGGAGAGTCATTTGAACGGAGGCGCACCGTAACCCCGAGCGCGGAGCAGAACGGCTGCGGAGGCTCGAACGAGCGGGTTGGGGATCAGGCCGTCAGGCCGTCGGCCTCGTCCGCCTTCTTGCGGCGGAGTTCGATGATGCGGACGCACCAGATCGAGATTTCGTAGAGCAGCACCAGCGGCACCGCGAGCATGATCTGGCTGATGGGGTCCGGCGGGGTCACGACGGCGGCGACCACCACCACGGCGACGATGGCGTAGCGACGGAACTCGGACATCATCTTCGAAGTGATGATCCCGGCCATGCCCAGCAGGGTCGTGACGACCGGCAGCTGGAAACACAGGCCGAAAGCCAGCATCAGCGAGGTCACCAGGCTGAGGTATTCGGAAATCTTGGTGTTCAGCTCCACGACGATGCCGTCGGCGGCGATCTGCTGGCTGAGCGAGAACCACATCACGAACGGCAGCATGACGAAGTAGACCAGCGCCGCGCCGACGACGAACAGAACCGGGGCGACGAACAGGAAGGGCAGGAAGGCGCCCTTCTCGTTGCGATACAGGCCCGGCGCGACGAAGCGGTACAGCTGGTAGGCCAGCACCGGGAAGGCCAGGGCGACGGCGCCGAAGCCGGCCACCTTCATCTTGGTGAAAAGCTGCTCGAGCGGCGCGGTCGCCTGCAGGGCCACGGTGGCGGCGGCGCCCGGCGGGATCGGGTGCAGGCCGGCAGTGACGGCGATCAGCTCCAGCGGATTGGCTCCGTGCGCGCCAGACGCCTGGGCGATGGAGTGCATCGCATAGGCGGCCTGGAACGGCTTGATCAGCCAGATCTGGATGTCGGCGGCGAAGTAGAAGCAGACGAGGAAGGCCAGGATGAAAGCCACGACAGACCACAGGAGCCGGCTGCGCAGCTCGATCAGGTGATCCATCAGGGGCGCGCGCGACGCCTCGATCTCGGCATCGTCCCGGTCAGTGGCGCTCACAGCTCGACAGCCTTCTTGCGAGTGGTCTTCGGCCTGGGCTTGGCAGGCGCCTTGGCCGAGGGCTTGGCCGGGGACGGGGCGGTAGCCTTCTTCGCCGGAGCGGGCTTGGCGGCCGCGGCTTTCGCAGCCGGCTTCGCTTTCGAAGTCGCTGTGGAGACGGGGGCCTTGCGGGCTTTGGCCGCGGGCTTCGCTTCGGGCTCGGCCTCCAGCGGCTCCATGACCGGCGCGGCGTCAGGCCATTCCTCGGGACCGGTCAGGGCGGGAGCGGGCGAGGGAGCGTTCAGCGGGCGGTTCAGGTCGTCGCTGATGCTTTTGAACGTAGCCTCGGCCTCGGCGCCCAGCGGCATCATGCGGCTCTGGCCGGTCCGCAGGGCCTCGACCTCCTTGCGCAGGTCGTCCAGCTCGGACTGGCGGGCCATCTCATCGAAGCTGTGGCGGAACTCATTGGCCATGTTGCGCGCGCGCGCGACCAGCTTGCCCAGCTTGTTCAGCATGGCGGGCAGCCGTTCGGGCCCCACGACAAGCAGGGCCACGATGGCGATCACAACGTATTCCATGCCCCCGATACCGGGGCCCAGGCCACCCATCCGTCAGTCTCTCCGGCGCGGACGCGCGATTACGACTTCAGGTCTTCTTTTTCGGCGTCCGTGCGGGGCAGGGCGCCCGCGCGTTCGTCCTTCGGCTTGTTCTCGTCGGTGTCCTTCAGGCCGTCACGGAAGGCCTTCACGCCCTTGGCGGCGTCGCCCATCAGACCGGACAGCTTGCCGCGACCGCCGAACAGCAGAAGGACGATCAGGCCCACAACGACCCAGTGCCAGATGCTCATAGCGCCCACGGCGGTATCTCCTCGTTCGGGCCGATGCGCGGCCCGGTCATACTTTCATGCCGCATATAGGCGGTTCGGTGGCGGGACGCCAAGGGAACCTGTTACAGCGCGCGGATGAGTCACGTCATCATCCACACCGACGGCGCCTGCAAGGGCAATCCGGGGCCCGGCGGCTGGGGCGCCATCCTTCAGGCCGGGGGCGGCCATGAGAAGGAGCTGTGGGGCGGCGAGCCGCTGACCACCAACAACCGGATGGAGCTGATGGGCGCGATCATGGCGCTGGAGGCCCTGACACGCCCGTGTCGCGTCGATCTGCATACGGACAGCAAATATGTGATGCAGGGCATCACCGAATGGATCCGGGGCTGGAAGGCGCGGGACTGGAAGACGGCCGACAAGAAGCCGGTCAAGAACGACGACCTGTGGAAACGCCTCGACGCCGCCCGCGCGAGACATGAGGTGAAGTGGCACTGGGTCAAGGGTCACGCCGGGCATGAGCTGAACGAGCGCGCCGACGGCCTCGCGAACCGGGGCTGCGAAGAAGCCATGGACAAACGCTGATCTATTCGGGCCTGCCGCTGGCCAGGGCCGGGACGGGCGAAAGGCTCTGACGGCTCCGTCACTCTGACCCCTCCGTCTCGTCGGCTTCGCCGTCGAGCCACCTCCCCACTGCGTGGAGAGGTGAACTCAAACTCTCACCTCTCCAGCGAAGCTGGGGAGGGGGGCCACCCGAAGGGTGGTGGAGGGTTAAGTCGCCCGCACCTTCAGCAGAGGACCGTCGATGCTTTCGACGATGACGCTCTCACCGGCCGCCGGCGCCTTACCCTCGATCACCGCCGACCACTCCGCGCCCGAGACGAAGACCCGACCGCGACCGTCAACGAAGGTCTGGACCACCTGCGCCCGCTGGCCGATCAGGCGGCTGTCGCGGGCGTTGATGTCGGGGACGTCGGACGGGTTCACCTTCTGCACCAGACGGCGCGACAGCAGGGTCGCGGCGACGGTCAGGGCGGCGAACAGGGCGACCTCGCCCCAGAAGCCGGGTGACAGGCCGATGGCGGTCAGCACCGCCACCACCCCGGCCGCCACGGCGGGCCACAGCAGCCACTCGGTCGAGAAGGCCGCCTCGACCGCCAGCAGGATCACGCCCAGCGCCAGCCAGATCCAGAAGGGCTGGGCGGTGTGGAGCTCGATCAGGGCGTCCATGGATCAGCTCCGGGGAACGGCGGGACGAGGCGGGCGCGGCGGCGTCGGCGGCTTGGGCGCGGCGGCGGCGGGCGCCGGACGCGGGGTCGAGCCCTGCTGCTCCTGCGCCAGACCGACCAGCTGGCCGATGCCGGCGATGGTCCCGACCAGGGCGCCCATCTCGGACGGGACGATCACCGTCTTCTGTTGCGGGCTGCGGGCCAGTTCGGCGAAGGCCTCCACATACTTCTGGGCGACGAAGTAGTTGATCGCGTTCACGTCGCCGCGGGCGATGGCCTCGGACACCATGGCGGTGGCGCGGGCTTCGGCCTCGGCTTCACGTTCGCGGGCCTCAGCGTCGCGGAAGGCGGCTTCGCGGCGGCCTTCGGCTTCCAGAATGGCGGCCTGCTTGGCGCCCTCCGCGCGGGTGATGGCGGCCTGCTTCTCGCCGTCCGCCTCTGTGACGACGGCGCGACGTTCACGCTCGGCCTTCATCTGACGCGCCATGGCGTTGGTGATGTCGGACGGCGGGGTCAGGTCCTTGATCTCGATGCGGTTGGCCTTGACGCCCCACGGCTCGGTCGCCGCGTCGATCACCTGCAGCAGGCGGGTGTTGATCGAGTCACGCTGCGACAGCACCTCGTCCAGCTCCATCGAGCCGACCACGGTCCGCAGGTTGGTCATGCAGAGCTGGGAGATGGCGTAGGGCAGGTCGTCCACGCGATAGGCGGCGCGGGCGGCGTCCATGACCTGGATGAAGACGATGCCGTCGACCTTCACCACGGCGTTGTCCTTGGTGATGACTTCCTGGGTGGGGACGTCCAGCACCTGTTCCATCATGTTCATGCGACGGCCGATGCGCTCGACGAACGGGGTCAGGATGCTGATGCCCGGCGACAGGGTGCGGGTGTATTTGCCGAAGCGTTCGACCGTGAATTCACGGCCTTGCGGCACGATCTTCACCACGCTGAACAGCAGGACGAAGGCCAGGACGACCAGCGCCACGAAGAAGAGAATAGAAAAGTCCATCAGTGCCTCCCAATTCCCGGCAGGGTATCAGGCCGGGGGGCGCGCGCCACCGAAACCGGACCGGTGGTTGATGACAACCCCGTAATCTTCGCCGTTCAGCTGCGTTTGGCGGCCGCCAGTGCGATGATCCGCCGCGTTTCGGACCAGTCGATCAGGGCCTCGACCTGATCCAGCTGCACGAAGCGCGCCTCCAGCGCATCGTCGCCCGCCACCGGCTCGCCCGACACCCAGTCGGCGGCGTAGTCGATCAGGACGTAGTGCCGGTTCGCCTCGGGGAATATGCCGTCCACGACGTCCAGCAGGCCGGTGATCCGGGCGGTGACGCCGGTCTCTTCCATGAGTTCGCGCAAGGCCGCATCGACGGCCTTCTCGCCGGGTTCGATGCGGCCGCCGGGCAGACTCCATTCGCCCATGCGCGGCGGCTTGCCCCGGCGGATCAGAAGGACGGTCTCGTCGCGCAGACAGACGACGCCAACTGCCGGGATGGGGGCGGGGACGGGGAGGGCGGAGAGGGGCGCGGACATGGCTCTGACTATCCCGGCGTTCGCCTGTATCTGTCCATGAGGCCCGATCCCGGATGACGATATTCATCCCGCCGCGAACGTCGGCGGCGGCAGGGTCAGGGTGGTGTCGGCGACGGGCTGCTCACTGAAGAAGCGGACCAGCAGGGGCTGCACCTCCGGATGGGCCTCGAAGACGTTGTGGCCGGCGTTTTCGACCAGAACCTGCGACCGGTTGCGGAACTGGGCGATGACCTCGGCCTGTTCCTCCAGCGGCGTTCGGCCGTCCAGCGACCCGGCGACCAGCAGGGCGGGGGTGTCGATGTGGATCGACGCGCGGAAGTCCGGACCCAGATCGAGGCCGGGGATTGCACCCAGCAGATGCGGCATGGGGAAGTTGAAGGCGTCGCCCAGCACGGCCGTCTTCCGTTCTTCCTCAACCAGAGCCAGCCGCTCCGGAGAGATGCCCGAGGCGATGTCCATGGCTTCCGGCATGCCCGAGAGGCTGAACAGGCTCGAGAACGGCGGCATCATCGGCGCCAAGGCCTCCGTCATGCCTGCGTCAAGCGCCAGATAGAGACGCGGCAGCATCGACAGCGAGGGCGGGTTGGCGACCATCCCGCCCGCCAGAAGCTGCACGCCGAAGCCGCCGAGCCGGGCGACTTCGCCGTTGGCGAGGGTCAGCGTCACCGGATCTGCCTCAAGCCGCGCATGCACGCGGCGCATCAGGGCGGGCAGGTTCGGGATGGCGGCGCGGGCGACCGGGTCGTTGTCCAGCAGCCGGTCCACGCGGTTCAGGAAGGCGTCGATTCGCGCCGGGCGCTTCACCGTCTGGTCCTGCCCCTCAAGGCTGGCGAGGGCGACGCGGCCGATGGAGTGCGGGTGCCGCTTCAGGACCGAGAGGGCCAGGTGGGTACCGTAGCTGATGCCCCACAGATTGACCTTGTCGACGCCGAGGTGGCGGCGCAGGTCCTCGATGTCGTCGGCGTTCTGTTCGGTGGTGTAGCCGGTCATGGCCACCCCGGCGCGGGTCCAGTCGACCCAGGCCTTCTGCATCTCGTCCCGATACCAGCCGGTCATGCCGTCGCGGGTCAGGGCGGGGAAGGGGCCGGTCGCGGCGGGGCGGTCCGGGATATGCGCCGACAGGCCGACGCCGCGCTGATCGAGGGCGATGACGTCGGCGACCTCGCGCAGGGCCATGAAGATGGGGAAGCGCGGGCCCATCGCCGTCCGGGGGCCTGAGCCGCCCGGTCCTCCCGCCAGATAGACGATGGGCGGTCCCGGATTGGGCGAGGTCGAGGGGAAGCGGACGTAGCCGATGCGGATGCGACGCGAGCCGGGGATGTTGCGATCCTCCGGGACCTCGAAGAAGCCGCGCTCGGCGTCGGTCTCCTGACCGTTCCCGGCGACGAAGCGGAAGGGACCGGCCTCAGCCTGCGTCCGCGCGCGGGCGCTCCACGGCAGGGCGAGGGCCGGCGCGGCGATGCCGGCGGCGGCGAGAAGGGAACGACGGTTCAGGGCTGTGTGGGTCATGAGCCTGTTGGAGACCGGACTTGCGCAGGTGTGGAGCGCGTTTCGGCGAAGGGTCGTCCTGCATCGGTGAACGGCGGCGCTTTCCGGTGAACGGCGCGCTAGGGTGCAAACCATGTGGCGACTGCTTGTTTTCGTGATCCTTCTGACGGCCCTTCCGACCGCGCTGCGGGCGCAGGAGGGCTGGGACTCATGTCGTGCCGTATCGGGCGCGGCGGCGCCGGTGCTGACCGACTGCCGTCCGGTCGAGGGCGTGATCGATCCGCAGGGGCGCGAGCTTTGGCTGCGCTCCACGGTCCAGCGTGCGGCCGGGCATGAGCCTCAGGCCCTGTACGTCGTCGGCGTGGCGTCGTCCGAGGTCTGGCTGAACGATCACCGGCTGGGCGCGAACGGTCAGCCGGGCGCGTCGGAGTCGGAGGAGATCGCCGGACGCTATGAGGCGGCCTTCCCGATCCCGGACAACCTGTGGCGCGAGGCGGACAATGAGATCGTCATCCGCATGTCGTCCTTCCACGGACGGGTACGGCTGGACGGGCCCATCGCGGGGCTGCTGGTCGGACGCTGGCCCTGGCCGTCGCGGGCGCCGCTGCTGGCCATGGCCTTCATCGCGGCGGGAAGCCTGTTCGCCGCCGCCTTCGGATTCGGCGTGATCCACGGTCTGCGGCGCACCGGTTCCAGCCTGATGCTGGGCGCGCTGGCGGCGGTGGCGGGGTTGCAGGCGATCCTGGAAAGCCTGCGGACGCTCGTTCCCTACGCTTATCCCGTCCACGGCTGGCGACTGGTCGGGATCTGGGGACTGGCTGCGGTGTTCTCGATCCTGCTCGTGTCGTGGGCGGTGTCGCGATTCTGGCCACAGGCGCGTCGCCCGGTCCTCGCCGTCACCGTGGTGGCGGTCGTCGCCACGGTGTTCGTCGAAGGCTTTGACGCCAAAACGGTGCTGGCCCTGATCGTCGGTCTGGCCATTTCGGTGTCGGTAACCGCCGTCGCCGTCTGGCGGCGTCGTCCGGGCGCGCGTCCGACGCTGGCCTATCTGGGTCTGTTTCTGGCGGTCGCGCTGATCTTTCCGGCCTGGCTGACCGACCTGTCCTACTTCCTGTTCGCCGCCGGGCTGGTGCTGCCGCTGCTGATGATCGAGGTGGTGCGGCTGGGGCGGGACGACCAGAGCCGCGAAGTGGCGCTGACCCGCGCGGCGGCCCGCCCGAACTGCCTGACCGTGGCCTCCGCGCGCGGCGTCGAGCGGGTGCCGCTGGCGGACATCATCGCCATCGTCGGGGCGGACGACTACGTCGAACTGCGCCTGATCGGGGGGCGGCGCCTGCTGCACGCGGCGCGTCTGGACCGGCTGGAGAAGCACTTGCCGGACAGCTTCCTGCGGGTCCATCGCTCGGTGATCGCCAATCTCGATCAGGTTCGGGGGCTTGAGCGCGAGGGCGGGCGTAACCGGTTGCTGATGCGCGAGGGCGAGCCCCTGCCGATCAGCCGGAACCGGCTGGGGACGGTGCGGGAGGCGCTGGAAGACGTTGCGCCGTCACCCGCATCGGAATGACTGTGCGGCGGGCCCGGTTTCAACTGGCGCTCCCTCTCAACCCTTGCCACAAAAGGCCATGACCTCCCCGTCGCCTGAAGCTCTCGCCGCCCTCAAGGCCGCCGCCGGTAGTGGCGGGTGGACCGATGATCCGTCCGATATCGCCCCTTGGCTGACCGAGTGGCGGAACCGGTGGAAGGGCCATACGCCCCTGATGCTGACGCCGCGCTCGACCGAAGAGGTCGCGAAGCTGGTGACGATCTGTGCAGAGCACCGGGTGGCCATCGTGCCGCAGGGCGGGGACACCGGGCTGGTCGGCGGGCAGATTCCGTTCGGCGAGGTCCTGTTGTCGACACGCAAGCTGCGGGCGGTGCGCGATGTGACGCCGCTGGACGACGCCATGACGGTCGAGGCGGGGATCACCCTGCTGGAGGCGCAGCAGGCGGCCGAGGCGGCCGGACGGCGCTTCCCGCTCAGCCTCGCGGCCGAGGGGACAGCGACCATCGGCGGGGTCATCTCGACCAATGCGGGCGGCACGCAGGTGGTGCGCTACGGCATGATGCGCGATCTGGTGCTGGGTCTCGAGGCTGTCATGCCGAACGGGGAGATCTTCCACGGCCTGAAGCGGCTGCGGAAGGACAACACCGGCTATGACCTCAAGCAGCTGCTGATCGGGGCCGAGGGGACGCTGGGGGTGGTGACGGCGGCGACGCTGAAGCTGTTCCCGATCATGCGCTCGCGGGCGACGGCGGTGGTGGGGCTGGACAGCGCCCATGCGGCCATCGAACTGCTGGCCCGGGCAAAGGCCGAGACCGGCGGGGGCGTCGAGGCGTTCGAGCTGATGAAGCGGATCGGGGTCGAGTTCGCCCTGAAGCACATCCCCGACACGCGCGAGCCGCTGGAGACGACGCCGCCCTGGTATGTGCTGATCGAACTGGCGTCGGGTGAGCCGGGGGCAGCGGAGGCGGCGCTGGAACGGCTGCTGGGCGACGCCTTTGAGGCCGGGCTGATCACCGACGCCGCCATCGCCCAGAACGACGCCCAGCGCGCCGCCTTCTGGAAGGTCCGCGAGGAACAGTCAGCGGCCCAGAAGCCCGAGGGCGGCGGCTGGAAGCACGACGTCTCCGTCCCCGTCTCGCGCATCGCCGACTTCCTGGATGAAGCCTCGGCGGCGGTAGAGCGGTTCGAACCGGGCGCGCGGATCAGCGCCTTCGGCCACGTCGGTGACGGCAATATGCACTACGACATCCTGTGCCCGCCGGGCGTGGAGCATGCCGCCTTCATCGGGCGCTGGATGCAGGGCTCCGAGGTCGTTCACGATGTGGTCGCCCGCTACAACGGCTCCATCTCGGCCGAGCATGGTCTTGGGCGGCTGAAGACCGAGGAGGCGCGGCGCTACAAGACCCCGCTGGAGGTCGCGACCATGCAGGCGGTGCGGGCGGCCATTGATCCCCTCAGGATCATGAACCCGGCGGTGCTGTTCTAGCCGGATTGTCGCAGGGGCTCCGGACCCGGACAAAACCGTCGCAAAGCCCCGCTAGGTCCGCCGCTTCAGGATCGAGTCGGGGATACTCCAATGAAGCTGTCGGCCGCCGCCCTCACGGGCGCCCTGCTGTTCGCCGCCGCGCCGTCGATGGCGCAGATCGTGGCGCCGCCGGACCCCGAGGTCGCGCCGCCGCCGAAGCATGCGCCGAACGGCCGCTGGGCCGCCCGGGGCTGGGCCGACCGGATCGTTCTGACGCCCGGCGCCGATGCCGCGCGCGGCGCCGCCGTGGCCTGGCGCACGGACGTTCGCCAGACGACCGCCGAGGCCCAGATCGCGGTCGAGATCGACGGCCCCCTGCTGGGCTTCATCGCCCGCACGGTCGCGGGAACGACGGCCTCCATCGCCAATGAGAACGGCGAGGCCCGTTATCATCAGGTGCGCTTCGAGGGGCTGATCCCGTCCACCCGCTACGTCTATCGTGTGCGCGCCGCCGACGGCTGGAGCGAGTGGCTGCCGTTCCAGACCGCCGCCGAGGGCTTCCAGCCCTTCCGCTTCATCTATCTGGGCGACACCCAGAACGACATTCTGGAGATCGGCTCGCGGGTGATCCGCTCGGCCCTGCGCGAAGCCGGTCCGGCGGCGCTGGTCGTCCACGCCGGTGATCTGGTCGCCCAGCGCGAGACCAAGGTGCACGACGACGAGTGGGGCGAATGGACCGAGGCGGGCGGCCGCGCCTTCGCCATGGCTCCGCAAATCCCGGCCTCGGGCAACCACGAATACGTGGATCACATTCTGGCGGACGGCACGGAGTCGCGGGTGCTGGGGCCGCACTGGTCGCTGCAGTTCGCCCTGCCGACCAACGGCGCGCCGGGCGTCGAGCAGACCAGCTATTTCGTCGACTATCAGGGGGTTCGCTTCATCGTGCTGGACGGCACGGCGGCGCTGGATCTGGGCGGGCTGGAAAGCCAGACCCGCTGGCTGGACCAGACGCTGGCCTCCAGCACCGCGCGCTGGAACGTCGCCCTGTTCCACCAGCCGCTCTACACCTGCGCCCGGCCCGAGGACACCGAGGCGCTGAAGGCGGCCTGGAAGCCGATCTTCGACGCCCGCCGGATCGATCTGGTGCTGCAGGGACATGACCACTGCTATGGCCGGGTCTCGGACCCCGCCGGCGCCGCCGCCTCGCGCGCCAACAGCGATGCGGGCCGTCCGCAGGGGCCGGTCTATGTGGTCTCGGTGACGGGCTCGAAGATGTACGGCCTGAACGACCGCGCCGACAGCCAGCCGGTCCGCGCCGCCGAGAACACCGAGCTGTACCAGTTGATCGACGTGGATGCCGACACCCTGTCGTTCCGGGCCTTCACCGCCACGGGTCGTCTGTATGACGCCTTCACCCTGACGCGCGGCGCCGACGGGCTGAACCGGCTGACCGAGACGGAAGAGACCCTTCTGGCCGCCCGCCGCTGCGAGGGCGCCGCCGGACCGGACGACCGCCCCTGCACGGCCGAGATCAAGGACTGACCGGGTAGGAGGGCGGGGCCGCGGGGTTCCGCCCCTTTCACATCACGCCGGTTCGATCATGGCTGTGGATATGAGAACAAAGCTGGAACATTTAACCTTGTGACTCACAGGACGATCCGGCTAGCGTCGGGGTCCGGGAGGAATCATGGCCGAATCTCAAATGGATGCGTCGCGCGGGCGGATGATCGTGCGTTGCCTGTCGCCGGGCTGCGTGCATGTGGCCCTGATGGACGCCCGCACCCTGTTCGGCTCGACCCGCGACTGGCCCGCCGCCGGGACGTCGCAACGCTTCCGCTGTGTCTGCGGCGGGCGCGAAAGCCGGATCAGCTATGCCGGCGAGACCGCGCCGGTCGAGGCGCAGCCCGCGCCGGACGCCATCCACCTCTGGGGCTGATCTTGAGCGGCCCGGCTTGCCCCTGCGGCACGCCCGGCCTATCGCTGCGGGCCTGATTCACGGCTTCGGAGCCCTTCATATGACCCTCGCCCTTCTGTTCCCCGGCCAAGGCAGCCAGGCCGTCGGCATGGGCGTGGCGCTGGCCGACGCCTTCGCCTGCGCCCGCGACGTCTTCAACGAGGTGGACGAGGCGCTGGGCCAGAAGCTGTCGACCCTGATGCGCGAAGGGCCGGAAGACCAGCTGACCCTGACCGAGAACGCCCAGCCGGCGCTGATGGCCGTCTCGGCCGCCGCCGCCCGGGTGCTGAAGGTGGAGTTCGGCGTCGGCGTGGACCGCGCCGCCTTTGTGGCCGGCCACTCGCTGGGCGAATACTCGGCCCTGTGCGCCGCCGGAGCGCTGTCGCTGACCGACACCGCCCGCCTGCTGAAGCTGCGCGGTCAGGCCATGCAGCGCGCCGTGCCGGTGGGGCAGGGCGCCATGGCCTCGCTGATCGGCCCGAAGACCGATCTGGCCTTGGCCGAGGCCGCCGCCAAGGTCGGCGCCGAGATCGGCGTCTGTGTGGTCGCCAATGACAACAACGCCGGAAACATCGTCATCTCCGGCGAGAAGGCCGCCGTGGATCGCGCTATCGAGGCCGCCAAGGAACTGGGCGCCCGCGCCATCCTGCTGAACGTCTCGGCGCCTTTCCACTGCCCGCTGATGCAGCCCGCCGCCGACGAGATGGCCGCAGCGCTGGCCGCAGCCACCATCAACGCCCCGGTCGTTCCGGTGGTCGCCAACGTTCTGGCCCGCCCGGAAAGCGATCCGGAAGTCATCCGCCGCCTGCTGGTCGAGCAGGTCACCGGCCGCGTCCGCTGGCGTGAGTCGATGGAGTGGATGGCGGGCGAGGGCGGCGTGACCCGCTTCGCCGAGGTCGGCTCGGGCAAGGTGCTGACCGGCATGGCCAAGCGCATCGCGCCGAACGCCGAGAGCGCTCCGCTGAACATGCCCGAGGAACTGGAAGCCTTCGCCAAGTCGCTGGGCTGACGCGAGTTGAGGGGCCCCAGTGTCTACCTCGTCGGGATGGTCTGGCTCTGGGGACTCGGCCCCGTCGTCTTCTTCGCCAGCGGCGTCATCGCGCTGGTACTGGCTTCGTTCGCACCGCCGGGGCACCACTGGATGGCCTTCGTGCCGTTCTTGGCGTTCATCATTCTGAACGGCTGGTTGTTCCTGCGCTTTCCGGCCTGCCCGAGGTGCGGTTTCAACGTCTTTCTGGAGATCAGGGACAGGTGGCTGCCCTTTCGGGGGCAGTATCTGTTCTCGCGCCTGCGCCGCCGGACGTGGCGACCGAACCCGGTCTGCGCCCGCTGCGGACTGGACCTGAAGCGCCACGGTCTGTTTGACGCCGGAGCCCGGTCTTGACCAAGGCTAGCGCGCTCTTCTGGTTGGCCGTCGTCAGCTGGGTCGTTCTGGCGATCCTGCCGCTGCTCTATGGCGCCGTGTCGCTGACCCTGTCAGTACGCGGCGGCTTTGACCTGATGGGCGCGGTGACGGCGCTGGTCATGCTGGCCGCCGTCGGCGCCGGGGGCTACCGCTACTGGCGCCGCGACGCCCGCGAGGCGTGGATCCTGCTGGCCCTGTCGTGGGCGCCGCTGATGCTGGTCCTGCTGTGGGGCGTGTTCGGGCGGATCTAGCCCGCCCGCTCGATCCCCAGATCCGCGTCCAGCGCCGGGCGCAGCTCCGTCAGGATGTCCACTGCGCGATAGGGCATGGCCTGGATCATCATGGTCGCCGCGAAGTTCTTCTCCGGGTCGATCCAGCCCTGCGTGCCCGCCGCGCCGCTCCAGCCGAACTCGCCCTGACGGCGGTGACCCGGGCGGGCGATCCAGCCGCCGAAGCCATAGCCGCCGCCCTCTGCGGTCAGACCCTCGGGCAGGATGTCGGTGTGGATCAGGCGGGCGGTCTCGGGCTTCATCACCCGCACACGGCCCGCGCGCCCGTCGCGCAGCAGCATGGACAGGAAGTCCAGATAGTCGCGGGTCGAGGAGATCAGACCGCCGCCGCCGGAATAGAGGGTGACCGGAGCGGAGTAGTCCTCGGCTGACAGACCCGGCATGACCGAAGGCGGATTCCGGCCGTCGCGACCGAAGGCGTAGACCTGCATCAGCCGTGCGGCGTCGCCGTCGCGCAGTCGCCAGACGGTGTCGCGCATGCCGACCGGATTGAGGATGCGGCGCTGGACGAAGTCGGGGAAGGCCATGCCCGAGACGCGCTGGATGACCAGACCCAGCACATCCAGCGACAGGCTGTAGTGGTAGGCGGTTCCCGGCTCGGCGATCAGGGGCAGGTCGCCCAGCTTGCGGACCAGTTCGTCGAGGTCGCGGACCTGATTGCTGTCGCCGCCGGGCGCGCCGGGGGTGAGGCCCGCCTCGCGATAGGCGCGAGGGACCGGACCGTCTCCGGCGATGGAATAGCTGAGCCCGCTGGTGTGGGTCAGCAGATGGCGGATGGTCATGACGTTGCGGGCCGGGCGGCCCGCCAGACCGCGCTCGGGGTTGGTCGCGACCTTCAGATCGGCGAACTCGGGCACGATGTCGGCGACCGGGGTGTCGAGCGTCAGCTTTCCGTCCTCGATCAGCAGGGCCGCCGCGGTCCCGGTGATCGGCTTGGTCATGGAGAAGATGCGGAACAGGCTGTCCGGCCCGACGCGGTCGAAAACGTTGAAGTCCAGCGTCCCCGCCTGGATGAAGATGTCGCTGCCGTCGGGGGCGCGGACACCGACCGAGACGCCGGGCAGGCGGCGCTCGCTGACGAAGCGGTTCAGCACCGTCTGGCTGCGCGGCAGGCGGTCCAGACCGCGAATCGCCGGCGCCGAACCGCCGCCTCCAAAGGGCAGGCCGACCGTCCCGCAGCCGGCCAGACCTCCAGACACACCAAGGGCTCCGACGCCCAGAAGCAGGGAGCGGCGGCTGGCGATGAGGCGGTTTCGGTCCATCGGGCGTTCCTTCTGGCGATATGACGCGGGCTCGGTTAGACCCCTCCCACGAAATGGCGGAGCTATCAAAATGTTCAACCTGACTGGCAAGACGGCCCTCGTGACCGGCGCGACCGGCGGCATCGGCGGCGCGGTGGCCCGCGCCCTGCACGCGCAAGGCGCGACGGTCGTTCTGTCGGGCACCCGCGAGGCGGTGCTGCAGGAACTGGCCGCGGAACTGGGCGAGCGCGCCTTTTACGCGACGGCCAACCTGTCCGACGCGGCCTCGGTCGACGGTCTGATCGCGCGCGCCGAGGAAGCCGCCGGTTCGCCGCTGGACATCCTCGTCGCCAACGCGGGCATCACCAGGGACGGCCTGCTGATGCGGATGAAGGACGAGGACTTCGAGCAGGTCATCAAGATCAACCTCGAAAGCTACTTCCGCCTGTCGCGCGCCGCGATGAAGGGGATGATGAAGCGCCGCTCGGGCCGCATCATCGGCGTGACCTCGGTGGTCGGCGTGACCGGCAACCCCGGCCAGACCAACTATTCGGCCTCCAAGGCCGGGATGATCGGCTTCTCGAAGTCGCTGGCGCAGGAAGTCGGTTCGCGCGGCATCACCGTGAACTGCATCGCCCCGGGCTTCATCGCCTCGCCGATGACCGATGTGCTGAACGACCAGCAGCGCGAGACCATCCTGCGCAACATCCCGGCCGGCCGTCTGGGCACCGGCGACGAGATCGCGGCGGCGGCGGTGTACCTGTCGTCGGATGAAGCGGCCTATGTCACGGGGCAGACGCTGCACGTGAATGGCGGCATGGCGATGATCTGATCTTCGCCTTCTCCCCTTGCGGGAGAAGGTGGCTCAGCCTCACCTCTCCACCGAAGGTGGGGAGGGGGACCGCCCGGGCGACCTGGCCCGGGTGGTGGAGGGGGCGGCGCCGATATCGGCGATCCGTTCGCGAACCACGCGGGCGATGAAGCCAAGCACGCCGTCCAATTCGTCTCGCACATCATGCGCCGCGATCCGCACTACGCGGATGCCCTGTGCGGCCAGCCAGCGGGTTCGACGTCGGTCGTGTGCGATCCGGTGCGGGTCTTCGTGGCAGCGCCCGTCCACCTCGACCGCGAGGCGCGCCGCTGCGCAGTAGAAATCGAGGATGTAGGGGCCGCACGGATGCTGGCGGCGGAATTTGAAGCCCTGCAAGCGGTGAGCGCGGACACGGGTTCAGAGCCGCGCTTCGGGCGGTGTCATGGGGCATCGCAAACGTTTGGCGAACGCGTGTGTGGCGTGTTCATCCATGCTCGGAAAAGTTGCATGAATTGGGTCGGTGCGCAACTGGTTGATGCCTGCGCCGCCCTCTCCTGATCGTCGCTCGCGCGCCGATCGGTCCTCTCCATCGCCTTGGAGGGCGATGGAGAGGTGAGGTCTTGGCCGACTCTTAGCGCAGCGACGCCGCGAACCGCTGGATCCGCGTGCAGGCCTCTTCCAGCACGCTCTCGCTCGTCGCGTAGCTGATGCGGAAATAGGGCGACAACCCGAAGGCTTCGCCCTGGACCACGGCCACGCCCTCGGCGTTCAGCAGTTCGGCGGCGAAGGTCGAGTCGCCGTCGATGACCACGCCGCCCTCGGTGGTCTTGCCGATCAGGCCCGCGATGGACGGATAGACGTAGAAGGCGCCTTCCGGGGTGGCGCAGGTGACGCCCGCCGTCTGGTTCAGCATCGAGACGACCAGGTCGCGGCGCTTTTCGAAGGCGACGCGGCGCTCGGCCATGAAGTCCTGCGGGCCGTTCAGCGCCTCGACGGCGGCCCACTGGCTGATGCTTGTCGGGTTGGAGGTGGTCTGGCTGGCCACCTTGCGCATCAGGTCGATCAGCGGCTTGGGTCCGCCCGCATAGCCGATGCGCCAGCCGGTCATGGCATAGGCCTTGGACACGCCGTTGACGGTCAGGGTGCGGTCGTAGAGGTCCGGCGCGACCTGGGCGATGGTCGTGTACTCGAAGTCGCCGTAGACGAGGTGTTCGTACATGTCGTCGGTCAGCACCCAGACGTGCGGGTGACGACGCAGGACCTCGGCGAGGCCCTCCAGTTCGGCTCGGGTGTAGGCGGCGCCGGTGGGGTTGGACGGGCTGTTGAGGATCAGCCACTTCGTCTTCGGCGTGATGGCCGCTTCCAGCACCTCGGGACGCAGCTTGAAGCCGTCCTTCTCCTCGCCGATCACCTTGACCGGCTCGCCGCCCGACAGCAGGACCATGTCGGGGTAGGAGACCCAGTAGGGGGCGGGGACGATGACCTCGTCACCCGGGTTCAGGGTGGCGACCAAGGCGTTGAAGATGACCGGCTTGCCGCCCGGAGCGACGTGGATCTGGGCCGTCGAATAGTCGAGGCCGTTCTCGCGCCTGAACTTGGCCGAGATGGCGGCCTTCAGCTGGGGCATGCCGTCGGCGTCGGTGTACTTCGTCTCGCCGCGGGTGATGGCGTCGATGGCGGCCTGTTTGATGTTGCCCGGAGTGTCGAAGTCCGGCTCCCCGGCGCCCAGACCGATCACATCGCGACCCTCGGCTTTCAGCTGCCGGGCCTGTGCGGTGACGGCGAGCGTGGCCGACGGCTTGACGCGAGCGAGGGCGGAGGACTGCAGGCTGGACATGGCGACTCCCGTTGAACGGCGGCCCTCATTACGCAGTTGCGAAGGGGGGAGCAAATGACGAGACGCTACGGTTCCTTGCGTTTGATACAGACGGTTCACACCGTCGCCGCATCGCCCTAGAACCGGCCTGACAAATCAGGGCTTCGGGGAGGAAGCGATGGGGTGGCGGAACGCGGTCCGGTTCGGACAGGCGATGGCGGCGGCCGTGGTTTTGCTGGGGCTGGCGCAGCCTGTGACGGCGGCGTCGGTCCGGAATGACCGGACGCTGCCTCAGACCGTCAACACCTTCATCGGCACGCGGGACGAGGGGAACACCTTCCCCGGCGCCTCGGCCCCCTTCGGCCTGATTCAGGTCAGCCCGATCGGCTCGCACTATGCGGGCTATCGCTATGACGACGAGACGATACGGGGCTTCGGGCGCTCCTTCATCTCGGGCGCCGGCTGCTGGGAGCAGGGCGGGCAGGTGTCGGTCCTGCCGGTGACCGGCTCCATCACCCCGGGCGGGACGTTCGACACCACCAAGGCCAACAGCTTCGATCACAAGGCCTATGCCTCCCGCTACACCCACGAGGGAGAGGTGGGGCAGGCGGGCTACTATCGCGTCAGGCTGACCGATTACGGCGGCATCGACGTGGAGGCGACGGCCCTGACCCGGGCGGCGGCCGAGCGCTACACCTTCGCGCCGGGCCAGACGCAGGGCCATGTCCTGATCAACGTCAGTCAGGCCAATGAGCGGCACCGGGTCATCGGCAGCCAGATCCGCGTCGTCGGCGACCGCGCGGTCGAGGGCAAGGTGACGACGATGAGCTTCTGCGGCGGCCACCAGTATTCGACCTGGTTCCGCATCGAGTTCGACCGGCCCTTCACCGGCTTCGGCGTCTGGGGACAGGCGGGCGGCACGCCGGGCGCGCGCTTCAGCATGGAGAGCGAGCACGACCCCAGGAACGGCGCCTGGGTGACGTTTGATCTGGCGGGCGGGCAGGCCGTGACGGCGATCAGCGCCATCTCGCACGTCGATCAGGCGGGGGCGAGGGGCAATCTGGACGCCGAGGGGCGGCGCGACGGTCAACTGTTGAGCTTCGACGCCATGCGAGAGGCGGCGCAGGAGGTCTGGAACCGGGAACTGAGGTCGGTCCGGGTCAGCGGCGGGACGCGTGACGACCGCGCCGTCTTCTACACGGCCCTGTATCACGCCCTGCTGCAACCCATGACCGGCAGCGACGCCGACGGGCGCTACCGCGGCTATGACGATCAAATCCACGTCGCGGACGGCTGGACCTATCACGAGTATTTCTCGCTGTGGGACACCTACCGGTCCCAGAACCAGCTGCTGGCCATACTGAAGCCGGAGCGGGCGAGGGACATCGCGCGGTCGGTGCTGGCCATCGGCGAACAGGGCGGCTGGCTGCCGCGCTGGGGCTACGCCAGCTTCGAGACCAATGTGATGACCGGCGATCCGGTGACGCCCTTCATGGTCGACCTGTGGCGCTATGGGGCGCTGGAGGGCCGGGAACAGCAGGCATGGGCCGCGCTGCGTCGCAACGCCTTCGGCAATCCGCCGCTGAACTCGCGCCACGACGGCCGGGCGGGCAATCCGCACTATCTGGCCGAGGGCTATATCCAGTTCGACCGGGCGCACCCCTCGAAAGGGATGGACTCCGATCCACACCACGCCGGGTCTGCGACCATGGAGTACGCACTGGGCGACTGTTCTCTGTCGATCATGGGCGCGGCGCTGGGCCAGACGGCGGATGCGGCGATCCTGCGTCGTCGAGGCGGCAACTGGCGCAATGTCTGGGACGCCTCGGTGGCCGACGGCGAGAGCGACTTCACCGGCTTCCCGCGCCCGCGCATGGAGGACGGGGAATGGTTCACGCCGCCGGCCGGCGCCTATGATCCGACCTCCCACTACGGCTTCCATGAGGGTACGGCCTGGCAGTACCAGTGGCTGGTCCCGCAGGATGTGGCGGGGCTGACCGAGGCGATGGGCGGGCGTGAGCGGACGCTGGCGCGGCTGGATCGCTTCTTCGCTTTCGACAAGATCTCCGCCGATCCCACGAGCGCCCGCGCCGAGTGGGTGGCAGGGCCCTACGCCTACTATGGCCAGCACCGGTACAATCCGAACAACGAGCCGACCATGCACACCCCGTGGATCTACACCCTGCTGGGGCGGCCTGATCGCACGGCGGCGGTGGTCCGCGCGGCCCAGACCCTGTTCACCAACGCGCCCAACGGCGTGACCGGCAATGACGATCTGGGGACGATGTCGGCCTGGTATCTTTTCGGGGCGGTGGGCCTGTATCCGGGCATGCCGGGAACAGGCGAGCTTCTGGTCGGGACGCCGCGTTTCGAACAGGTCGAGATCGATCTGGGCCAGGGCCGCACCCTGAGCATCAACGCCCCCGGCGCGACCGGCGAGCGGGTCCAGTATGTCTCGGGCGCCCGCCTGAACGGTCAGGCCTTCGACCGGGTCTGGCTGGACTGGGATCAGCTGAAGGCCGGCGGACGGATCGACCTGCGCCTGACCGACCGGGCGGACCGCGCCCACTGGGGGCAGGGCGCGGGCGCCACGCCGCAGGATGTGTGCCGGGCGAGGTGACGGGACACCTTTTCGGCTTGCCGCGTTTCGGATGACCGCCTTTGCTGTCGGAGACGCATGAGCCCGAACCGGACAATCCTGCCTGAAGCCGTGCTGCGCCCGACGCCGCAGGGGCTTTGGTGCCCGGAGGGCGGGTTCTTCATCGACCCGCCGGGGCCGGTGGATCGCGCCGTCATCACCCATGGCCACGCCGACCACGCCCGCGCCGGGCATGGCGCTGTGCTGGCCACGCCGGAGACGCTGGCGATCATGGGCGAGCGCTACGGAAAGGATTTCGCGGGGTCGACACAGGCGCTGGCCTATGGCGAGCGGCTGATGGTCGGCGGGGTAGAGGTGTCGCTGGCCCCCGCAGGCCATGTGCTGGGTTCTGCGCAGGCGACGGTGCGGCAGGGCGGGCTGACCATTACGGCGTCCGGCGACTACAAGCGGCGGCGCGACCCGACCTGCGCGGCGTTCGAGCCTGTGCCCAGCGATGTCTTCATCACCGAGGCGACCTTCGGCCTGCCGGTCTTCCGCCATCCGCCGGACAGTCATGAGATCGGGCGGTTGCTGCGCTCGGTGGTCCAGTTCCCGGAACGGGCGCATCTGGTCGGGGCCTATGCCTTGGGCAAGGCGCAGCGGGTGATCCGGCTACTGCGCGAGGCGGGCTATGACGAGACGATCTATGTCCACGGGGCGCTGGAGAGGCTGAACCGGCTGTATGAGCATTTCGGCGTCAATCTGGGGCCGCTGGCGCCCGCGACGGGCTCCAAGGCGGATTTCGCCGGGCGGATCGTCATCGCCCCGCCTTCGGCCATCGCCGACCGCTGGAGCCGCCGCTTCCCCGATCCGGTGACGGCTTTCGCCTCGGGCTGGATGAGCGTGAGGGCGCGAGCCCGGCAGCGGGGCGTGGAACTGCCGCTGGTGCTGTCGGACCACGCGGACTGGGACGAACTGACCGCCACCCTGACCGAGCTGGCGCCGCAGGAGACCTGGATCACCCACGGGCGGGACGACGCCCTGCGGCGCTGGGCCGAGCTGAACGGGCTGAAGGCGCGGGCGCTGCATCTGGTGGGCTATGAAGACGAGGACGACGACTGATGCGCGCCTTCGCCGCCCTGCTGGACCGGCTGTCGCTGACGTCGTCCCGGAACGCCAAGCTGAAGCTGATCCGCGACCATCTGGCTGAGGCCCCGGACCCGGATCGCGGCTGGGCGCTGGCCGCCCTTACCGGGGCGCTCTCGTTCAATGCGGCCAAGCCGGCGATGATCCGGGCGGCGGTCGAGGCGCGGGTCGATCCGGACCTGTTCCGCCTGTCTTATGACTATGTCGGCGATCTGGCCGAGACGGCGGCGCTGATCTGGCCGGCCCGGCACGGGGCCAACCGTGAGCCGGAGCTGTCCGAGGTGATCGACGCCCTGCGCGAGGCGAAGCGCGGCGCGGTGCAGGGACTGCTGGAGGGCTGGCTGGATGCGCTGGACGCCGACGGGCGGTGGGCGCTGTTGAAGCTGGTCACCGGCGGCCTTCGGGTCGGGGTGTCGGCGCGGCTGGCCTGGCAGGCGGCGGCGGACTTCGGCGGGGTCGAGGTCGCGGACATCCAGGAGGTCTGGCACGCCCAGAGCCCGCCCTATGCCGATCTGCTGGCCTGGCTGGACGGCAAGGCGGAACGACCGTTGGCCGAGGCGCATGGGCGGTTCCGGCCGGTCATGCTGGCCCAGCCGATCGATGAAGCGGTCGATTTCGCCCGGCTGGACCCCGCCGCCTACGCGGCCGAGTGGAAGTGGGACGGCATCCGTGTGCAGGCCGTCAGCGAGGGCGGGGTGAAGCGTCTCTACAGCCGGACCGGCGAGGACGTGTCGCCGGCCTTTCCCGATGTGCTGGCGGCGCTGAACTATGAGGGCGTGATCGACGGCGAGTTGCTGGTGCTGCGCGAGGGCAGGGTGGGGGCGTTCGGCGACCTGCAGCAGCGGCTGAACCGCAAGGTGGCCGATCCCAAGCTGATCGCCGCCCACCCGGCGGGCATCCGGGCCTATGACCTGCTGGCCGCCGATGGCGAGGACCTGCGCGCCCTGCCGTTCGTGGAGCGGCGGGCGCGGCTGGAGCGGTTCGTGGCGGCGGCTGGGTCCGAGCGACTGGACCTGTCACCTCTGGTTTCGTTCGACAGTTGGGAGGAACTGGCGGCGATCCGCGCCGATCCGCCGGAGGGCGATCCGCTCGCGGCCGAGGGGCTGATGCTCAAGCGGCTCGACAGTGTCTATGAGGCCGGTCGCCCCAAGGGCCCATGGTTCAAGTGGAAGCGCGATCCGCACCTGATCGACGCGGTGCTGATGTATGCCCAGCGTGGGCATGGAAAGCGGTCCAGCTTCTATTCCGATTTCACCTTCGGGGTCTGGACGGAAGGCGCGGACGGCGTTCCGGCCCTGACGCCGGTGGGCAAGGCCTATTTCGGCTTCACCGATGAGGAGCTGAAGCAACTGGACAAGTTCGTTCGCGACAACACCGTCGAGCGGTTCGGGCCGGTGCGGTCGGTCAGGGCAGGACGGGACTTCGGACTGGTGTTGGAGGTCGCCTTTGAGGGCCTTCAGCGGTCCAAGCGGCACAAGTCCGGCGTCGCCATGCGCTTCCCCCGCATCAGTCGCATCCGCTGGGACAAGCCCGCCGCCGAGGCCGATGAGCTGGGCACGCTGGAGCGAATGCTGGATCAGGGCGCTTGAACGGGCGGGGGCAGTCCGTGCAAATGGCCCGGCTCGCCCCTGAGCCGGGACAGATCCTTGCGCCGCATCCTCGATTTTATCCTCAATATGGAAGCCCGCCGCTGGAAGGTGGTGCTGGCGACCGTGCTGTTGCTGGGCGCGACCCTCGGATTGCTGGCGCTCGGCAAGACGCAGCTGGGGCTGGACGCCGAGGAGAAGCTGGAGGCCTGGCTGCAAGGCTATGCGGGCAGTCCGTGGGCCTTCGCGGCGACGGTGGTGTTGTTCGTGGTGTCGGCCTTCATCGGCGCGCCGCAGTTCATCCTGATCGCCGCCTGCGTGGTGGCCTTCGGGCCGAACCTGGGATTCGCCTACAGCTGGGTGGCGACGGTGGTGTCGGCGGGGGTGACCTACTGGCTGGGCCGGGGACCGACCGCCCGGCTGATCGACCGGTTCGACAGTCGGACGCTGGACCGGTTGAAGCGGTTTGTCGGGCGCAACGCCTTCTACGCCAGCTTCATGATCCGCAATGTGCCGTCCGCGCCCTTCATCGTGGTCAACATGGCCTTCGGGGCGACGCGGGCGAATTTCTGGACCTATCTGGCCGGGTGCGCGCTGGGCGTCCTGCCCAAGACGGCGCTGGTGGCCTTTTTCGGCGGGGCGGTGGTGTCGGCGGTCAGCGGCGACGGCGTCTGGACCTCGCTGATCCTGGCGGCGGTGGCGGTGGTCTGGCTGGGGCTGATGCTGGCCGTGCGCGAGTTCGTCAAACGGCGCGAGAAGGCGGCGGGCGTCAGCGAGGACTGACATCGGAGCGGCGGCTCATCGTCCGAATGCGGACGGATAGACTTTGCAATCGGTGCGCGATGGGGGTGGGGCAGGGCGTCGCCTTGACACTATCGTGAACAACCTGTCCCCCTTCCGGGACCAAGCTGTGGTCACGGGGCTTGTAATCGCCTCCGCACACGGGCAAACGAGCCCTCGGTCGGTCAGGCGAAGACGATCAGGAGGCGGCGCGTATGGGGATACGCGAAGCCGGGGCGTCGCCGAAGCAGATCGAGTTAAACGCACGCCCTCAAGGCTCGAACGAACGGTATCCCAGGCCCATGTTCTCCCACATCTTCGGCTCGATCTCGAACGATATCGCCATCGATCTCGGCACCGCCAACACCCTGATCTACATGAAGGGCAAGGGCATCGTTCTGAACGAACCGTCCGTCGTCGCCCTGCGTAACGTGGGTGGCCGCAAGATCGTCCACGCTGTCGGTATCGAAGCCAAGCAGATGCTGGGCCGCACCCCGGGCCACATGGAAGCCATCCGTCCCATGCGTGACGGGGTCATCGCCGACTTCGAGGTCGCCGAAGAGATGATCAAGCACTTCATCCGCAAGGTGCATAACCGCCGCGGCTTCGTGAACCCGAAGATCATCGTCTGCGTGCCGTCGGGCGCCACCGCCGTCGAGCGTCGCGCGATCAACGACAGTTGCCTGAATGCCGGCGCCCGCCGCGTCGGCCTGATCGACGAGCCGATGGCCGCCGCGATCGGCGCCGGCCTGCCGATCCATGAACCGACCGGCTCGATGGTCGTCGACATCGGCGGCGGCACCACCGAGGTGGCCGTCCTGTCGCTGTCGGGCATCGTCTATTCGCGTTCGGTCCGCGTCGGCGGCGACAAGATGGACGACAGCATCATCAGCTACATGCGTCGCAACCATAACCTGCTGATCGGCGAAACGACCGCCGAGCGCATCAAGAAGGACATCGGCACCGCCCGCATCCCGGCCGACGGCGAAGGCCTGTCGATCGACGTGAAGGGCCGCGACCTGATGCAGGGCGTGCCGCGCGAGGTTCGCATCTCGGAACGTCAGGCCGCCGAAGCGCTGGCCGAGCCGGTTTCGCAGATCGTCGAAGCCGTGAAGGTGGCCCTGGAAGCCACGCCGCCGGAACTGGCCGCGGACATCGCCGACAAGGGCATCATGCTGACCGGCGGCGGCGCGCTGCTGCGCGGTCTGGACGCCGAAATCCGTGATCACACCGGCCTGCCGGTCTCGGTCGCCGACGATCCGCTCTCCTGCGTGGCCATCGGTTGCGGCCGCGTTCTGGAGCATCCGCGCTGGATGAAGGGCGTGCTGGACTCGGCTCTGTAGGAGCCGGTTCCGGAAAAGGCCTCAAATCCCCGTCATTACGGGGATTACGCCGGTTTCCAACTGGCGTGTATTTTGCGATAGGCTCGGCAGATCGGCGGGGGCGTCCCACCGATTCCCTATTTTGAGGAAGGCGCGCCGTGGCGTTTCGCGACGGACCGTTCGAGAACATCAAGGTGCCGCTGGTCTGGACCGCGGCCGTGTCTGTCGCTGTGGCGGCGGTGCTCGCGGTGTTCTTGCTGTTCAGTGACAACGGCGCCGAGGCGTCCCCCTACCAGCCGGCGCGCGCGGGCGTGGAGACGGTCTCCGGCCCTGTCGGCGGCGTCTTCGCCGCTCCGGTGCGCTGGTTCGGCCATGTCAGCGACTACATCGGCGGCTACTTCTTCGCCGTGTCCGAGAACCGTCGCCTGAAGCGTGAACTGGCCGAGCTTGAGCCCTGGCGGGATCAGGCCATCGCCCTGAAGAACATCAACGCCCGCTATGAGGCGATGCTGGGTCTGAGGCCCGAGCCCGCGGTGCCGATGCTGACGGCGCGATCGGTGTCGGATTCGCGCGGGCCCTTCTCCAATGCCCGTCTGCTGGACACCGGCGCCGCCAAGGGCGTGAAGATCGGCAATCCCGTCATCAACGAACACGGCCTGGTCGGCCGCGTGGTCGGAACGTCGGGCAATGTCAGCCGCATGCTGCTGCTCACCGACGTGGCCAGCCGGACGCCGGTGCTGATCGACCGCACCGACGCGCGCGCCATCCTGACGGGCGACGGCTCGGGCAATCCGCGACTGGAGTTCGTGCGGGGCGTGGGCTCGGTGCAGCCGGGCGACCGCATCCTGACCTCGGGCGACGGCGGCGGTTACCCGCGCGGCGTGCCGATCGGCGTGGCGGCCAAGGGCATCGACGGCTCCTGGCGGGTCAAGCTGTTCAGCGACCGCGGCGCTATCGACTATGTGAAGGTCCTGCTGTTCGAGGACTTCGGTCAGCTGGTCGGCGGCGCCGACCTGAACGCGCCGCCGCTGGCCGCGCTGGACACCCTGCCGGATGCGACCGGGTCCCAGGTCGCTGCGATCAATGACGCAGCCGCCCGCCGAACCGCCGCCGCGCAGGCGCAGGCGGAGCGGGTGCGCGCCGCCAATGCCGCACCGCCGCCCGCTCAGGCTCAGGCTCCGGTCCGCCAGCCCGCCGGGCCGCCTCCGGCCCGTCCGGCCGCGCCGCCGCCCGCCCAGCCGGCGACGCAGCAGACGCCGCCGGGAGCAACCGAATGAAACGCGGCGTCACGGTCCGCGTCGTCGGGCCGCTGCAGTGGATCGTTTATCCGGCCCTGATCGCGGTCGCGGTCACCCTGCTTCTGGCGACCCCGGTAGAGCTGTTCGGCCTCAGCCTGCCCGAGCCGGTGGTTCCGATGGTGCTGGCCTTCGCCTGGCCGCTGATCCGCCCGTCCTGGGTCGCGCCGCTGGTGCTGTTCGCCCTCGGCCTGTTCCTCGACATCTTCTGGGGCGGGCAGGGTCTGCTGGGCATGTGGGCGTTGGCCCTGCTGGCCGTCTATGCGGTCGTGCTGGGCGCCCGTTCATTCCTGATCGGTCAGGACACGGCTGTCCTGTTCATCTGGTACGCGTCCTGTTCGGCGCTGGCCTTCCTGATCGCCTACGCCATCGTTTCCCTGAAGGCGGGCAACATGCCCAGTATTCTGGCGTTGATCGGCCAGGTCGTGCCGACCCTGCTGCTGTTCCCGTTCGCCAGCCGGATGGTCGAGGAATTCGATGATGGCGACGTGAGGTTCCGATGAGCTCGGAACCGTCCATCTTCTTCGCCGATCCGAATGAGCGCCAAGGCTCGTTCCTGCGGCGCACCTTCGTGCTGGGCGGTCTGATGACGCTGGGCGGACTGGCGTTGGGCGGACGTCTTGCCCAGTTGCAGGTGTTCCAGGCGCACCAGTACGCGACGCTCGCCAGTCAGAACCAGTTCAACTTCCGTCTGGTGCCGCCGCCGCGCGGGCGGATTCTCGACCGAAACGGTATCGTGATCGCGGGCAACCGTCCCAGTTTCCGCGTCCTGGTGGTGCGGGACGAGACCAAGGATCTGGATCAGACGCTGGACCTGCTGGGCCGCCTGCTGCCCGATACGCTGGATCGCCGTCGCACCATCATCCGAGAGGTCAACGCCGCCCCCCGCTTCTCGCCGGTGCCGGTCAAGTCTGACCTGACCTGGGAAGAGTTCGCCCGGGTCAATCTGTACGCCAATGAGCTGCCCGGCGTGATGGCCGACATGAACGAGGCGCGCTTCTATCCCTACGGTGGCGCCTTCGCCCACGTCATCGGCTATGTCGCCAAGCCCAATGATCGGGACATCAAGGCCATTCAGGATCGGGGCGAGAAGGTCCCGGAAATCCTCTACAATCCCGGCTTCCGTATCGGCCGCCAAGGGGTGGAGCGGGCCTTTGACAGCGATCTGCGAGGCGAGGCCGGCGGAAACCGCGTCGAGGTCGATGCTCGCGGCCGCGTGGTGGCCGAGGACATCGGCGGATCGCGCCCCGCACAGCCCGGCAAGGATGTCGTGCTGACGCTGGACACCGACGTCCAGAACCGGGCGTTGGAAGTCTATGGCGAGGAGTCCGGCGGCTGCGTGGTGATGGATGTCCGCAACGGCGACATCCTCTGCATGGTTTCGGCCCCGTCGTTTGATCCGAATCTGTTTGTCGGCGGCGTGCCCAGCCGGGTCTACAACGCCCTGCGCGACTACGAGCGCAAGCCGCTGCTGGACAAGGCGATCTACGGCACCTTCCCGCCGGGCTCGACCTTCAAGATGACCACGGCGCTGGCCTTCCTTGAGGCGGGTATTGATCCCAAGGAACGGGTCAACTGCACCGGCGGCTATCGCTACGGGAACCGGACCTTCCGTTGCTGGCGACGGGGCGGCCACGGCTCGATGGACATGCACAACGCCATCAAGAACTCGTGCGACACCTATTTCTATCACCTGTGCAACCGGGCGGGCGTCGACAAGATCGCCGACATCGCCGGCAAGCTGGGCTTCGGCCACACCTTCGATATCGGCATCGCGGGTCAGTCGAAGGGGATCGTCCCCTCGACCCAGTGGAAGCGCGACTACGCCGCCGCCACCAAGTGGGATGATGACGGCACCTGGTATCCGGGTGAGACCCTGTCGGTGTCGATCGGGCAGGGCGCGCTGGCGGTGAACGCGCTTCAGCTGGCGGTCATGGTTTCGCGCATCGCCAACGGTCGCAAGGCGATCATGCCGCGGCTGGTGAAGTCAGTCGGTGGGGTGAACCGGCCCGAAGGCGATGACTTCGGCGATCTTCCGATCTCCGTCGAGCACCTGGATATCGTGCGGGCGGGCATGCAGGCCGTGGCGAACGACGTGACGGGCACGGCCTACCGCGCCTCGCAGCTGGGGCTCGGCGACATCCAGATGGCGGGCAAGACCGGCACCGCCCAGTCGCGCGACTACGGCACCGGGTCGCGCGGACCGCGTGACGCGGTCTGGACCCGTCGCGACCATGCCCTGTTCGTCGCCTTCGCCCCCCACGATGCGCCGCGCTACGCCATCGCCCTGATCATCCAGCACGCGCCGTCCGGCGGGGCGGCGGACGCGGCGCCCAAGGCGCGCGAGATCATGAAGACCGTGCTGCTGAAGGATCCGGACATGCGCGCGCGCATCGAGCGTCCGCTGCCGCCCCAGGCCACGGTCGATACGCCGGACGAGGGCGAGGCCGGAGCCGCGCCCGGCGGAGAGGTCACCGGGCAGGAGGCGGCGGAAGTCCTGCGGCCGCCGCCGGCCGCCCCCGCGGCGCCGTCAGCGACCTCTGGTCCGCGTCCCTATGTGCCGGAGCCGCCCCAATGACCGCCTCGGCCCTGACCCGTCCGGGGGAACGCGACCGGCTGTCGACCAAGATCGCCGAGCTGGACTGGCGACTGATCGGCCTGATCTGCGTGATCGCCAGTGTCGGCGCCGCCATGCTGTATTCGATCGCCGGCGGCAGCTGGCGGCCGTGGGCGATCAATCACCTGATCCGCTTCGGCGCCCTGCTGATCATCATGCTGGGGCTGGCGATGGTGCACCCGAAATGGTGGTTCCGCGCGGCCTATCCGACCTACGGCGTCCTGTTGATCCTTGTGCTGATGATCGAGTTCACCCCGCTGGGCTATGAGCCCGCGGGCGCGGGCGCCAAGAACTGGCTGAACCTCGGTTTCACCCGCATCCAGCCCGCCGAGTTCATGAAGATCGGGCTCGTTCTGGCGCTGGCGCGCTGGTACCACAGCCATACCGCGCAAGAGGCGCGCTGGTCCTGGAAGCTGATCGTCCCCGCGGGCATGATCGGCGTCCCCTTCATCCTGATCGCCAAACAGCCGGACCTCGGGTCGGCCATGATCCTGGGCCTGACGGGTGCGGTGATCATGTTCATGGCGGGGCTGAGCTGGCGGATCATCGCCGCCGGCGTCGCCGCCGCCGTGGCGATCATTCCGCCATTCGTGATGTTCGGCATGCACGACTATCAGCGAAACCGGGTGCTGACCTTCCTGAACCCGGAGGCTGATCCGACAGGCACGGGCTACAACATCATCCAGTCCAAGATCGCCCTGGGGTCGGGCGGCGTGATGGGCAAGGGATACGGGCTGGGCAGCCAGAGCCAGCTGGAGTTCCTGCCGGAGCGGCATACCGACTTCATTTTCTCGACGGTGGCGGAGGAGTTCGGCTTCCTCGGCTCGTTCAGTCTGGTGGTCTGCTATGTGGCGCTGATCCTGATCGCCCTGCGGATCGCCTCGCTTGCGCACAGCCACTTCGGGCGGATTTCAGCGGCCGGGATGACGGCCTTCTTCGCCCTGTTCGTGCTGATCAACGGCGCGATGGTGATGGGGATGGCGCCGGTCGTGGGTGTGCCCATGCCGCTGCTGTCGTATGGCGGTTCGTCGATGATGACGGTGATGATCGGCTTCGGCCTGGTCCTGTCGACGCGGGTGCACCGCTACGCCGAGCTGCCCAAGGGCGGTTACAGCCTGTTCTGATCCGGTGTCTCCCCCGCCGCCGGGCGGGGGAGACGAGGCGGCCTCAACAGCTGGTCATGCAGCGCGCCCATTTGGTCGTCGCCTCGCCGCGGCAGGCGTTGTACTCGCCCGGCGAGACGAGGTCGCACATCGAAACGTCGTAGTCGTACTCGGCGCCGCACATCATGGCTTCGATGCTGGCGCTGTTGCACTCGTGGACCATGACGGTCCGGGCGTTCGAGGGGCCCGCGAGGGGGATCATCAGGCCGCCCGCCAGAGCGGCGACCGCGAAGAGTTTACGCATGGTCAGTCTCCCGTTTCGGGGCCGAAGACCGCCTCCGGCCCGGCTCCACGCTAGGTCGTCCGTCGGGCCTGCGTCAAATTCAGGTTGTTTGCTGTCTTGATTGACAATCGAGGCGTGCTGGCTTCTCCCGCCGCCGATGCCTAGTTTGAGGGCATGTCCGAACCCTCCGCGCCTGACGGCCCTGTCGTCGCCCCGGCTTCCATGTTCTCCGACTGCGGCGACAAGCCCTGTCCCGAGCCGATCATTCCCACCGCCACGCCCGACCAGGCGGCCGCGCTTACCGACGGGGTGCGGATGCGCGAAAATCCCGCGGAATGGGCCTTTGTGCGCCTGTCCAAACTGATCGAGGACTATGAGAAGGGCCTCGACAAGGACGAAGAGATCGCCGCCCGCATCGTGGGTCTGCCCGGTGACGGGGTGATGCAGATCGAGGATGTCGGCTTCTGGGGACCGGACTTCATCATGTTCCTTGGACGGAACAACGAGGGCAGGCCGGTCCGGTTGATCCAGCACTACGCCCAGATCAACGTCCTGCTCGACGCCCGCAAGAAGCCGCAGGAGCGCGAGGCGAAACGGATCGGCTTCCAGCTGTCGGAATTGGTGGAGAAGACCAATCCGAAGTGAGGCGTAGGCAGTAGGCAGCAGGGTCGCAAATCCTCGCAACCGCTCCTGTGCCTACTGCCTGTTCCCTACTGCCTCTAGAGTGATGCCGCCCAATCGGTCGCGCGGACCAGGCTGTCGATGATGCCCGGTTCGGATGAGGCGTGGCCGGCGTCAGGGATGACGTCGAGCTTCGCTTCCGGCCAGGCGCGATGCAGGGCCCAGGCGCTGGTCATCGGCGTCACCACGTCGAAGCGGCCCTGGGCGATCCAGCACGGGATGTGGCGGATGCGGTGAACGTTCTTCAGCAGCCAGCCTTCCTCGGGGAAGAAGCCGCCGTTGGTGAAGTACCAGTTCTCGATCCGGGCGAAGGCGACCGCGAACTCGGGTTCGGCGAACTTGTCGGGGCGGGCGTCGGGGCCCTGGACGCTGACCGTTTCGCCTTCCCAGCTGGACCAGGCGACGGCGCAACGCTCGCGCTCGGCCTTGTCGTCGCCGATCAGCCGCTTGTAGTAGGCGCCCATCAGGTCGCCACGCTCGGCCTCCGGGATCGGGGCGATGAACCGCTCCCACGCGTCCGGGAACAGATGCGAGGCGCCGTCCTGATAGAACCAGTGCAGTTCGGGTTTGGTCAGCAGGAAGATGCCACGCAGCAGCAGGGCCGTGCAGCGTTCGGGATGGGTGATGGCGTAGGCGAGTGACAGGGTCGAACCCCAGCTGCCGCCGAACACCGCCCATTTGTCGATGCCGAGCAGTTCCCGCAGACGCTCGATGTCCTCGATCAGGGTCCAGGTGGTGTTGTCGTCCAGCGAGGCGTTCGGGCGGCTGTTCCCACAACCGCGCTGGTCGAACATGACGATGCGGTACTTCCTCGGATCAAAGTAGCGGCGCATGCCGGGATTCACCGCGCCGCCCGGGCCACCGTGCAGGACGATGACCGGCAGGCCCTGCGGATTGCCGCTTTCCTCGTACCAGACCTCGTGCACGCCCCCTGTCTTCATATAGCCGGAGGCGTAGGAATCGACTTCCGGGAACAGGTCACGGCGCGGGGCGACAGGCGAGGGGAAGGCCATACTGTAATCGGGTCTTTCTGCTCGCCCGGATCAGGCGTTTGAACGGGTGGTCCGCAATGCGGCGAGAACGAGCAAAAGCCAGGCGGCGATCATCAGCGTTCCCCCGATCGGGGTGATCATCATGAAGACGATGGACTGAAGGAAACCATAAAGCGTCAGCGACAGGGCGAAGATCATTCCGCCGGTCGTGGCGATCCAGCCGGCGATCGTCACCAGCCGTGGTCGAGAGGGCCAAAGGGCGCAGGCGATCCCCAACAACGCGTGGGCCAACTGATACTGCGCACCTGTGGTCAGCAGGGTCTTGATCTGCGGACCGGCGCCATGGGCCGCGAAGGCGCCGACCGCCACCGCCATCGCCCCGTTCACGGCCGCGAAGGCCGCCAGATTTCGATTCACCGACATGCGCAGACGCTAGACCATTTTTGCTTCTGGTCGGAACGGCCGGAATCCAAAAAATGACCCGGCATTACGCCGGACCGAAATCTGCGCTGAGTTGGGCGGTGTCCAACTCGGCCGATTTCACTTTGGCCGACAGAAGCGTCGCCGTCTGCTATTTCGCGGCGATGAACGCCGCCGCCCGGATGGGCCTTCAGTACGTGTTGCTCTTCGGCGCCAGCGGCGTGAGTCTGCCGTTCGCCAGTCTGTGGTTTCGCGCCCATGGTCTGAGCGGGGCGCAGATCGGCGTGTTGCTCGCGGCGCCCATGCTGGGACGTGTGGTGACCGGGCCATTGCTGGCGGTCTGGGCCGACGGCTTCCGGACCCGTCGCGCGCCGATCGCCCTGCTGGGGCTGATGATGGCGCTGGGCTACGGCGGCGCCGGACTGATCGACGGCTTCTTCGCGAAAGCGGTGCTCTGGTTCATCGGCGCGACGGCGGCGGCGGCGCTGATTCCGCTCAGCGACGTGCTGACCCTGCGACTGGCGGCCAGGGAAGGGTTCACCTTCGCCCTTCCGCGCGGCTGCGGCTCGGTGGCCTTCGTGGTGGTCAATGTCGGGATGGGGGCGGTTCTGCTGGGCGCGCCGGTGGATGCCATCGTGATCTGGATCACCCTGATGGGGCTGGCCATCGCGGCGGCGGGGGCCTTCATCCTGCCCGCAGAGCCGGTCGGCGAGGGTGCGCCGCTGCGAAAGCGGGATCGCTTCCAGGGGCTGGGGCTGCTGCTGCGCGATCCGGTCTTCATGACCGCCATCTTCGCTGTCGGCGCCGTGCAGGCGGCGCATGCCTTCCAGTACGGTTTTTCGGCCCTCCTGTGGAAGGCGCAGGGGATCAGCGAGGCGGTGACTGGCCAGCTGTGGGCCTTCGGCGTGGTGGTCGAGGTGGGATTGATGTGGTTGTTCGAGCCGTGGCGGCGGCGGGTGGGGATCGGTCCCTTCCCGCTGTTGCTGGTCGGGGCGGCGGCGGCTGTGGTGCGGTGGACGGCGATGGCGTTCGCGCCGCCGCTCTGGCTACTCTGGCCGCTGCAGGCCCTGCACGCCCTGACCTTCGCCGCGACCTTCCTTGCCGGCGTGCAACTGGTCGAAACGATGGCGCCGCGCGACAGCCAGACCGCCGCCCAGACGCTCAGTTCGGTGTTGTCGGCCGGTCTCCTGATCGGCCTGGCGACAGCCGCGTCGGGGCCGTTGTACGACCGGTTTGGCGCGGGCGGCTATGTGGCGATGGCGGGACTCTCGGCGGTCGGCTTGCTGGCGGCGCTGACCCTGCGCCGCCGATTGGCCTGACGGTCAGTAGGCGCGGGAGCGGGGCAGGGGCGCCAGATGCCGGGCGATGGCCTGGGCGGCGGCCTTGACCGCGCGCTGCACGGCGTCGTCGGACTCGTCCTCGGGCGCGCGCAGCAGACCCACAGCAGGCGTCGCTGAACCATCAGGCAGGCTGGTCAGTACGCGATAGAGCAGATAGCTGCCGGCGTCGTCCTCGGCTTCCGACGTGGCTCCGGCGGCCAGTCCCGCCTCCTGAAGAGCGCGGACCATGTCTCCCACCGGGGCGGTGGCGCGGGCGACGCTGGGGCTGACGTCATCGGGACGGTGCGTGCCTTCCGCCGTGCGATTCTCGGCCCGCATCTGCAGGCGGAAGCCATCGGCCTTCCGCGTCCGTCCCACCAGCAGCAGCGCCCGGCAACGGTCATCGTTGAGATAGGTCGACAGGGTGGACGCCAGCGCGTCCGGTTCGGCGGAAGGCACCGGAACAGTGCGCGCGCCCTCAGGGCTCCAGGGTTCGCCGGACAGGTCCTCGACCGGATCCCAGCCTGAGCCTTCAGCCTCCCAGGCGCAGATAAGGATGCCTGGACGCGTGTCCGTTGGTATCTGATCGAGAGCGGTCATGAACCCGGACTAACTACGTGACGTTTACGTGACGTTGCGGACGGTGGCGGCATCCCGACCTTTCCGTCAAGTCGAAAACACCGGTTTCAAACGTGTCTGCGCGGCGCCTCGGTCAGGACAGATCCCCGATGGCGGCGTCCAGCAGCATGAAGGCCCGTCCGCCGTCCGATGTCAGTCGGCCGAGGATCGCCGGGCCGTCTCCGGCGGCGGCGTGGCCCTGCAACTCGCGCCCGAATGCCCGGACGTAGGACTCGGCGTCAGCGCGCAGGTCCGGGTCGGTCAGAACGCGACGCGAAACGCTGCGCACGGCGGCCGGAGCCACCCGACGCACGATCTGGCGCGCCCTGTCAGGATCGCGATCAGTCAGGGCGTGAGCCGCCTCCTCGACCCGCGAGCGCGGCAGCAAGGCGTTGGGATCGACCCCCATCCGACGGATGGCGGTCACCACCCGCTGGGTCAGCGTCTCCAGATTGCCGTCACCGCCCCCTCGAGGCATGACAGGGGTGTCGAGGTCCAGCGGCGCCTCGGCGGGGCCTTCATCGACCAGATCGGCCCAGTCCAGCGGTCGTGTCGGCTGGGACGGCGCGACCGGCGTCGGCTCCAGCTTCAGACGACCGCGCAGGCCGAAGCCCTTGCCGTCGTCAGCCGGGGGTGTGCGGGGCTCAGGCGGCGGTGCGGCGGGCTCACGACGGCGGGTGGTCGGGGTTTCGCCGGAGACCACGCCCATCAGACGCACGGCCTCGGTCAGCATGTCGTAGTTGCGGCGCACGCGCTCCTGGAAGCCGGCATCCAGCGCCTCGGTGTCGGCGGCGGCCTTCTGCGAAGCGGCGGACAGGGCGGCGAGGCCTTCCTCGACCGTGTTACGGACTTCCTCGACCCGCTTGCGGGCTTCTTCGGGCAGGCGCCCGGCGCGATCATCAAGATCGCCGATGGCCTCGTCGATGCGGGCGAGGGCGGCGTCCATGCGGCTGACGGTCTGTTCCAGCTTGTCGAGCACCCGTTCACCGGCCTGATCGACCAGATTGCCGGTCTCGGCGACGACGCGGCGAGCCGTCTCGACGCGGGAGTCGGCGGCGGCGTCGGCTTTCTGGGCAGCCTCGAACATGGCCTCACCCAGACGGTCGGCGCGCAGTTGGGCCTGATCGGCGGCCTCAGCGGCGGCGATGCGGGAGTCCTCGGCGGTGGCCTGAAGGGCGGCCAGGGCCCGGCGGGTTTCCTCGACCAGGGCATCACGGGCTTCGGCAGCCAGAGCCTCGAAGCGATCCAGGGCGACCTTGGTCGCCGCGTCGAAGCCGTCGGCCTCACGCTGGGACATCTCGACCAGCGCCTTGAACTGATCGGTGGCGGCCTCGACCAGATCCTTGACGCTCTCGGTCGTGCGGGTCGAGGTCTCGTCCAGCTCTCCGGCGGCGGCGCGGGCGGCGGACAGTTGTTCGCTGAGCTGGGCGCGCTGGCTTTCGACCTGGGCGGAGAAGTCCTCCTGATCGGTGCGCAGGGCGTAGGCGGCCGTGACGAGGGCGGCGCGCTGCTGACCCAAGCCTTCCTCGACCGACTGAATCTGTTCGGCCACGCCCGATCCGGCGTTCTCGAGACGCAGGGTCTGGCGGGCCAGATCGTCGGCGGCGACGCGCGCGGCGTCCTGGGCCTCTCCGGCGGCGGCGGCCAGATCGGCGGCGCGCGCGGCCAGGGCGGCCTCGGCTTCACGCAACTGGGTCTGTGCCAGATCGGAGGCGTCCACCACCATGCGGGACTGACGTTCGACGGCATCCAGAACACCGGCGGCTTGCTTGTCCAGGGCGGTCCCGAGCGCTTGCATCTGGTCCCGCTCGCCGCCGAGCTGTTCGGCCAGGCGCCGGGCGGTTCGGCCGGCGGTCTCCGCGGCTTCGTTCAGACGCGCGGTTTCCTGCGCCAGGGCTTCGCGGAGCAGGGCCATGTCGTTGCGGGCCCGTTCAGCGGAAAGGGAGGCCTGGTCGATGTCCATGCGCAGGGTCTGCAGAACCTCGCCGGTGCGCTGGGCGGCCAGAGCCGTGGGCGCGATCAGGGCTTCGGACAGATCGCGGGCGCGCTTGGTCTCGGCGGCCAGACCGGCGCCTTGACGCACGGCATGGGCCAGCATGATCGCCAGACCGGCCGGAGCCAGCGCGATCAACGCATAGACCGCGATCCGCAGCGGCTCCAGGTCGACCGAACCCGAGCCGATCTCGAAGGCGGCCCAGGCGGCGACGCCGCCGATCCACAGGGCCGCGGCGACGCCGGCGACCAGATAGGCGTGACGGCCCGAGGGCTGCGCGGTCTCACGGCGGCGCACGGAGGTGACCGGCGCCGGTGGCGGATCATAGGCGGCAGGGGGCGCGTCAGCGCTTTCGGCCAGGAAGCGGATTTCGACCGGCGACGTCTCAGCGGCCGGTTCAGGTTCGGGCTCCGGCGCGGGGCGGGCCGCGGGTTCGACCGTCTCGACCTCACGCTGGGCGGCCAGACGTTGTTCCTCGGCCAGACGGCGCCGACGACGCTCGGACATGGGGCGCTCGCCGCGGGCGGGCGACGGCGTTTCATCGACCGTTTCGGTGGTCGGCGTCTCGTCAGTCTGCGCTTCCGTCGCGGGCTCGGGATCAGACAGTTTCAGCGGCGGCCGTTGGCGGGGAGGCTTCATCAGGCGTTGATCTCGTCTCGAACGGCGTCAGCAGGACGCCCGCTGGGGGACGATGGAACCCTAGCGGGTCAATCACGCAGAGCAAAGTCGAGCCCGGACGATTCCGGAATCGCTCAACACTCGCGTTTTTGATCTTTCGAGACGGCGATCATGGCGGAGGGGGCCTCGGGGCCGCATTCGCGCACACGATGGATTTCGCGTTCAGGTTTTTGCGGGGCGTCGATGTCCAGGCCGAACTGCGACAGGGCCGCAGCGGCGAGCATGGCGATGAAGCCTGCGATCAAATCGATCAGCGCTTGCATCGCCGATCTCCCCTGTCCCGAATGACGCACGCCGTTATGCGCCCAAACCTTTCCCGAAACAATGCCGGTTCCATGAACAAAGCGTCACCATTGACCGTAGGCGTGACCGTGTGGGAACGGAAACACACGGCAGACGTCTCATAAGCGGGGAGGCGCATGCCGCCGTCATGCGAATCGGTCAGGCCTAGCGGCATGGAACACCACCACGAGACACTGTTCGCGCCGGGCCAGAACTGCTGGCGGGTGGAGACGGCGACCCGCTTTGCGGTGCTGATGGAGAACGCCGCCTACTTCTCCGCCCTGCGGTCGGCGCTCGACAAGGCGGAGCGGTCGGTCGTGTTGCTGGGCTGGCAGTTTGATCCGCGGACGCGCCTGCACCCCGACATCGCCAACGCCGGGCCGACCGACGAGATCGGTCGGCTGCTGCGCATGCTGGTGAAGTCCAAGCCCCAGCTGGACGTGCGGCTTCTGATCTGGAAGTCGCCCCTGTTGATCGCCGCCTCCCAGGGCTTTTTCCCCCAGCGGGCGCAGGCATGGTTCCGCAAGCGAATGGTCGAGCTCCGGCTGGACCCGCCGCCGGCGCCGGGCGCCTGCCACCATCAGAAGGTGGTGATCATCGACGACGCCGTGGCCTTTGTCGGCGGGGGCGACATCTCGGTTGATCGCTGGGACTGCGACGAGCATCTGGACGGCGACCCGAGGCGATGTCTGCCGTCCGGCCTGATCGCGCCGCCCCGGCATGAGGTGATGTGCGTGGTCGATGGTCCCGCCGCGCGGGCGCTGGGCGATCTGGCGCGGGAGCGCTGGCGCAAGGCGACCGGCGAGCGAACCATCGTCGACGTGGCGGCGAGCGATCCCTGGCCTGATGAAGTCGAGCCCGACATCTTCGACACCCCCATGGCCATCGCCCGAACCGAGCCGGGCTTCGGCCAGTGGGCCGAGACGCGCGAGAACGAGGCGCTGCATGTCGACGCCATCCGCCGGGCGAAGAAGCTGATCTATCTGGAAAACCAGTACTTCACCTCGCCGGTGATCGCCGCGGCGCTGGCCGAGCGGCTGGCGGAATGGGACGGGCCGGAGGTGGTGCTGGTCTCGACGGGCGGCAGTCCGAGCTGGTTCGACCGCCTGACCATGGATACCGCGCGCTCGGAGGTTCTGTACCGGCTGGAGCAGGCGGACCGGAACAACCGCTTCTTCGCCTTCGCGCCGCACACGGCGAACGGTCAGAGGATCATCGTCCACGCCAAGGTGTCCATCTATGACGATCAGGTGCTGCGGGTCGGATCGACCAATCTGAACAACCGCTCGCTGGGCTTTGACACCGAATGCGACGTCGCCGTCGCGCCGGGAACGGAGCAGGGCGCTGACGCCATCCGGCGCTTCCGCCACCGGACGCTGGGACATTGGATCGGTGTGGACGCCGAGGCGTTCGGCGCGGCGGAGGAGCTCACCGGCTCGGTCGGCATGGCCGTCCACCGTTTTGACACGGGGCGAATGCAAGTGCTCGGCGCGACGCCGCCGTCACGGGTCGAACAGGTGATCGCCGAGTTCCAGCTGGGCGACCCAACCTCGATGCGGGACGCCTTCAGACCGTGGAAGCGGCGGGCGACGTCGCACCGCCGCCTGCGGGTCAAGGCTGCCTGATCTCGAAGTCCACGATCAGCGGCAGGTGGTCCGACGCCATCCGCGCCAGAGGCGAGAACGGCGCCTTCACCCCGGTGACCATCACCTCCGGGCTGGTGAAGCAATGGTCGATGCGGATGGCGGGGAAGCTGGAGGGGAAGGTCTTCACGGACGGCTTCAGGCCCAGGGTCCGCTGACAGTCCGCCAGCTTGCCGGCGAGGGTCTGGTAGGGGCGGGTGATCGAGGTGGCGTTGAAGTCGCCGGTCAGCAGGGTCGGACCGGTGCAGTCCGGATGGCCCAGCCACTGATCGCCCACCAGGGCCTTGGCCTGAAGCCTCTGTTCGCGCGGGACCAACCCCAGATGGGTGTTGAAGACGTTGAGCGTGGCGCCGCCGATCTCGATGGCGACCCACAGGGCGCCGCGCGGCTCCAGCCCGGGGACGCCCCGAACCGTCGGCAGGGCGGCGGAGCGGATCAGACGCTCGGGCAGATGGGTCAGGACAGCGTCGCCGTACAGTTCCGCCTCGACCCGCATGGCCGGGTGGAAGTGGTGTGTCATCTTCAGCTGGGCCGCGATGGATTGGGCCTGATCGACGTAGCCGGTGCGGGCACGGCCCACGTCCAGCTCCTGCAGGCAGACGATGTCGGGCTCATGCTCGGCGATGACCGCGGCGATGCGGCTGACGTCCAGCTTGCGGTCCACGCCGACGCAGCGGTGGACGTTATAGGTCAACAGGCGGGGCATGGCGTTCCAGGCTGGCCCCGAAGACACGGGCCGATGGGTTCGTTCCCTTCTACACCTGAACTCATGACAGGCGTTGCGGTGGAGTAACCGGAGAGGCGACTATCTCGTTCCTGAACCGGCGCCCGGCACGGACGGCTCCGGCGTGAAGACCTGCATCCTTTCGCGGCCGCCGGACCAGAGTGAGGCCGGGAAGTGACCGAGCGCCGCATTATAGCTTTCGGCGGCCTCATTGTAGTCGTTGCGGGCGACGGCGATCCGGCCCTTGCTGCCCTCCAGACGGGAGCGGAGGACAACGAAGCTCTGGTTCGACTGAAGCTCGGGGTAGTGGGTCGATATCTGCTCGAGCTGAGCGAGTGAGCGGGTCAACCGGAGCTGGGCGGCCTGATAGCGGCGGAAAGCGGCGGGGTCGGTCGGCGTTTCGGGCGTGGAGACGGGCGGGGCGATCCCGGCTCCGATCTGGCGGAGCATGACGATGTCCTGCGGCGCGGCCGCGCCCTGGAGCGCGCCCACCATGTCAGCGGTCAGTCGGGCGCGGTTCTGATCCTGGGCCTGAACATCGGCCCAGCGGGCCTGGGCCATCTCCTCGCGCGTGGAACTGGCGTTCAGACCGCATCCCGCAAGCACCGTGGCCATGACCAGCATGACGGCGGCGAAGCGATGGGAGCGCTGGGTCATCGACCTCTCCTGGGAGCTGCGCGAACTATGAAGCCGGTTCGGAGCCGGGTTCAAGCGTCCAGGGACTCGGCGTCCACACCCGCGCTGCGGCAGGCGGCGGTGTAGGTGTTGGCCAGCAGGCAGGCGATGGTCATGGGGCCGACGCCGCCCGGAACCGGGGTGATGCGTCCGGCGACCACGGCGGCCTCGTCGAAGGCGACGTCGCCGACCACGCGGGTCTTGCCCTCGGCGGCCTTCACCGGATCCTTCGAGGGCACGCGGTTGATGCCCACGTCGATGACGGTGGCGCCCGGCTTGATCCAGTCGCCGCGCACCATCTCCGGGCGGCCCACGGCGGCGACCACGATGTCGGCGGTGCGACACAGGGCGGGCAGGTCCTTCGTCCGCGAATGGGCGATGGTCACGGTGCAGCTCTCGGCCAGCAGCAACTGGGCCATCGGCTTGCCGACGATGTTCGAGCGGCCCACGACCACGGCGTTTAGCCCGGTCAGGTCGCCCAGTTCGGCGCGCAGCAGCATGATGCAGCCCAGCGGTGTGCAGGGCACGAGGCCCGGCAGGCCGACGGCCAGACGTCCCGCATTGACGACGTGGAAGCCGTCCACGTCCTTATCCGGATCGATGGCGTCCAGCACGGCGGCGCTGTCGATGTGGCCGGGCAGGGGCAGCTGGACAAGGATGCCGTGGATGCCCGTGTCAGCGTTGAGGGTCGCGATCAGGGCCAGAAGCTCGGCCTGCGTGGTCGTATCGGGCAGGCGGTGGGTGTCCGAGCGCATCCCGGCCCGTTGGGTCGTCTCGCCCTTGTTGCGGACGTAGATCTGGCTGGCGGGATCCTCGCCGACGATGACGACGGCCAGTCCGGGCTTGACGCCCTGGGCGGCCTCGAGCCGGGCGGAGGCGGCGGCGACACGGTCCACCAGACCGGCCGCGAAGGCCTTGCCGTCAATCAGGGTCGCGCGGGCGGGTTCGGCCGTCATGGTCTCGGCTCCGGTTCGTTTCGTCAGGAATCGTGCGGTGCGCGCGATTTACAGACGGGCGGGTTCGGCGTCTATGATCCCCTTAGACTCCCAGAGGATTCCGTATGCGCCGTTCGACCATTCTCGCCGCCGTCAGCAGTCTGGCGATCGTCGCCGCCCTCGCGGGGCCAGCGTTCGCGCAGGACCCGACGCCGTTGGCGCCGGGCGACCAGATCGAAGGCGAGATCACCGACACCGATCCGACCGGGCCGGACAACGGCTACCGCTACGACGGCTATGCGATCACCGCTGTGGCCGGGCAGCGGTTTGAGGTGGTCCTGCGCTCGGACGCCTTCGACGCCTTCCTGCAGGTCCAGAAGCAGGGCGAGGGCGAGGACGAGGTCCCGCTGGCCAGCGATGACGACGGGCTGGGCGAGGGCACCGACTCGCGTCTGCGCTTCACCGCGCCGTCCGACGGCGTCTACATCCTGCGCGCCCGCCCGCTGTCGGGGCTCGACGGCGGCGCCTACAGCCTGAGCCTGACCGAGCGGGCGCCGGCCGGGGCGCCGCCGGAGCCGCAGCCCATCCGCCTGGGCCAGACCATTGAGGGCGAGATCGGCGACGGTGATCCGGAGAGCGACGAGGGCATCGCCTACGACGCCTACGTCTTCGGCGGACGGCGCGGGGACCGGGTGGCGGTCGCGCTGGACTCCGAGGGCTTCGACCCGCTGGTCCGGATCGGCCGGATGACGAACGGGGTCTTCAGCGAACTGGCCTACAACGACGACGGCCCGGACTCGGGACTGAACTCCCGCCTGAACTTCACCCTGCCGGAGGACGGCGAATACGTCATCCGGGCGACCCCTCTGAGCGCCGGGGGGACCGGGCCCTACAGCCTGACCCTGTCCGAGGGACCGCCGCCGGTCGAGGCGCGGGCGATCCGGATCGGGGACACGGTGCGCGGGGAACTGACCGAGCAGGACGGTCTCAGCGCCAACGGCGTCCATGCCGACGCCTACCGGTTCACCGGCCGCGAGGGGCAGCGCGTCCGCATCGACATGACCTCCGGCGTGTTCGACACCTATCTGGAGCTGTTCGACGACAACCAGAGCAGTCTGGCGACCGACGATGACGGCGGACCGGAGGGCACCAACTCCCGGCTGGTCTTCACCCTGCCCAAGGACGGCGCCTATGTGATCGAAGCGCGGGCCTTCTCGGAGGCGACCGGCGAGTACCGGCTGGTCATCACCGAGGTCGCCCCGGATGCGCCGCCGCAGCCGCTGGCGTTCGGCCGGACCGTGCAGGGCGAGATCGACGAGAACGATTCCCGGGACGCCGACGACCGGGGCTACGACGCCTTCGTCTTCGAGGGCGTGGAGGGGCAGCGGGTCCGGGCGATCATGCGCTCGGGCGACTTCGACACCTATCTGCAGATCGGCAACGCCGAGGGCGATTTCACGGCTCTGGCGCGCGATGACGACGGGCTGGGCGAGGGGACGGACTCGCGCCTGACCTTCACCCTGCCGGCGGACGGTCGCTATGTGCTGCGGGCCGCGGCGCTGGGGTCTGACGGCGAGGGCCTTTACTCGCTGGAGCTTCAGGACCGCGGACCGCAACCCAAGCCGGGCAGCCTGCTGGTCGGCGCCACCGCGCGCGGCGCCCTGACCGAGACGGACGCCACCGCCGAGGACAACAGCTTCTATGACGCCTACCGGGTCCACCTGAAGGAGGGCGAGGAGCTGGTGATCAAGATGGTCTCCAACGACGTCGACAGCTTCCTGGTCATCGGACGTGTGCAGGAGGACGACACGATCGAGGCCCTGGCCTCGGACGACGACAGCCTGTCGGACACCCACGCCAAGCTGGAGTGGAAGGCGCCGGAGGACGGCGTGTACGAAATCCGCGCCGGGACGTTCGCGCAGGGTCAGACCGGCGCCTACGCCCTGATCGTCGAGAAGAAGCCCTGACGGCGTCGGAGCCGCCCATGCCGGACATCGTCTCTCGCAAGGATCAGCATCTGGACGTGATCCTGTCCGGGAAGGCGCGGCACGGGCGGGGGACGGGGCTCGAGGCGGTGCGCTTCGTCCACGAGGCGTTGCCTGACCTCGACTACGGCAAGATCGATCTGGGAACCGACTTCCTCGGGCGGCGGCTGAAGGCGCCGTTGTTGATCAGCGCCATGACCGGCGGGCCGTCGCGGGCCGAAGCGATCAACGCCCGGCTGGCCGAGGCGGCGCAGTCGCTGGGCATCGCCCTGGCGGTCGGGTCGCAGCGGGCGGCGCTGGAGTCCGATGCGCCGACGCCGGGGCTGGACATGAGCCTGCGTCTGAAGGCGCCGGACACCCCGATCCTGGCCAATATCGGCGCGGCCCAGCTGACGCGGGGCGTGGGGGCGGACGAGGCCCGGCGGATCGTGGACATGGTCGCCGCGGACGCCCTGATCGTGCATCTGAACCCCTTGCAGGAAGCCTGTCAGCCCGAGGGCGACCGCGACTGGTGGGGCGTCGGCGCGGCGCTGGAAGCGCTGGTGCGGACGGCGGACTTCCCCGTGGTGGTCAAGGAGACCGGGGCGGGAATCTCGGCGGCGACGGCGAAGCGGCTGGCCGAAATGGGCGTGGCGGGGCTGGATGTGTCCGGCGCGGGCGGCTCCAACTGGGGCCTGGTCGAGGGCGAGAGAGCCGAGAGCGAGGCCGACAAGACCCACGCCGCCGCCTTCTCCGACTGGGGCATTCCAACCGCGCAGGCCATCGTCGAGGTTCGCGCGGCCTGTCCCCGGACCCTGATCATCGGCTCGGGCGGCATCCGTGACGGGGTGGATGCGGCGAGGGCCTTGCGGCTGGGCGCCGACATGGTTGGTCAGGCGGCCGGGGTGCTGGCCGCCGCGACCGTCTCGACCGAGGCCGTGATCGCGCATTTCCAGACCTTGATCCGGCAACTGAGGACCGTTTGCTTCTGCACCGGCTCGGCAAATCTGACGGCGCTGACCCGGGCGCCGCTTCAGGACTGACAAGTGCACTCGGAAAAAATGGAGTGCACATAGTGCACTTTTTCCCTCTAGCCGAGTGTGGAGGGTCTGTTTCAACCTTGAATGAGGGCCTCGGGCGCGAAGGTGCGAGTCGAGCGACGGGGGGCTCGGCGAAATGTCCAGTGCGGCGGGGCGTTCAGCCGATGCTCAACCCGGAGGGTCACGGACCGCGATGTCAAAGACCGGGATGCAGTCTGACATGCCGATGCGTCGAATTTGGTCGTGTGGATAAATTCCCTCTCCCGATGGGAGAGGGGAGATTACGCCGACGGCAGCAGGTCCGCCGCGAACGCCCGGTAGCGGCCCGCGCGGACGGTGGCCGTCGCGCGTTCGATGTCCGGCGCGAAATAGTGGTCCGAGGCGTAGGGCTCGGCGGCTTCGCGGACGATGCTCCAGACCTGCTCCAGATCGGGCGAGCTGGTCAGGGGACGGTGGAAGTCCAGCCCTTGCGCGGCGGCCAGCAGTTCAATGCCGACGACAGTGGCGGTGTTCTCGGCCATGTCGAGCAGGCGGCGGGCGCCGTGGGTGGCCATGGAGACGTGGTCTTCCTGATTGGCGCTGGTCGGCACGGTGTCGATGACGCAGGGATGGGCGACCATGCGGTTCTCGGCGACGAGGGCGGCGGCGGTGACCTGGGCGATCATGAAGCCGGAGTTCAGGCCGCTTTCCTTGACCAGGAAGGCGGGCAGTTCGCTCATCTTCGGATCGACGAGGATGGCGGTGCGGCGCTCGGAGATATTGCCGATCTCGCACAGGACCATGGCGATCTGGTCGGCGGCGTAGGCGACCGGCTCGGCGTGAAAATTGCCGCCGGAGATCACGTCGCCGTCCTCGATGAAGACCAGCGGGTTGTCGGTGACGGCGTTGGCTTCGCGCTCCAGCATGGCGGCGGCGTTGCGCAGGACGTCGAGGGTGGCGCCCATGACCTGCGGCTGGCAGCGCAGGGAGTAGGGGTCCTGCACCTTGGCGCAGTCGTGGCGGTGGCTGTCGCGGATGGCTGAGCCGGAGATCAGGGCGCGCAGGCGGGCGGCGACGTCGATCTGGCCCGGCTGGCCACGCAGGGCGTGGATGCGGTGATCGAAGGGGGCGTCCGAGCCCTTGAGCGCATCAACCGACAGGGCCCCGGCGGCGATGCCCGCGGCGAAGACGGCCTCGGCGGCGAACAGGCCGGCGAGCGCGAGCGCGGTCGAGCACTGGGTGCCGTTCAGCAGGGCCAGACCTTCCTTGGGGCCGAGCACTACGGGCGTCAGGCCCACGCGGGCCAGGGCGGCCTCGGCGGACAGGACCTCGCCGTTGTGGCGGGCTTCGCCGACGCCGATGAGGACGCAGGACATGTGCGCCAGCGGGGCCAGATCGCCCGAGGCGCCGACCGAGCCCTTGGACGGGATGGACGGCAGGACGTCACCATTCACCAGCGCGATCAGGGCTTCGAGCGTGCCGCGACGGACGCCCGAGGCGCCCTTGGACAGGCTGGCGATCTTCAACACCAGCAGCAGGCGGGTGACGTTGTCGTCCAGCGGGGCGCCGACGCCGCAGGCGTGGCTGAGGACGAGGTTCTTCTGAAGGGTTTCAAGGTCTTCCGGCGCGATGCTGGTGTTGGCCAACAGGCCGAAGCCGGTATTGATCCCATAGACCGTGCGGCCCTCGGCGAGGATGGCGGCGACAACGGCGGCGCCCTTTTCGACATCGGCCCAGGCGGCGTCGGTCAGGCTGACCGTGACGGGTCCTTCGAGGACGGCGCGGAGTTGCGGCAGGGTGAGCGGGGATTGGCCGATGGTGATGTGGGTCATCTCGATCCTTCTCCCTTCCCCTCGAGGGGAAGGGCCGGGGATGGGGTGTTGGCAGTCTGTTGAAGGTTCAGGCGCGTGAGGCGACGGAGCCTTTTGCGGGAAGCGGGAAAGAGTGTGCGACCACCCCCACCCAACCCTCCCCCCTCGAGGGGGAGGGCTTATCGAAGCGAGGGCAGGTTCAGCCCGTGTTCCTTCGCGGCGGCTTTTGCGATGTCATAGCCCGCGTCGGCGTGGCGCATGACGCCGGTGGCGGGGTCGTTCCAGAGGACGCGTTCGAGGCGGGCGGCGGCTTCGGGCGTGCCGTCGGCGACGATGACGACGCCCGAGTGCTGGCTGTAGCCCATGCCGACGCCGCCCCCGTGGTGCAGGGACACCCAGCTGGCGCCGGACGCCGTGTTGAGCAGGGCGTTGAGCAGGGGCCAGTCGGAGACGGCGTCCGAGCCGTCCTGCATGGCCTCGGTCTCGCGGTTCGGGCTGGCGACGGAGCCGCTGTCGAGATGGTCGCGGCCGATGACGATGGGGCCGGACAGCTCACCCGAGGCGACCATCTCGTTGAACATCAGGCCCGCGCGGTGACGGTCGCCCAGACCGATCCAGCAGATGCGGGCGGGCAGGCCCTGGAAGGCGATGCGCTCGCCCGCCATGTCGAGCCAGCGGTGCAGGCCGGCGTTGTCCGGGAACAACTTTTTCATCGCGGCGTCGGTCTTCTTGATGTCCTCCGGATCGCCGGTCAGGGCGGCCCAGCGGAAGGGGCCGACGCCGCGGCAGAACAGCGGACGGATGTAGGCCGGGACGAAGCCGGGGAAGTCGAAGGCGCTGGCCACACCGGCGTCGAAGGCGACCTGACGGATGTTGTTGCCGTAGTCGGTGACCGGGATGCCCATGGCCTCGAAATCGAGCATGGCCTGAACGTGGACGGCGCAGGACTGGCGGGCGGCGGCCTCGACGGCGGCGGGGTCGGACTGGCGCTTGTCTTCCCACTCGGCGACGGTCCAGCCCATGGGCAGGTAGCCATTGACGAGGTCGTGGGCGCTGGTCTGGTCGGTGACCAGATCGGGGCGGACGCCGCGCTTGACCAGTTCAGGCAGAACTTCAGCCGCATTGCCCAACAGGCCGACAGAGATCGGCTTTTTGTCGATCTTCGATTGCTCGATCAGCGCCAGGGCCTCGTCCAGCGTCTCGGCCATGACGTCGAGGTAGCGGGTGCGCAGGCGCATCTCGATCCGGCTGCGCTGACATTCGATGGCGAGGCAGGAGGCGCCCGCCATGGTGGCCGCCAGCGTCTGGGCCCCGCCCATGCCGCCGAGCCCGGCGGTCAGGATCCACTTGCCCGACCAGTCGCCGTCGTAGTGCTGGCGTCCGGCCTCCATGAAGGTCTCATAGGTGCCCTGAACGATGCCCTGGGTGCCGATGTAGATCCACGAGCCGGCGGTCATCTGGCCGTACATGGCCAGCCCCTTCCTATCGAGCTCGTTGAAGTGATCCCAGGTCGCCCATTTGGGGACGAGGTTGGAGTTGGCGATCAGGACGCGGGGGGCGTCGACATGGGTGCGGAAGACGCCCACCGGCTTTCCCGACTGGACAAGCAGGGTCTGGTCGGCCTCGAGTGCGCGGAGCTGTTCGACGATGGTGTCGAAGGCCTGCCAGTTGCGGGCCGCCTTGCCGATGCCGCCGTAGACGACAAGGTCTTCCGGGCGCTCGGCCACCTCGGGATCGAGGTTGTTCATCATCATGCGCAGGGCGGCCTCGGCGGCCCAGGTCTTGGCGGTCATCTCAAGACCGCGCGGCGCGCGGACGATACGGGCGTTGGAGGTCATGGTGCTGCTCATGGGGTCAGGCCCGCTGGCTGATCGCGAAATCGCGGGCGGCGGTGAGGACATCGCGCAGGGTGCGCGTGATCGGGGCGGCGCGGCCCGCGTCGAAGGGCGTGGGCCAGCTCGCGGCGGTCATTTCGGCGGGCTCGTCGACGTAACCGCGGCAGGCCAGCTCCATCTGGATGGCGTGAGTTCCCCGGATGGGTTGGCCATAGTGCCGCGTGGTCCAGCCGCCCTTGAAGCGGCCGTTGACGACGTGGCTGTCGCCCGAGGCGATGCAGGCGGCCTCAACGGCGGCGGTCAGGGCCGGGTCGCAGGTGACGCCGCCGTTGTCGCCGATGTTGAACTGAGGCAGCTGCCCGTCGAACAGGCGCGGAACGTGCGAGCGGATGGAGTGGGCGTCGTAGAGGACGACGGGGCCGTTGGCGGACAGCCGCTCGATCTGGGCGGTCAGGGCGGCGTGGTACGGATCGAAGAATTCGGTGCGGCGGGCCTCGATCTCGACCGCGTCGGGCTCTTCACCCGCTTTGTAGAGAGGCTCGCCGTCGAAGGTCTCGGTGGGGCAGAGGCCCGTGGTGGTCATGCCCGGATAGAGGGAATGGCCGGAAGGGTCGCGGTTCACGTCGATGACGCTGCGCGAGATGGCGGTGCGGACCGTCGTGGCGCCCAGTTCGGTCGCGAAGGCGTAGAGACGGTCGATCCACCAGTCGGCGTCCTTGCGGGCGCGCCACGGGTCGATCATGCGGGCCTCGATGGCCGCCGGAATGTCCGTGCCGGTGTGGGGAAAGGCGACGATCAGCGGGGCGTCGCCGGGCGTCACCGTCAGCCAGTCGCTCATGCTCGCCTCCGTCTTGTCAGGGTCTCGATTATGTATAGACATATTCGGGTCGATGGAGAGTTGTCCAGTGCCGGAAACCGCCCACAGCCTGTTCTTCCGCCGCGCCCTGCTGCCGCTGGGCTGGGCCGGGAATGTGAGGATCACCGTCGCGGACGGGGCGGTCTCGGCGGTGGAGACCGACGCGATCCGGGCGCCGGGCGAGGTTGATCTGGGCGTGGCGCTGCCGGGGCTGTCGAACGTGCACAGCCATGCCTTTCAGCGGGCCATGGCCGGGCTGACCGAGGCGCGCGGGCCGAATGAGGGCGACGACTTCTGGTCCTGGCGGGCGCTGATGTACCGCTTCCTCGACCGGGGCGGGCCGGAGGAGATCGAGGCGATCACGGCGCTGGCCTTCGCCGAGATGCTGGAGGGCGGCTTCACCCGGGTGGGGGAGTTCCACTATCTGCACAATGACCCCGACGGGCGGGCCTATGCCGACCGGGGAGAGCTGGCGGGCCGGATCGCGGCGGCGGCGGAGGAGGCCGGGATCGCCCTGACCCTGCTGCCGGTCTTCTATGCCCACGCGGGCTTCGGCGGGACGCCGCCCGCGCATGGACAGCGACGCTTTATCAATGACATCGACGGCTTTGCGAAGCTGATGGATGAGAGCCGGAAGATCGCTTCAAGCCTGCCGGACGCGGTGGTCGGCGTGGCGCCGCACAGCCTGCGGGCGGTGACGCCGGAGGAGATCGCGGCGGTCGTGCCGATGGCTGATGGCGGACCGGTGCATATCCATGCGGCGGAGCAGACCAGGGAAGTTCAGGACTGCCTTGAGTGGTCGGGCGCGCGGCCGGTGCAGTGGCTGCTGGACAATGTCGGGCTGGACCGGCGCTGGTGCCTGATCCACGCGACCCATCTGACGGCGGACGAGACGGCACGGATGGCGCGGAGCGGCGCCGTGGCGGGCCTGTGCCCGGTGACGGAGGCCAATCTGGGCGACGGCGTCTTCCCGGCGGTGGACTTCTTCGCTGAGGGCGGGGCGTTCGGGGTCGGGACCGACTCGAACGTGCTGATCGACGCGGCGGGTGAGTTGAGGGCGCTGGAGTACAGCCAGCGACTGACCCGGCGCGGACGGGCGGTGCTGGCGGACAAGGAAGCCTCGACCGGCGGGACGCTGTACCGGCGCGCGCTGGCGGGCGGGGCGCAGGCGACCAACGGCACGACCGGGATCGCGGTCGGGCAGGCGGCGGACTTCGTCTCGCTGGAGACGGACGATCTGGCCTATGCGGGCCGGACCGATGACGCCCTGCTGGACAGTCTGGTCTTCGCCGGACCGAAGCGGGCGATCCGCACGGTCTGGCGGCGGGGCAGGGTGGTGGTCGAGAACGGCCGCCATGTGGGCCGGGAGGCCATTGAGGCCCGCTACCGCCGGGCGCTGGACGCCGTGCTGGGCGGATGAGCTCGCTGCATCGCCGGATCGGCGCGGACATCGAGCGGCGCATCCTGTCGGGCGAGTGGCCGCCCGGCGCGCGGGTGCCGACGGAGGCGGAGCTTCAGGCCGAGTACGGCTGCGCCCGGATGACGGTGTCGAAGGCGCTGACCGACCTGTCGGCGCGCGGGCTGATCGTGCGACGGCGTCGGTCGGGGTCGGTGGTGGCGCGACCGCCGGTGCATTCCGCCGTGCTGGACATCCCCGACATCGCCGCCGAGATCGAAGCGCGCGGCATGGCCTACGGCTATGAACTGATCGAACGCGGCGAGCGGGCGGCGACGGACGAGGAGCGCTGGCTGGGCGAGCGGGTGGTGGCGGTGGCCTGCCTGCACCGGGCCGACGGCGCGCCCTTCGCGCTGGAGCGACGCCTGATCGGTCTGGAGGCGACGCCCGAGGCGGCCGATGAGACGTTCGAGACCGTGTCGCCGGGCGGCTGGCTGCTGAAGCGGGCGCCGTGGACCGAGGCCGAGCACCGGATCGCGGCGGTGGCGGCGGACCGGGAGACGGCCCTGCGGCTGGACCTGGCGGCGGGCGAGGCCTGTCTGAAGGTGGAGCGCCGGACCTGGGCGGACGGCCGGGGCGTGACCTGCGCGTGGCAGACCTTCCCGGGGCAGGCCTATGATCTGGTCGCCCGTTTCTCTCCCGCGCGCCCGGAGGCCCGATGAGCACGACACTGCTGACCGACTGCCATGTGGCGACGATGCGTGAGGGCGGCGCGGCCTATGGCGCGATCGAGGACGCCGCCATCCTGATCCGCGACGGGAAGATCGCGTGGGTCGGGGCGCGGGCGGAGGCGCCGGCGGCGGAGGGGGTGGAAGGGCTTGATGGGCGCTGGGTCACGCCGGGGCTGATCGACTGCCATACCCATCTGGTGTTCGGCGGCGACCGGTCAGGCGAGTTCGAGCAGCGGCTGGGCGGGGCGACCTATGAGGAGATCGCGCGCGCCGGAGGCGGCATCGTCTCCTCGGTGAAGGCCACGCGGGCGGCGTCGGAGGATGAGCTTTATGCGAGCGCCCTCTCACGGCTGGAGGGGCTGAAGGCCACGGGCGTCACCACGGTGGAGATCAAGTCCGGCTACGGCCTGGACCGCGACAGCGAACTGGCCATGCTGCGCGTGGCGCGGCGGATCGGGCGCGAGGCGGGGGTGCGGGTGCGCACCAGCTATCTGGGCCTGCATGCCGTGCCGCCCGAGCTGAAGGCGGATCGCGGCGCCTATGTCGATCTGGCTATCGACGACATTCTGCCCGCGGCCCATGCCGAGGGGCTGGTCGACATGGTCGACGCCTATTGCGAGCCCATCGCCTTCACGACGGAGGAAGTGTCGCGCCTGTTCGACAAGGCGAAGGCGCTGGGTCTGCCGGTCAAGCTGCACGCCGACCAACTGTCGGACGGCGGCGGGGCGGCGCTGGCGGCGAAATACAACGCCCTGTCGGCGGATCATGTCGAGCATACGGCCGAGCCGGGCGTAAAGGCGATGGGCGAGGCGGGCGTGGTCGCCGTGCTCCTGCCGGGCGCCTTCCTGATGCTGCGCGAGACGACCCTGCCGCCCGTGGCCCTGTTCCGCCGGCATGGGGTCGAGATGGCGGTGGCGACGGACTGCAATCCGGGCACCTCGCCAGTGGCCTCGATGACGGCGGCGCTGAACCTGGCCTGTGTCCAGTTTCGCCTGACCCCGGAGGAGGCGCTGGCGGGCGCGACGCGGGTGGCGGCCAAGGCTCTCGGGCTGACGGACGTGGGGACCATCGAGGTCGGCAAGGCCGCGGATCTGGCCGTCTGGGACATCAGCCGACCCGCCGAGCTCTGCTACTGGCTGGGCAAGCCGCTGCTGCACGCGCGCTACCTGTCGGGCGGACGCGCATAGGTGGTTTGTTAAGGCGAATCCCCTCAACCTTCCCGTATGAAGCGGGACATGGTCGAGTTCGGACTGGTGGTCACCCTGGTGGCGACGACGATCCTGTTCGGCCTGGCGACGAGCCTGCAGGTGGCCGGGGTCTTTTCCTAGAAGCCGGAGCAGCGTCCGCTTTCGCCCTAGAGCTTCCATTCAGTGATGGCGGTCAGATCGGGGCGGGGACGCTCCAGCGGACCTTCGGCCAGGGCGCCGATGTGGATGAAGCCCGCGACGAGTTCACCCTCCTGAACGCCCAGCAGGGCCTTGGCGGCGGCATCATAGCTGTACCAGTCGGTGATCCAGCTGGCCGAATAGCCGAGCGCATTGGCGGCATGTTCGAGGTTCATGCAGACGGCGCCCGCCGACAGGTGCTGTTCCCAGATCGGCACCTTATGGCTGTCGACCGGGGAGGCGATGACGAGGATGGTCAGCGGCGGTGCGGTCAGTTTGCTGAGCACCTTGCGGGCCTTGTCGGCGCCGGGCTGGGCGTCGGCGAGGGGCAGCAGCTTTTCAGCCAGATCGACGCGGGCCCGCGGCCCCAGAACCACGAAACGCCAGGGGAAAAGCTTGCCGTGATCCGGCGTGCGCGCGCCCAGGAGCAGGATGCGCTCGATCTCCTCGCGCGACGGGCCGGGGCCGGTGAGGCTCTGCGCCGGGGCCGAACGGCGGCGGGCAAGCCGATCCGCGAACTCGGCGGAGGCGGTCGGGAGGGGCAGGGGGGCGCCCAGATCGGTATCGGTCATGAGGTGTAGCTAGTCGTCCACGCGCCGGGGCGCCATACCCGGAGGATGAACGACTCCCGTGACGCCTTCGACAAGGACCGCCCGACCCCGCTGTGGGATGATGGAAGCGACCGCCCGCCGCCGTGGCGGGACGCGGGCCACAGCGTCTTCTTCGAGAGCCCGTGGATGAAGCTGACCCGGCACGACGCGACCGCGCCGACCGGGCACAAGGCCGACTATATGGTGATGCGTCCGCAGAATATGTCGGTGGGCGTGCTGCCGCTGCATGCGGACGGGACGGTGACGCTGGTGGGCCAGCAGCGGTTCGCCCTGATGAACTGGTCCTGGGAAATGCCCGAGGGCGGCGCGCCCTATGACGAGGACCCGCTTGAAGGGGCGAAGCGCGAACTGGCGGAGGAGGCCGGGCTGGCCGCGGCGCAGTGGACGCTGGCCTACCGCGCGGAGATGTCGAATTCGATCACTGACGAGCGGGCGATGGCCTGGCTGGCGTGGGATTTCACCAAGGTTCCGGTGGCGCCGGACGAGACGGAGATCATCCGAGTGATCCGCGTGCCGTTCGGCGATCTGCTGCGCGAGATCGGGCGCGGGTCGATCCGGGACATGTTTACCCTCGCGACAGTGCTTCGGGCTTACCATATGGCGCGAGAGGGCGAACTGCCGCCCGAACTGGCGGAGGCCATGCTGGCCAGCGTATGATCGCCTGATGGAGCCCGTCATGCCCAAGCTCGAAGTCGTCGCCGCCGAACCGGATGCCTGGACCCTGTTGCGGAATGCGGCGGAGGAAGCGGCGCGCGCCGAGCCCTCGCTGGCCTCGCTGGTCAATGCGGTGATCCTGTCGCACGCCGACATGGCCTCGGCCCTGAGCTTCCAGATCGCGCGCAAGATGGGCGACGCCGAACTGGGCGCCATGTCGATCCGCGAGGTCTGCCGCGACGCCTTCGAAGCCGATCCGACCATCGTCGCCGCCGCCGAGGCCGACCTGCAGGCCGTGTCGGAGCGTGATCCGGCGATCCGGTCGCTGTTGCAGCCCTTCCTGTATTTCAAAGGCTTCCAGGCGTTGCAGGCGCACCGGGTGGCGCACTGGCTGTGGATGCAGGGACGCGACACCCTGGCCTTCCATCTGCAGAGCCGGATGTCCGAGCTGTTCCAGATCGACATCCATCCGGCGGCGAAGATGGGCGCGGGCCTGTTCCTGGACCACGGCACCGGCATCGTCATCGGCGAGACAGCCGTGGTGGGCGACGAGGTCTCCATGCTGCACGGGGTGACCCTGGGCGGCACCGGCGCCGAGCGCGGCGATCGTCACCCGAAGATCGGCAAGGGTGTTCTGCTGGGCGCCGGGGCCAAGGTTCTGGGCAACATCACCGTCGGCGACTACGCCAAGGTGGCCTCGGGTTCGGTGGTGCTGAAGCCGGTCCCGGCGGGCTGCACCGTGGCGGGCGTGCCGGCGCGGCTGGTCAACTGCCCGACCGGCGCGACCCCGGCCCGGACGATGGACCATACCCTGGCCGATGTGGTGTATGATTTCGTGATCTGACCCGGCGATTCACGCTGGCGTTCTGAACTGACGGGCCGCAAGCCCGTAAATGCATTTGACCAAGGATATCGAAGCGAAGATCACCAGCTTCTTCGCAGCTCTCGAAGTGGCGGAAACGGCCTATCAGTCCGCCCGCCCGCAGATCGGCTCCGCCTCGCACACGGCGCGCCCCGAGGATTGGCCTGACGACCACGAAGATCGCGACAGTGTCGCGCGTCGTGTGATCCATTGTTCGATCGACGCCTACATGATGATGGCAGATCTCGCCGGGTTCGCGTCGCGTATGCGAAAGGGCCAGACGCCGAACGCAGGTGATCTCCGACCTGACGGAAGCGAGCCGTTTGACTGGTTCGGTTATTTTGACGGCGCTTACCGGTTCTATCGAGAGGCGGACTTCGACGAGGTCTACGCGCGTATGGAAGCGGATTGGCCACTGGTCTCAGCCTTCACTCGTGAGGTGAGGGAGGCGGAAGCCAGGTTCGGCGAAGTGGTGGAGGCGTTTCGGTAAAGGGAGAGATACGGCCTTTCCCTCCCGCGCCCGTTTCTCTAGGGTCCGGCGAAATTTCAAGACTCTGAGGACACCCCCATGAACGCCGCCGACATGAAGCGCGTCGAGACGCACCTGAAGCGCACCTTCAACACCGGCGGCATCATCGTGAAGCCGCGCGGCAAGCCGGCCGACTCGGCCGAGGTCTATGTCGGCGACGAGTTCATCGGCGTGGTCTTCGAGGACGAGGACGAAGCGGGCAGCTTCATGTTCGAAATGGCCATCCTGGCGGAAGACCTGCCGGAATAAGCCGCCGGACAGCGGACACGAAAAAGGCCCCGGAGATCGCTCTCCGGGGCCTTCTTCATTTCAGCGCGATCAGTTCTTGCCGAAGATCGCGTCCATCAGCTTGCCCAGGAAGCCCTTTTCGGCGGGCTTGGGCGCCGGGGCCGCGGCGGGCGCGGCGGCAGCCGGAGCAGCGGCGGCCGGAGCCGGGGTCGGCGCGGGCGCCGGAGCCGGAGCGGCGACGACCGGAGCGGCGGCGGGCTTGGGAGCGGCGGCGGCTTTCGGCGCGGCAGCCGGCTTCTTCGCGGCGACGGGCTTGGCGGCGGTCTTCGGAGCCGTCTTCGGCGCGGCCTTCACAGCCTTCGCAGCCGCGGCGGCTTTCGGCGCGGCGGCAGGCTTGGCGGCGGCCTTGGGCGCAGCAGCCTTCGGCGCGGCCTTGGCGGCGGGCTTCGCAGCCGGCTTGGCGGCGGTCTTCGGGGCGGCGGCCTTGGCGGGAGCGACGGTCTTCACGGCCGGTTTGGCGGCGGGCTTCTTCGCGGGAGCGGCGGCCTTGGGCGCGGCGACTTTCGCGGCGGCCGGCTTCGCGGCGCTCGACTTTGCAGCCGGTTTGGGCTTGGAAGCGGCGGTCGCCGCCTTCGGCTTGGCGGCGGTACTCGGTTTAGACGGTGCTTTGGCCATGAATTCCCCGACCCCTCGGATAGTGTTGCGTTTGCTGGCGATGGAGAGCACGCCAGCGCGTCCCTCGATTCGCAATCATAGCGGTGTTTGAGAAATGTCCGAGTCCGCTGTTCAGATTATCGCGCGCGGCCCCCGCGCTGTTGCAGAAACCGCAGCCTCGGCGCTGGACGAGAACGTCCTGCTGGAAGGCGCGACCTATTCGATCCTCGAGGAAGACGAGGACAAGGGCGTGTGGCGCATCGACGCCTTCCCGACCACTGATGAGGAGGCCGAAGGCATCGAGGCGACCCTGTCGGCCCATGAGGGACTGACGGTCATCGTCGAGAAGCTGGCCGACGCCGACTGGCTGGCCATGTCGCTGTCGGGCCTGCCGCCGGTCGAGGCCGGGCGGTTCTTCGTCTATGGCGCCCACGATCAGGGGCGGGTCCCGCCGAACCGGGTGAACCTGAAGATCGACGCGGGCGCCGCCTTCGGCACCGGCCACCACGGCACGACGGTCGGCTGCCTGATCGCGTTCGATGAACTGCTGAAGCGCGAAAGCTTCGAGCGGGTGCTGGACGTCGGCTGCGGCACGGGCGTGCTGGCCATCGCGGCGGCCAAGACCGGTTCGCGCGTCGCCGTCGGCACCGACATCGACGCGCCCTCGGTGCGGATCGCCAACGAGAACGCCCATCTGAATCAGGCCGGCGCGCGCTTCGTGCACGCCAGCGGGCTGAACGACCGCAAGGTGCGCAGCCAAGGGCCGTATGATCTGGTCTTCGCCAACATCCTGGCGCCGCCGCTGGTGAGCCTGTCGCAGGACATCAAGGAGGCGCTGAAACTGGGCGGCGTGGCCATCCTGTCTGGTCTGCTACGGACTCAGGAACGCCGGGTGACGGCGGCCTATCTGTCGCGCGGCTTCGTGCTGGAGCGCCGGATCCATCGCGATGCCTGGAGCGCGCTGGTGCTGCGGCGGGTGGGTTAACGGCGGAACAGCCGTCGCGTGGGCGTGTTCCGGTCGCATAGCCGGAGGACGCCACCGTGACCCAGGACGATCCGAACCTTGATCCCAACCTTGAGACCGTGCGCGAAACCTTCATCACGCGCGGACCCGTCTCCGAGACGGTCGAAACCGTCGTTGTGAAGGAGTCCAACACCGGCTGGTGGGTGGCGGGCATCCTCGGCGGGCTGGTGCTGATCGCCGTGCTTTGGATCCTTTTCGCGCGCGGATCGGCTCCGGTGACGGAGGACGCCCTGTTGGACGCCCAGGCGGAAACCGCCGCCGCGCAGGCGAGGGCGGATCAGGCCGTGATCGCCGGACAGGTGGCCGGGGCGCAGGCCAGTGTCGATATCGCCCGCGCCGATGCGGCTCGCGCCGAGGCGGAGGCCCGGGCGGCTGAAGCCCGCGCGGCTGAACCGGTGGTGATCGAGGCTCCTGCGCCGGCCACGACCGCGCCCGCTGTCGTCAGTCCGACGGCGCCTCAGAACTAGAACCGGTCGGCAAGGCGGTGCTATGGCTCCGCCATGCGCCAGACCTATGACGAAACCACCGATCCGTCCTTCGGGGCGAAGCACCTTCCGCGCGTGCGGGCGAAGATGGCCGAGCAGGGCCTGGACGGGATGCTGGTCCCGCACGAGGACGAGCACCAGAACGAATACCTGCCCGCCGCCAATGACCGGCTGGCCTGGGTCAGCGGCTTCACCGGTTCGGCCGGCGCCGGCGTTGTTCTGACGGACCGGGCGGCGGTCTTCGCCGACGGACGCTACACCGTGCAGGTGCGGGCGCAGGTGGATGCGCAGCAGTTCGAAATTCTGGACCTCGTGGAAGGCGGCGTGCCCGCCTATCTGGAGCGCGCGCCCAAGGGGGCGGTGATCGGCTATGACCCGCGTCTGCACAGCCCGGACGCGCTGGCGGTGCTGAAGAAGGCGGCGGCGAAGGCGGGAGCCACGTTGAAGCCGGTCGAGGTCAATCCGGTGGATCAGGCCTGGGGCGACGAGCGCCCGGCCCAGCCGATGGCGCCGGTCGTGCCGCACGACGACAAATACGCCGGTGAGAGCAGCGCCTCGAAGCGCGCGCGCATCGGCGAGGCGGTGGCGAAGGCCGGGGCGGACGCCACGGTGCTGACCGCGCCGGCCTCGATCGCCTGGCTGTTCAACATTCGCGGCGGGGACGTGATCCGCACGCCGCTGCCGCTGTCGCAGGCCATTGTGAAGACCGACGGCACGGCGCGGCTGTTCATGGACCCGCGCAAGGTGACCAACGAACTGCCCGGCTGGCTGGGCGACGCGGTGACGCTGGAGGCGCCCGAGGCGCTGGACGGCGCGCTGGACGCTCTGGCGGGGGAGAAGGTGCTGGTCGATCCGGGGCAATCGTCCGCCTGGTATTTCGACCGGCTGGAGGCGACCGGGGCGAACGTGGTGCGCGGGATGGATCCCTGCACCCTGCCGCGCGCGCAGAAGAATGCGGTCGAGATCGAGGGCTCGCGGCAGGCTCATATCCGCGACGGCGCGGCCCTGAGCCGGTTCCTGCACTGGGTCGACACGACCGCGCAGCAAACCTTGCCCGATGAGCGCGAGGTGGCCGAGACGCTGGAGCGTTTCCGCGAAGAGACCGGCGCGCTGAAGGATTTGAGCTTCGACACGATCGCGGGCGCGGGGCCGAACGGCGCCCTGCCGCACTACAAGCCGGTGACGCGCACGATCCGCAAGATCGAGAACGGCTCGCTGCTGCTGGTGGACGGCGGCGGCCAGTATCTGGACGGCACGACGGACGTGACCCGGACCATGGCCATCGGCGCGCCGACAGCCGACCAGCGCCGCATGTTCACCCTCGTCCTGAAGGGCCACATCGCCATGGCGGTGGTGCGCTTCCCGGCGGGGACGACGGGGCACCAGATCGACGCCCTGGCGCGTCTGCCGATGTGGATGCAGGGCTTTGACTACGACCATGGAACGGGTCACGGCGTCGGTTCGTATCTGGGCGTGCACGAGGGGCCGCAGCGGATCGCCAAGGCGGTGAACAGCCAGCCGCTGCTGACCGGCATGATCCTGTCGAACGAGCCGGGCTATTACCGCGAGGGCCACTGGGGCATCCGCATCGAGACCCTGCAGGTGGTGACGGCGCCGGAGCCGATCCCGGGCGGCGAGCGGCCCATGCATGGCTTCGAGCAACTGACGCTGGCTCCGCTGGATCGCAAGCTGATCGACGTCGATCTGCTGACCGCCGACGAGCGCGCCTATGTGGACGCCTACCACGCCGAGGTGTGGGCCAAGGTCGGACCGCTGATGGACGGCGAGGCGAAGGCCTGGCTTGAGGCGGCCTGCGCGTCGCTTTAGCGATATCGGGGTTTGTGGTAGAAGCCTTTCCACCATGCTGAACATCAAGAACCCCGAGACCCATAGACTGGCGCGCGAGCTGGCTGCGCGACGGGGGGAAACCCTGACCACGGCGGTCACCGTCGCCCTGCGCGAACAGTTGGCGCGTGAACCGGCCGAGCCGCCCAAGGCGGCCGCCGAAGAGGTCATGGCGCTGATCCGGGAGATGCAGGCGCACCTGAAGCCGCTTGAGCCCGGTGAAGATCCGACGGGCTTCCTGTATGACCCGGAGACGGGACGTCCGGCGTGATCGTCGACAGTTCGGCCCTGATCGCCATTATATTTGGCGAGCCGGAAGGCACGGCGCTGCTCGAGCGGCTGATGTTCGGATCACCACGTATGTCTGCGGCGACCTATTTCGAGAGCGGCATGGTCATTGATCGCAAGGCGAAAGATGACTTTGCAGCCAAGGCTTTCGACCGATTGCTGGAGTTGACGAGGGTGGAAGTCGTGGCTGTTACCCGCGAGCACGCCGAAATTGCGCGCAGCGCCTATCGCGAGTTCGGCAAGGGCAACCATCCGGCGTCGCTGAATTTCGGCGACTGTTTCGCCTATGCCCTCGCTAAACAGGCCGGCGAGCCGCTGTTGTTCAAAGGCGATGACTTCGCGCGGACAGACATCACTTCGGCCTTGAAATAAGGCCTTCCGGCGCCCATCTCCGACGGACCGGCGGATGGTCCCGCCGGCTTCCTCACATTGTCGGAGACGCGCAGATGAAGACGCGCAAGCTGGGTCGTTCGGGGCCCGAGGTTTCGGCCATCGGCCTGGGCTGTATGGGCATGGCGTCCTTCTACGGGACGCCCTCGGATGAGGCGCAGGCGGCGGCGGTGATCCACCGCGCGCTCGATCTGGGTCTGACCTTCTTCGACACCGCCGAGATGTACGGGCCGCACACCAACGAAGTGCAGGTCGGGACGGCGCTGAAGGATCGACGCGACAAGGCCTTTGTCGCCACCAAGTTCGGCATCGGCTGGAACGCGGACCGCACCGCGCTGGCGGTGGACGGCAGCCCCGCCAATGTGCGTCGCGCCATTGAGGGCAGCCTGCAACGGCTGGGGATGGACCACGTCGATCTCTACTATCTGCACCGCGTCGATCCGAACACGCCGATCGAGGAGACTGTCGGCGCGATGGGCGAGCTGGTGAAGGAGGGCAAGGTGCGCTTCCTGGGCCTGTCCGAAGCCGCGCCGGAGACCCTGCGTCGCGGCCACGCCGAACACCCGATCACCGCCCTGCAGACGGAATATTCGCTGTGGAGCCGGGAGCCGGAGGACGCCCTGTTCGCCACCTGCGAGGACCTGGGCATCGGCTTCGTGCCCTACAGCCCGTTGGGGCGGGGCTTCCTGTCCGGGGACATCAAGTCCGTCGACGATCTGGAGCCGGGCGACTTCCGCCGCACCAATCCGCGCTTCATGGGCGAGAATTTCCAGAAGAACCTCGACCTCGTGGAGGCCGTGAAGGGCATCGCCGCCGACAAGGGCGTGACCGCCGCCCAACTGGCGCTGGCCTGGGTGCTGGCGCAGGGGGAGCATCTGGTTCCGATCCCCGGCACCCGGCGCATCCCGACGCTGGAGGACAATATCGCGGCGGCGGAGATCGTGCTGACGCAGGAAGACCTGTCGCGGATCGAGGCGGTCTTCCCCAAGGGCGCCGCGCAGGGGCACCGCTACGCCGAGGCGGCGCGGTCGTCGCTGAACCGCTAGGACCATCAGGGCCGGGCCGGAGCGATCCGGCCCGGTCTTTTCGTTCTACTGGATGCGCGTCCAGGTCTGGGTGCGGCAGAGCGGAGCGACGACGCAGCCGCGCAGACGCAGGGTGTTGTCGCCCTGCAGGGTGATGGTCCCGCGATAGGTGCGGCCGTCGGCGGGGTTGTAGACGCTGCCGCCGGTCCACTCGGTCGGGCCGCCGACGAAGCCGCGCAGCATGGGCAGGTTGCGCAGGGGACGGCTGCGCTGGGCGCGGTCCGCGTTGTGCTCATCCAAGGTGTTCGGATTGGCGCGGATTGTGTCCGAGGTCACCAGCGTCCCGCACAGGGCCTGACCGCAGCGGACGATGCGGACCTGACCGCCGTTGGTCGAGGTCTGCCACAGACCTGTGGGGTCGCCGGCGAAGGCGGGGGCGGCGAGGGCGGCGGCGGCCGTCAGGACGGCGGCGAAGAGGGCGGGACGCATTGGGGGGACTCCGGAAAGAACTCAGCCTCCGATGAGCGCCAACCACTCGTCTTCCGTCAAGACGGAGACGCCATGCTTTTGCGCATCCGCCAGTTTGGACCCCGCGCCGGGACCGGCGACGAGGTAGTCGGTCTTCTTCGACACCGAGCCTGACACCTTGGCTCCGAGGCTTTCGGCGCGGGCCTTGGCCTCGTCGCGGGTGAAGCGTTCGAGGGCGCCGGTGAAGACCACGGTCTTGCCTGCCACGGCGGTGTCGGTCTGGGGCCGTTCGGCGTCCTCGACGGTGTCCAGTTGCTCGATCAGGGCGTCAACGACCGTGCGGTTGTGGGGCTCATGGAAAAACTGGGCCAGGGCGCGCGCGGCGACCGGGCCGACGCCGCTGATACCCGCGATCTCGCCGAGCGTCATCGACGGGCCTTCCTCGCGCGCGATCCGCGCCAGACGGACGATGGCGGGCCAGTCGGGCGCGAGCAGGGCGAGGGCGCGGCGGGCCGGTGCGGCGACGCCGGGGAAGGCGAGGGACAGCTTCTGATCCAGCGGCGCCTCCGGCCAGGGATCATCAGCGGGCGGCGTGGCGGCGGAGAGGACGGACAGGGTGCGCTCGGAGACGCCGTGCCCCTCGGCAAGTTGGGTCCATTCGGCCGACGGGATGCCTTGGGAGGCCTCGATGCAGGCGGCGTGGAAGGCGGTCCATGATCCGAAATGGCGGGCCAGCAGGATCGAGGTCTGCTCGCCGATGTCACGGATACCGAGGGCGAAGATCAGCCGGTCCAGCGTGATGACGCGGCGCGCGTTGATGCCCGCGATCAGATTGCGGACGCTGGTGTCGCCATAGCCGTCCTCGTTCCGCAGTTCATCCAGCCGGGCCTCATCGCGGGCGAGGCGGAAGATGTCGGCGGGCTGGTGCAGCCAGCCCCGCTCGTGGAAGGCAGTCAGCTGCTTCTCGCCGAGGCCCTCGATGTCGAAGGCGCGACGGCCGACGAAATGCTTGAGCCGTTCGACCAGCTGGGCGTCGCAGATCAGCCCGCCGGTGCAGCGACGGCGCACCTCGCCTTCGGGGCGCTCGGCTTCGGAGCCGCAGACGGGACAGTGGGTGGGGAAGATGTAGGGCGCGGCCTCCGCAGGGCGTTTGTCCAGCACCACGCTGACGATCTGGGGGATGACGTCGCCCGCGCGTTGCAGGACGACGGTGTCGCCGATGCGGACGTCCTTGCGAGCGATTTCGTCCTCGTTGTGCAGGGTGGCGTTGCGGACCACGACGCCGCCGACGGTGACGGGATGCAGGCGGGCGACGGGGGTCAGGGAGCCGGTGCGGCCGACCTGGATGTCGATTCCTTCGAGAACAGTCTGGGCCTGCTGTGCCGGGAATTTGTGGGCGATGGCCCAGCGGGGCGTGCGGGCGATGAAGCCGAGCCGCTCCTGCCAATCCAGCCGGTCGACCTTGTAGACCACGCCGTCGATGTCATAGCCGAGCGTCGCGCGGTCGGTCTGGAGGCTGTCGTACAGGGCGATCAGACGGGCGGCGTCCTCGACACGGGCCGAGCGCGGATTGACCTTGAAGCCCCACGAGCGAAGCGCGTCGAGCGCGTCAGACTGGGTGTCGGCGAAGTCGGCGGACTTTTCACCCCAGGCATAGGCGAAGAAGCGCAGGGGGCGTTGGGCGGTGATCGCCGGGTCTTTCTGACGCAGGGAGCCGGCGGCGAAGTTGCGGGGGTTGGCATAGGTGCGCTGACCGGCGGCCTCGGCGGCGGCGTTGAAGGCGTCGAATTCAGCGTTGGGCGCATAGACCTCGCCGCGCACCTCGATGACGTCGGGCCAGCCGGAGCCGCTGAGCGTTTGAGGAATGTCGGCGATGGTGCGCAGGTTGGCGGTGACATCCTCGCCGGTCTTGCCGTCACCGCGCGTGGCGCCGCGCACCAGTTTGCCGTGCTCGTACCGCAGGCTGGCGCTGAGGCCGTCGATCTTGGGCTCGGCGACAAAGGCGATGTGCTCGTCGGCGGGGAGTTTCAGGAAGCGGCGGATGCGCGCCTCGAAGTCTGTGACTTCCCCGGGGGAAAAAGCATTGTCCAGCGACAGCATCGGCACGCCGTGGCGGACCTCGGTGAACTGGCCGGAGACCGGACCGCCGACGACCTGTGACGGCGATGAGGCGGTGGTCAGGTCGGGGAATGCGTCCTCGATCTCGAGCGCCCGGCGTTTGAGGGCGTCATACTCGCCATCGGAAATCTCGGGGGCGTCGCCGCCGTGATAGAGGGCGTCATGGCGCGCCAGCTCGGCGGTCAGACGCGCCAGTTCGGCCTCGGCCCCGGCGAGGTCCAGCTGATCTACGGGAATGTCGGTCATCGGGATTCGCTCGGCCATGGCCACGGTCTGCCCAAGTCCAGCGCCGCCCGCAACGGCCGGTTCCGCGGCTGCTGTCAGTTCGTGGGCAGGGTCGAGCGGTCGTAGCCTTGACCCAGGTTCAGGATGAAGACCGGTCCCAGCTCGATCGTCTGGACGGCGCCGGCCAGTTGCACGGTGGCGCCCAAGGCGCCCGCGGCCCAGTCGCGGTCGAGGACGGCGTTCGCGAAATAAAGCTTCCATTCGCCGGTTGGGCGGACATTGGCGCTGATGATTTCAGGGTAGGGCGCGGCATTGCCCTGAAGGCGGATGACGGCCGTTCCCGTATCGGCGTCCGCAGGGGCCCGTTCGGTGCGGATCCAGACCGCCAGCAGCAGGGCGTCGCCTGACCGGACCGGCCGTGTGGACACGGAGCCCGCGCCGACATCCCAGCTGTTGCCGCCCGCCGCGGTGACATCGACCCGCAGGGCGCGTCCGCCCTGAACGGTGGAGGTGACGATCTCGTGGGTCTGGCCGGCGCCGTAGACATTCCACCCGTCGACGTGGACGCGGTTCACGGCCTTGTCCAGCATCGAGCCGCCCTGTTGCGCCGGGGCCGGGGCGTCCTGGGCAAGGGCGGGGGCGGCGCCGGTGAGGGCGGAGACAGCGGCAAGGGCGGCGAGTATGCGTGCGATCATGGTGGTCCTCCCGGCGGCCTTGAGGTCGCTTCTGGAGGCGACTGTCATCCGGGGCCGGGGATGGTTCAAGCCTGCATTAAGAGGCTGTAATCTGACGTGACCGCGCGAGCCTGCTAAGCGTTTCGGTGAAAGAGGAGATTCCATGCGTCCGATCCGCCTTATGGCCCTGAGCTCCGTCGCCGCGAGCCTGCTGCTCGCCGCCTGCGTCACTCCCTCCGAGCCCGCGGCGCCGGTCGCACCGGCGGTTCCGGCCTTCCAGGCGCAGCTGCTGGAGGATGTGCGCATCCTGGCCTCGGACGAGATGGCCGGGCGTGATACTGGCTCGGCCGGGGGCGAGATGGCCCGCAACTACATCGTCGGCCGGTTCGAGGCGCTGGGCGTCCCTGCGCCGATCATGGGACGTCTGCAGCCGTGGGAAGCCACCGGCCGCACCCGCGCCGGGCCGAAGACCTATAACGGCGTGAACATCATCGGCGTGGTGCGCGGAACCCGCGTGCCGGACAAATACATCGTCGTGACCGCCCACTACGACCACGTCGGCACCAACGACGGCCAGATCTTCAACGGCGCGGACGACAACGCCTCGGGCGTGGCGACCATGCTGGCGCTGGCCGCCGAGCTGAAGCGTCAGGCGCCGGAGCACAGCGTGATCTTCGTGGCGCTGGACGGTGAGGAGCGGGGCCTGCTGGGCGCCAAGCATTTCGTCGAGGCGCCGCCGGTGCCGCTGGCCTCGATCACGATGAACCTGAATTTCGACATGACCGCGCGCGCCGAGACGGACGGCAAGCTGTGGGTCACGGGCACCTATCAGAACCCCAACCTGCGTCCGATCCTGGAAGGCATTCCTGCGGACGGCGCGGTGGCGCTGGCCTTCGGCAAGGACACGCCGCAGGACACCGGTGAGGACAACTGGGTCGAGGCGTCGGACCACGCCGCCTTCTATCGCGCGCAGATCCCGTTCCTGTATCTGGGCGTGAACTACCACCCCGACTATCACCGTCCGTCGGATGACTTCGAGCGGATCACCCCGTCGGTGTTCACCAGCGCGACCTCGCTGTCGATCGCCTCGTTCCACGCGCTGGATCGCGCGCTGGACCGATAGTTTCGCGACCGCGTTTCGGTCGCAAAGATAGGCCTTGAATTCGCCGTTGCGCGGTCGTTTCGTCGCGCAACGGAGAAATTCGATGACGACTGCCGCCCCGACCACGCTCGACCTCGGCGCTGTTCAGAAAATCCGCAAGGTCGCGGTTCTGCTCGCCCTTCTGGCCCTGATCGGGGCTTCTCTCGTCACACAATCGATCGGCGGGGTGGACGGGCGCTGGCACGAGACTGTCGAAGCCGTAGGGCTGGCGGCGATCGTGTTCTCCATCGTCGGCCGCGCCTGGTGCACCCTCTACATCGGCGGGCGAAAGAAGGCCGACGTGGTGGATACCGGTCCCTATTCGCTCACGCGCAATCCCCTCTATGTGTTCAGCTTCTTCGGCGCCTTCGGCGTGGGAGCCCAGAGCGGCAGCGCGGCCATCGCGATCGGTTTCGTTCTGGCGGCGTTGCTGATCTTCCGTCTGACCGTGGCGCGGGAGGAAGCCTTCCTGGGGCGGGAGTTCGGTGAGCGCTACGCCGCCTACATGGCCCGGACGCCCCGGTTCCTGCCCGATTTCAGGCTGTGGCGCGACAGCGAGGAACTGACGATCCGGCCGTCGCTGTTCCTGCTGACCCTGCGCGACGGCATGGTGTTCCTGCTGGCCATTCCCTTCTTCGAACTGATCGACATGGGTCAGGCTGATCACTGGCTGAAGGTGGTCGCGCATCTGCCCTGACGGTGGCATACCGGCAGGACTTCCAGTCCTCCGGATGGTTTCCATGCGCCGCATCGTCAGCCTCGCCCTCGTCGCGACCGGAGCGATGCTCATGTCGTGCGACAACGGCGGCGACTCGCGGATGCGCACGCCCGCCGCGCCGGTCTTCACCCACACCCTCTCCGGCGATGTCTCGGGCTATTATCTGCCGATGGACCCGGCGCGGACGGGCAGGTGGTCCTTCAGCCATGTGTTCGTCGGCCAGACCGCGGAGTTCGAAAGCTGGGAGTCCGGACAGCGCAGCGCGACCTTCGCCCCGGTCATGCTGCAGTTCGATGATGTGACGAGTCCGATGACGCAGACGGAGCTGGGTGAGGCGCGCAGCGTCACCGCCCGGGTCCTGCCCACCCGCTATACGGTCAATGACGGCGAGGTTCAGTTCGAGGGACGCTCGCCGGAACTGGGGCGGGTGATGTTCAGTGGCCGTCTGGATCAGGGCGCGTTGGCCACGGCGCGGCGCAACCTCGGCGACGAAGGGGCGGTGCTGACCGGATCGCTGAAGGTCGGCGACGCCCCCGCGCAGGCGGTGCGGCTGCGTTGGTGGATGGGTGACTGAGGCGGGTTCAGTCCCGCCCCTCGATCTGCAGCTTCAGGCCCATGACCTCGGCCAGCGCCTTGCCCCGGCGACGGGTCTGTTCGCCCAACAGGACGTCGGCATAGCCCTCTGATGCGGTGAGCAGCAGGGCGCCGTCCTGAACCGTGGCGCGGGCGTTGACCAGCAGTTGGGGCGAACGGCCGGACATGTCGCAGGCGAGGCGTATGGCCAGGCCGACGGCGCGGGCGCTCTGACGCTGTTCCTCGGTCAGGAGGCGGGCGACGGTGACGGGCTCCGGCGTCGCGGACGGACCGCCGTAGCGGGCGTTGACCGCACAGGCCAGCCAGGCGCGCTCGGCATGGGTCTGGCCCGGGACGGGCGCGCGCAGGACCTGATCGAAGGCCAGTTCGACCCGGTGGTCCGGATGCAGGCGCGCGCCGAGATCGGCCAGACGGCAGGCGGCGTCGGCGAGCACGGCGTCCCGCTCGGGGCTGAAGGCGGGTTTCACCGATTCCAGCAGGGGCGCGATCCAGCCGCGCAGGGCGCCGGGCAGGGTGGGGGAGATGCCCTGACGGGCGCCGAGGGCCGTGGAGCCGGCCAGCAACGGATCATCCGTGGCGATCTGGGCGTCCAGCGCCTCGTACAACAGGCCCTCGCGCACGCCCCAGGCCGACAGGACGATGGACTTCAGGCCCAGCCGGTCGATCAGTCCCTCCAGCACGAGGGCGGCGTGGGGCAGGGTCTCGGCCCGCTTCTTCGACAGGCCCGGCCACTTCTCCAGCGAGGCCTTCGACTGGCGGGCGATCAGGCGGGCGGTCTCGCGGGCCTCGTCGGCGGTGAGGCGGTACTGGTGGACGACATGCAGCGGGTAGCCGCTGACGTCCATGTGCACCTGCGCCAGCGTCCGCCATGCCCCGCCGACGGCGTAGAGGGTGTCGGCGCTGAAGTCGGCGGCGGGTTTGAGCCGCTTCGCGATGGCGGCGCGGTGACGGTCCGGATCGAAGCCGCGCGGATCGGTCAGGGCGAAGGGGCCCAACGGCAGGGTGATCCCGCGCTCCACCCGCCCCGCGCCCAGGCGGATCAGTTCGAGGCTGGAGCCGCCGAGATCGGCGGCCACGCCGTCCGCGTCGGGAATGCCGGCCAGAACGCCGAGGGCGGCGTAGCGGGCCTCTTCCTCGCCGGAGAGGATGCGGATCCTGAGCCCGGTCTCGGCCGCGACGGTGTCGCAGAAGGCCTGACCGTCCGAGGACTCGCGCACGGCGGCGGTGGCGGCGACGAAGGTGTGGGCGGGCTTTACCCCGTCGATGACGGCGGCGAAGCGTTTGAGGGCGATCAGGGCCTGCGCCGCGCCCTCGACTGACAGCTTGCCGGTGGCGGACAGGTCGCGACCGAGACCGGCCAGCACCTTTTCGTTGAACACCGTCCAGATCGCCCGGCCTTCGAGCCGGTAGAGGACCAGACGCACCGAGTTGGAGCCGATGTCGATGGCGGCGACGTCACGGGGTTCGCCGATGGCCGAAAACAGGGCCTCGGGCATCAACGCTTCTTCCGCTCGGGGCGGTCGTAGCTGAGGTGCGCGGGCAGGGTCTTCACCTTGCGGCCACGGCCCGAGAGGCTGGGGTTGGTCATGAAATACTTGTGCGCCGAGAAGGGCCGTTCGGGATCGACCGGCGTCACGCGCACATATGTGCCGTCCGGCGTCAGGGTCCAGCTCTGGGCGTCATCTTTCAGGTTGGCGACCATGATCTGGTCCAGCACCTGATCATGGACGGTGGCGTTGCGGACCGGGGTCATCAGCTCGACCCGGCGATCCAGATTGCGCGGCATCCAGTCGGCGGAGGAGATGAACAGCTTCGCCTTGTCATTGGGCAGATCGCGGCCGTTGGCGAAGGCCACGATGCGGCTGTGCTCCAGGAAGCGCCCGACGATGGACTTGACCCGGATGTTCTCGCTGAGACCCTCGACGCCGGGGCGCAGGCAGCAGATGCCGCGGATGACCAGCTCGATGCGCACGCCCCACTGGCTGGCGCGGTACAGGGCGTCGATGATCTCAGGATCGACGAGGGCGTTCATCTTGGCCCAGATGGCCGCCGGCTTGCCCATGGCGGCCGCCGACATCTCCTTCGAGATCAGGTCGATCAGCGTCTTCTTCATGTTGAGCGGCGAGACGACAAGCGCCTCCAGCTCGTCCGGCTGGGCGTAGCCGGTGATGTAGTTGAAGACCCGCGAGGCGTCGCGCGCCATGACGGGGTCGCTGCTGAAGAGGCTGAGGTCGGTGTAAACCTTGGCGGTCACCGGGTGATAGTTGCCGGTGCCGAAGTGGCAGTAGGTCTTCAGGCCGTCGCCTTCGCGCCTGACGACGACGCTGAGCTTTGCGTGGGTCTTCCACTCCACGAAGCCGAAGACGACGTGGACTCCGGCGCGCTCCATGGTGCGGGCCCATTTCAGGTTCGCCTCTTCATCGAAGCGCGCCTTGATCTCGACCAGGGCGGTGACGTTCTTGCCGTTTTCGGCCGCCTCGATCAGGGCGGCGACGATGGGGCTGTCCTTGGACGTCCGGTACAGGGTCTGCTTGATCGCCAGCACGTTCGGGTCGCGGGCGGCCTGACGCAGGAACTGGACCACCACGTCGAAACTCTCGAACGGGTGGTGGATCAGCATGTCCTTCTCGCGGACGGCGGCGAAGATGTCGCCGCCGTTGTCGCGGACCCGCTCGGGGTAGCGGGGCTCATAACCCTTGAACTTCAGCTCCGGATGGCCGCCGGGGATCAGTTCGGACACCTGGGCCAGACCCAGCATGCCGTCGATCAGAACCGTGTCCTGCGGCGCGGCGTTCAGTTCGTCCGTGATGAAGGTGCGCAGGTCGTCCGGCATGGACGCCTCGATCTTGATGCGCACGACCGAGCCGAGACGACGCTGTTTAAGCGCCTCCTCGAACTCCATGACCAGATCCTCGGCCTCTTCCTCGATTTCGATGTCGCTGTCGCGGATCAGGCGGAAGACGCCGCGCTCCAGCACGTCGCAGCCGGGGAAGAGATGGTCGATGAAGAGCATCAGCAGGCTCTCCAGCGTCACGAAGCGTTGGCGGCCGGGCGTGGAGCGGCCGTCGGTGGCCAGGGGCCAGAAGCGCTTCACCTGGGTCGGGACCGGCACCAGGGCATAGAGGGTGCGGCGGTCCGAGCGGCGCTTCAGCTTCAGCGCGAGCGAGAAGCCCAGGTTGGGCAGGAAGGGGAAGGGGTGCGCCGGATCGATCGCCATCGGCGTGAGCACGGCGAACAACTGGTTCAGGAACTCCGGCTCCAGCCGCTCCCGCTCGGTCTTGGTGATCTTCGCGGCGTCGACGACCTCGATCCCGGCGGCGGCGAGTTCCTTGCGCAGTTCGCGCCAGCGGCTCTGTTGCTCCGTCATCAGGACGCCGGCGGCGATATTGACCTGCTCCAGCGCCTCGGCGGGCGTCAGACCGTCCGGCGAGACGACGCGGACGCGTTCGCGCACCTGTCCTTTCAGGCCCGCCACGCGGGTCATGAAGAACTCATCCAGATTGTTGGCCGAGATGGACAGGAAGCGCAGGCGTTCCAGCAGCGGGTGGCCCGGATTGGCGGCTTCCTCAAGCACGCGGCCGTTAAAGGCCAGCCACGAGGTCTCGCGATTGAAGAACCGCGACGGCGACGCCATCAGCTCTTCCGAAAGACGAAGCTGCGGTGCGCGCGAGGACGGAACCTCCTCGCCGGTGGTGGTGTCGCTGATCGCCGTGTCGCTCATGCACCGGTTCTGACGCGGCGCGGGGTTCGCTGCAACCGTCGGCGCGTGACAGTTTGTCCGGGCTGGGGGAGTGATTGGTGGTTGGTGATTGGCCGGCGGTATGGGGTGGCGCGGTCCGCACCACCCTTCCGCGGTCAGTGAAGCGGTGGCAACAATCACCAATCACCGTCCACGCGCGAACGCCGGCGGCCCTGGAGCCGCCGGCGCCGCTATGCCCGGACGCTTACCAGCGCCAGGCGTCGTAGATGACGTCGATGATGTACCCGTCGTACTCGTCAATCAGGTAGATGTGGTTGTCGACCAGCACCCAGCGCGTGCCTTCGGGCGGATAGCCCAGGCCGTAGGTGCGCCAGTCGTTCAACTGATAGCGCCAGAAGATTGAAGGCAGGTAGTCGCCGACATACCAGCGCTGGTTCCAGTACGAGCGGGGCACGCTGTAGTAGCCGTGGCCCGGCGCGAAATAGAAGCCGATCCGGACGCCGCGATAGTCGCGCCAGCGACGGTCGCTCCGCCACCAGTCCCGCCCGTGGTTGCGGTTCCAGTCACGGCGCCACTGGTCGCCGTTGAATCGGCGGCGGAAGTCGTCACGGGTGCGATCCCGGTCACGACCCCGATCCCAGCCGCCATTCGGGCGGTCACGATCCCGGTCACGATCCCGGTCACGGCCACCGCCGTTGTTGGGACGATCCCGATCCCGGTCGCGGTCCCATCCGCCATTCTGGCCGCCGTTGGGACGATCCCGATCCCATCCGCCGTTGGGGCGGTCAGGACGGTTCGGTTGGCCGGGCCGGTCACGGTCCGGCCGGTCGGGGCGATCCGGGCGGTTCGGCGTATCAGGACGTCCCGGCTGTTGCGGGCGGTCTGGACGGCCGGGACGATCCGGTTGTTGGGGGCGATCCGGACGCGGTTGTTGCGGCCGGTCGGGGCGGTCCGGCCGATCCGGACGGGGCTGTTGCGGACGATCAGGCCGATCCGGACGGTCAGGCCGCGGTTGTTGCGGCCGGTCAGGTTGCTGCGGCCGATCCGGACGCGGTTGCCGGGGGCGGTCGGGACGTTCCGGGCGGTCTTCGCGCGGTTGCGGAGCCGGGCGTTCGCGGCGCGGCTCGGGCGCGGAGTCGGTCTGGGGGGCGGTCCGTTGGTGGTCGCCGGATTGGCGATCACCACCACGACGGAACGGGGTGTCCTGGGCCGCGGCGGCGACCGGGGCGACCAAAGGCGCCATCAGGGCCGAGATGGTCACGGCGACCATAAGTGAGCGTTTCATTCTCGTTCGTTTCTCCGCACGCCCCTGTCAGGCGGCTTGATCCCACGGTCGCGCCCTCATGCTGAACGGTGACTGAACGAACGACGTCGTCACATTAAGCTTCGGTCAATGGAAAGCGCCCACGAAAAACGCCCCGCGGACGAATCCACGGGGCGTGGTTCAGGCGATGTGCGTTCCGGGTCTAGAAGACGTCGTACAGCACGCTGGCGATCAGGCCGGAGGCGATGGCGATCAGCACGATGTCATTGCCGGCATGGACGTAGCGATAGCCGCGCGGGGCCGGACGCAGGTTGTACACATACGGGTCACGCACATAGTAGCCGCGATAGGCCGACGGCAGGTAGCCGCCGCGCTGCCAGCGATAGCCGTAGTAGCGCGGCTCGACGCGGTAGTAGCCGTAGTTGGGCGCGTACCAATAGCCGTTGCGGGCGCCACGATAGTCGCGGAAATCGCTGCGGCCACGCCACCAGTCGCGGCTGCCGCGCTCCCAACGCCGGTCACTGCGGTAGTCGCGACGATCATCCCGGCGCTCGGCGCGATAATCGCGCCGGTCGTCCCGGCGGTCCTGACGATAATCCTGCCGGTTGTCGTAATCGCCCTGACGCCAGTCGCGGCGATCATCGCGTCGTTCGCGGCGATAGTCCTGACGGTCGTCCCGACGATCCTGGCGATAGTCGCGACGATCGTCACGGCGTTCCTGGCGGTCGCCGCGGTTCTGGGCCTGGGCGGCGAGCGGAGCGGCGGTGGTCGCCAGCGCCAGCCCGACAATCGCGGCCTTGGTGAAACGGTTCATCTTCGGTCTCCATGCGGGACCCGCAGTGAGCCGGTCCGTTGAAGGGAAGGTCGTTCTTCCTGCATGAACTGCTTCTGAACATTCCTGTCAGGTTCAACGTTGCGCGCGCGAGGCCGGGCGCCCACCTCGACCGTAACCGACACAGGAGCCGTCATGACCGTCCGCCCGATCGAACTCTGGTACTGGCCCACGCCGAATGGCTGGAAGGTGTCCATCGCGCTGGAGGAGATGGGGCTGCCCTATGAATTGAAGCCGGTGAACATCGGCGCGGGCGAACAGTTCGAGCCGGCTTTCCAGCGGATCAGTCCGAACGGACGGATGCCGGCCATTGTCGATCCTGACGGGCCGGATGGCCTGCCGCTGTCGATCTTCGAGTCCGGAGCGATCCTGCAATACCTCGGCGCGAAGTCGGGCAAATTCTATCCGCATGATCTGCGCGGCAAGGCCGAGGTGGACCAATGGCTGTTCTGGCAGGTGGGCGGCCTTGGGCCGATGGCGGGGCAGACCCATCACTTCCGACAGTATGCGCCGGCCCTGATCCGCGACCAACGCCAGATCGCCTACGGTGTTCGCCGTTATACCGACGAGACACACCGTCTGTATGGCGTGCTGGACCGACGGCTGGCGGACCGGGACTATCTGGCCGGAGAATACTCCATCGCTGACATGGCCGCCTGGCCCTGGATCCTGCCGGAACTGCAGGGGCAGAACATCGACGAGTTTCCGAACCTGAAGGCCTGGCTGGCTCGGGTGGGCGAACGACCGGCGGTGCAGCGGGGCAGGGCGCTGGGCGATGAGCTGCGCAAGAACCTCGCGGCGTCCGGCAAGGATGCGGAGGCGGCCCGCAAGCTCCTGTTCGGCCAGCGCGCGCGGTAACCCTGTGTAAGGGTTCCGGTGACGACTCGTTAGGGCCTCTGAATCAGGGATTATCGAGAGATTTCAGAGGTCTTTACGCGGCGCAGAAAGTAGGTCCGATTTCGCTTAAAAGCCCTTCGGACCCCCTTGCTGTTAACTCTGTGTTCAAACCGCGGGTATTTCACTCGGGTCACAGGACGGGGCCAGAACGGCCTCAGAACCGGAGACACGGTGATGATCGCGCAAGAAACGGCGCCAGAAATGATGGTCGAGGATGCGGCGCTGCCGCTGCCGACCGCGGACATGAGCGGGGACGACCTGTTCCGTCTGGGCATGATGTACTCCACGGGCCAGAACGGTTGCCCGATGGACCGCGTGTCGGCCCACATGATCTTCAACCTCGCCGCCATGAAGGGCAGCATCGAAGCGCGCGTCTATCGCCGCGAGATGAGCCAGGAGATGGAGCGGGAGGAAATCTCGGAAGCCCAGAAGGCGGCCCGCCGGTATATCGACGCTGGCGTGGTGCGGCTGGCGGCTTGATCTGTGCTCGCTACGACTGATCACCGGGATCACCAGTGGTTAGTGCATAGTGATTAGTGGATGGCTGGATCAGCCGTCGGCGCGCTTCTTCAGTGATGTAGAGAGCGCGACCAGCATACGGTTGATGTCCGATGACGCCAATAAAAGCGCTCGGGCGTCGGCTCTGGAGAGGTAGGACAGCCTCTCCGCCAGCAGCAGTTGGGTTTCGGCCTCGGCCAGAGAGCCCTTGGCGATGCCCAGAAACTGAATGAATTCTCCAGTGCTCCGTCTGGCTGAACCTTCAGCGATATTCGAGGCAATCGAGACGGCGGCGCGCCGGACCTGACTGATCAGCCCGAAGCGTTCGTCGCGAGGCCAATGAGCCGTCGCTTCGTAGATCGCCTCAGCCCAGTCGAGCGACTGCCGCCAGACAGACAGATCACGATAGCTGGCGATGCCTTGAGCCATGAGTGCGAACCGTTGCGGCTGCGATCCACTCGCCACTAACCACTAATCACTTCGGCGCACAACTTTTGAGGGTTCTGGCGACGCCGTCCGTCGAGCCCTAGAAGCTCTGATACTGCCCGCCCAGCGCATACGTGAACCCGACCGGGAGAGCGTTGCGGAACTGGGTGACGAAATTGGCGACTTCACCCAGGGTTGAGCGCGGGACGAAGAGGATGTCGCCGCGACGCAGGGCGATGACCTCTCCGCGACGGGGGCGCAGATCGGCGGCGCGCATCATGCGCACCCCGCCCCGACCGCGACGGATCAGGGCGACCTCGCCCTGTTTGGCCGTCGGCAGGAAGTCGCCCGCCTGGATAATGGCCTGATAGGCGTCCAGATCGCCGTTCATCTCGATCATGCCCGGGGTGCGGACCTCGCCGCCGACCCAGACGCGGATCGGTCCGGCGGTCTTCAGAGTCACCTCGACCATCGGACGACGCAGCTGGCTGGCGTAGGCTGTGGAGGCGTCGGCCTCCAGTTCGGCGATAGTGCGGTCCGCCGCCATGAGCTGGCCGACCAGAGGCAGGGAGACCCGCCCGTCCGGTCCGATCCGCTGGGTGCGGGTCAGCTCGGTGGCGGTCGGGGTGGCGATCTCGATCTCGTCGCCGGGGTACAGGACATATTCCGGTTCGTCGTCCGACCAGTCGGCGAAGCCGATCTCCGGGAACGAGCGGCGGCCGACTGACTGCACCCGGTTCGGAGCGCGGGACTGGCCGGGCAGGGGAGCCGCGCCGGAGGCTCCGCCGCAAGCCGCGAGCGCGCCGGCGCCGCCGATAAGGCCGAGCAGCAACAGGCGACGGTCGATGGACATGGCGGAATCGCTCCCGAAAGCGGCGTTGACGGCAAGGTGAGGGCTTATGGGTAACCCATGGTTAACGCGGGTGGGCGAAGGCTGAGGCTCAACAGTCCCGTTTGATGGAATCACTCCGTTCGCATGCGCACGACGGCCTATACGACAGTCCGGCCGCGCTACGGCTTCGCTGACATTGTCGGCCTGCTGTTCCGCGAGCTGTTGCTGATGATCGTCATCTTCCTGGCCGTGTTCGCCATCGGCGCGGCGGCGGTTCTGACCCTCAAGAAGACCTACACCGCGACCTCCAGCGTCTACGCGGGCGCAGGGCAGGAGTATGTGTATCAGCCTCGCGTGGGCGTGACCGACCGGACGGCCCAGCCGCTGGAAGCGTCCGCGGTGGCGCAGGCTGAAGCGCAGATCCTCGGTAGTCTGGAAGTGAAGCGCCGCGCTGTGCAGGCTCTGGGCGCCGACGTCATTCTGGGGCCGGACGCCAAGGGGACGACGACGGAGAAGGAACTGGCCGCGCTGAAGGCGCTAGACGCCGGGCTGGGCGTCGGCACGACTCCGGCCAGCGCCATCATCTCCGTGTCCTATGAGGCCGGCGATCCCGAGCGCGCCGCCCGCATCCTGAACGCCGTGGTCGACCAGTACCTGATCCAGCGCCGCAACGTCTTCCGCGACCGCGCCAGCCCGGCCTTCACCGCCCAGCGCGAGGCGTTCGAGAACGAGCTGGCGACCGCCGATAACGCCTATGAGGCCTTCCTGCGGTCGAATGACATCGGCGATTTCGCGACCTCCAAGGCGACGCTTGCGGCGACCTACCAGACCACCTTCGCCGAGACTCTGTCGGTCCGGGCGCAGCTGAATCAGGCGACGCAACGCCTGCGGACCCTGGAGACCCAATTGGCGCGGCAGCCGTCCGAGGTGGTGTTGCAGCAGGACCTGAACATTTCGGCGCAGGACCAGATCCTGACCCTGCGGACAGAGCGCGAGAACCTGCTGGCCCGCTATACCGAGGACGCCCAGCCGGTGCGCGACATCGACCAGCGCATCGCCCAGCTTCAGGCCTATGTGGCGACGGGAACGACCGTCGGCGCCAAGGAGGTCCGCACAGGCCCCAGCACCATCTTCACCGAGATCGAGACGACCCGGATCAACGCCGCCGCCGACCGGGATGCCCTGGCGGCCCGTCTGGCGGTGCTGGAGGGTCAGCTCAACACCCTGCGTCAGCGTCAGGCCCATCTGACCCAGCTGGAATCGACCAATTCGACGCTGGCGGGCAACCGCGAGGTGCTGACGGCCAAGGTTCGCGAGTTTCAGCAGCGGGAGACCGAGGCCCGAGCCGACAGCGCCCTGGTGGCCGCCGGCGCCGACAATGTCACCGTCATCGCCCGCGCGGAGGCCCCGACCCGGGGCAAGAGCCTGAAGCTCCCGCTGCTGGCGGCGGTCTTCCTGTTCGCCGGTTTCACCGCCCTGTGCGTCGGCCTGCTGCGCGTGTTCACCCAGCGTGGCTTCGTGACGCCGGCGTCGACCGGCCGCACGCTGGAGATGCCGGTTCTCGCCGTTGCCCCGATGAAGGGACGATGAGCCTGACCCGCCCCGTGTTAGCGTTCGGGTTCAGGACAGGCGCGTAACGATTCGATGGTCGATCTGACGTCCGAAATGGCGGCCCTTTGGGCGGCGCTGGGACCAGCGCCGGGCCATCGTGGTCGCGTGATCCAGATCGCCGCCGCCAACAGCGGCGAGGGCGTGTCCACCGTCGCGCGCGAGTACGCCCGGCTCGCCGCCGTCCGCGCACGCCGCCCCGTCTGGCTGGTGGACGCCGATCTGGCGCAGCAGGGGCAGGTCGAGGCCATGGCCTCCGAGCCGGATCGCTTCGGTCGCCCGGGCAAGGCGGCCATGGCGACGCCGGACGGCTCGATCTTTTTCGCCGTCACCCCGCGCATCACCGACCGCGAGGGCAAGCCGGTGCATCCGGCCCGGCTGGTCACGGCGCGGCCCTTCCTCGGCGGACGGTTGTGGGGCACGCGTTTCGCGGGCGAGCATCTGCGCTCGGGCCAGCGGGCCGAGGTCCTGGCGGACGCGCGCTATTGGGACGCCCTGCGTCGTCATGCCGATACGGTGGTGATCGACGCCCCGGCCGGGGATCGCAGCGACACGGCCATCACCCTGGCCCCCTTCGTGGACGCGACCGTGCTGGTCGTGGCGGCAGGCAGCACCTCGGCGAACGAGCCGCTGATCCTGCGCGACGAGATCGAGGCCGTCGGCGGGAAAATCGCAGGCGTTGTGGTCAACCGCTCGACCTACAGGGCGCCCGCCTTCCTGCGCCGCTTGACGGGTTGACGCAGCCGGAAAGCAGCGACCTTGACGGGTTCCGGGTTTGAGCCTCTTCTGACACTGTCATTTCAAGGGAGGCCCGCCGTGCGTCGTACTCTTTTCGCCGTGACTGCTTCCGCCGGACTGCTGGCTCTCGGGGCTTGCGGCACCTTGGGTGAGCGCTCGACCGTCGCCCAACTTCAGGAGCGCTGCGATCGCCGCGGCGGCGACCTTGTCGAGGGTGGTTCGGCGGCTGAAGGCGGGTATCGCTGTGTGGGCGTGACCGTCAACATGGCCGACCGCGACGCATCTCGTGGGCGCAGCCAGGCGCGCGGCCAGCTGAGCCAGGCTGTCGACCGTGGCCTGCGCGGCTATTGACGGTGGATCACGCCCCGCCTGACCGGTTCAGGCGAGCGACCTCGGCGGCGCCGTAGAAGCGGGGCTCGAAGCCCCGCATCCAGAACAGCTTGCCGATCCCGCGCGCGGTGCGATCATACATCCGCGCGCGCTTCGGACTGTTGATCAGGGTCAGGACGGCGGAGACGGCTCCCCAGACCACGGCCTGTCCGGCGCCGATGACCATCCAGCGGACGACGCCCGACCAGTCGCGGGCGGCGGCGGCGGTCTGACTGGGGCCCTGACCGTAGGCGAAGGCGCGGGTGAGGGCGTAGTTCAGGGTGGCGCGATGGGCGGGGGCGAACTCCTCGACCCATGCATCCGCGGCCCAGCCGAAGCGCCCGCCGCGCGCCGCCAGCGCCGAGAACAGAATGTCGTCCTCGCCTCCGGTGTGATCCGCCGAGGCGCTGAACGGCGCCGGACCGGGCAGGGCGGTCGCGCGCACCAGAAGGGAGTTCCCGCATCCCCACGGATGATCGACCAGCCCCGTTTCGGCCGGCCCCTCGCGACCGAAGAAGCGTTCAAGATACGGCTTCAGCCAGTCCTGCGCCCCGGGTGCGCGTCCGGTGATGGGGCCGAAGACGGCGTCGGCGCCCGTCTGCACCTGCGCCGCGAGCAGGGCCGCCAGCCAGCCGGGTGAAGCGGCCTCGTCATCATCCAGAAAGGCGATCAGCGAGGCATCCGTCGCGACCAGCCCGGCGTTTCGGGCGCGCGCCACGCCGGGTGTGGGCTCGGAGACATAGACCAGCGGCCAGGGGCTTTGCGCCCGAAGTTCGTCAACCGTTGATCCCGCTGAGGCCGCGGGGTCGTTGTCGACCACGATCACCGCCGAAACCCGGTTGGAGACGTTCTCCTGCGCGAAGACCGAACGAAGAGCCCGGGTCAGGCTCTCGGGCCGTCTGAGGGTCGGGATAATAACGGCGACGTCGCCCATCAGATCGCGTCCGCATACAGGGCCGCGCGATACAGGCGCAGGGAGAAGGCGCGGGCCGCGACCGGCAGCAGGCTGTTCCCCGCCGCGCCTTTCAGAGTGCGCTGGACCAGGGGCAGGCCCGGCAGTCGCTTCAGCAGCTTCGCCGCCTTGTAGCTGGGGTAGGCGGCGACGATCTCCGGATGGCGTTCGGCCATGCGGGCGAAATTCGGGGCCGATTGCTCATATTTGCGAGCCAGGGCGTCGACGGTGTCGAGCCCCATGTGGGTGGCGGCGTTGTCCAGATGCACGACGCGGAAGCGGCGTGAGACCCGCATGGCCCATTCAACATCCTCCCAGCCCCAGCCGGTGAAGGCGGGATCGAAGGCCTCGGCCTCGAATACATCGCGGCGGAGCAGCAGGTTGGAGGTGTAGACGTATTTCTCGGGCTGTTTGGCGCGCTCGGCACTGGGCACGCACTCGGATTTGGCGGCCATGGCGCGATGGACGCTGAATTTCGCATCCGTCGGCGCCTGGAGCAGGGAGAAGCCGCCGAAGGCGACAGCGGGGGCGTCCCGGGCCACCAGATCGGTCCAGTCGCGCAGGAAGCGGCCGTGGTCGGGGCGCATGTCACTGTCGAGGAACAGCAGACTGTCGCCGCGCGCCGCCGAGGCCAGCCGGTTACGACCGACGGATCGGCCCTCATTGGCGGGCAGGGTGATCAGGCGGATCGGCAGGGCCATGGCCTTCACCTGCGCCACCAGACGGGCGGTCAGATCGGCGTCGGCGGTGCCGTCGTCAAGCACGATAAGCTCGACCGCGCCGTCAACGGAGAAGGCTTCCTGATCCAGCGCCCGCAGCAGGTCCGAGGGATCGTCGCGCAGGAACGGGATCAGGACCGAAATGGAGGGCGTCGCCGCCTTCCACGCGGTGTTGTCGGTCACTTTGGCTCTGGCGGTGGTCATGCGGCGGCCTTCCGCACTCGACGGCGCTTCAGCAGGCGCAGGGCCACGTCGCGGACGCCGGCGGCGTTGATGGTCAGGGCGACGGCGGCATAGACGATCACGCCCACGCCCGCGGCCAGGATGAGCTCCACGATCCCGCCCAGCGGCGGCACCAGCGAGACCATAGCGGCCATGATAGCTGTGGCGACGCCGCAGCGGATCAGGCTTTCCCACGGCACAGGCAGCGGCAGGACCCGGCGACCCAGCGCCATGGTGGCCAGCAGGCCCAGACCGAAGCTGGCCGCGGTCGCCCAGGCGGCGCCCATGACGCCGAACCGGGGCACGAGGATCAGGTTCAGGATGACGTTGGCGCCAGCCGGAATGGCCATGGCCGCCAGCAGGTTCTTCGTCTTGCGACCGAGGGTGAAGGCCTGACCGAAATAGTAGGCCGTCAGGCCGTAGAGGAGGGCTGAAAGGGCGATCCACGGGGTGATCGAGGCGGCCGCGACCCGCAGGTTCTCGCCGATCAGCACCTCGGCCAGCGGGCGGGCGACCAGCGCCACCCCGGCGGCGGCGGGCAGGCCGACCAGCAGGAAGGTGGACAGTTGTTCGCGCGCGGCGATGTTCAGCCGCTCCTTGCCCCCGCGCTCCAGCGCCATGACCAGCGCGGGCTGGCCGGCGGACCCCAGCCACAGGAACAGCACGTCCAGCGTCCGGTTCGCGATCGAGTATCCCGCGTGATAGGCGCCGACCGCGGCCTCATCCATGAAGGCGGCCAGCAGGAAGCGGTCGGTGGACGACAGCACGACCGTCAGGGCCAGCGACATGGCGATGGGGTAGCCGTACAGGGCGTAGCTGCGCATCCGCCCGGGCTCGAACCGGCCGTCCCGCGCCTGTTTCAGTTCGCCCGGCAGGACGAAGGGCAGGGCCAGAAGCGGCGCGAGGCCGAGCCCCAGCAGGGGCGCCGCGCCGCCCGCGCCCGCGAGGGCGAAGCCGACGCCGATCAGCAGGCCGCCGATGGACACCGCCATGTCAAAACCCGCCGCCTTTCGCACCTCGCCCGCCGCGCGGAACCGCTCCTGCCCCAGCTTCATCAGGCAGCGGGCCGGTGCGCCGGCCAGACCCACGGCGAGTGCGATCTTGAACAGCAGGTCCGTCGGCCACAGCCACAGGCCGATCCCGATGACGATCAGGAAGACGACGCTGAGCGCGAAGGCGGTGCGGTAGAGGCTGGCGAAATGGCCGTTCAGCGAGGCGCCGCTCTGGGCGGCCCAGAAACGGGCCATGGAGGCTTCGAGCCAGCTGAACACCGCGACATGGGCCAGCGTCATGACCGAGAAGGCCAGCGCATAGCGCCCGAAGTCCTCGGGGCTGAGCAGGCGGGTGAACAGGACGATGGTCAGGAAGCCGACCACGCCCTGAACGATATTGGCGGGCAGGTAGCCCCAGACGCCTTTCCAGAACATCTGGCCGATCACCGGACCGCGGCGCGGTCGCCCAGAAGGACGGGCACGGTCACGGCCATGATCCACAGATCCATCCACAGGCTCTGGCGCTCCACATAGTCGATGTCGAGCTGGACCCGGCGACGCACGTCCTGCGCGGTGTGCAGGGGACCGCGCGAGCCGTTGACGGCGGCCCAGCCGGTCATGCCGGGCTTGATGCGGTGGCGGTGGGCGTATTCGGCGACCAGGCGCGCGCTCTCGACGTGGCCGGTCTTCATGCCGATGGCGTGGGGACGCGGGCCGACCAGCGACATCTCGCCGGTGATGACGTTCAGCAGTTGAGGCAGTTCGTCCAGGCTGGTCTTGCGGATGAATTTGCCGATGCGCGTGATGCGGTCGTCGTCATGGGTGACCTGACGGCTGGCGGTCGCGTCGGCCGTCTCCTGACGCATCGACCGGAACTTCCACACGATGATCTCTTCCTGATTGAAGCCGTGGCGGCGCTGGCGGAAGAAGATCGGGCCCGGGCTGTCCAGACGGATGGCCAGCGCGATCAGTCCCATGACAGGGGCGAGGGCGATCAGGGCGATCAGGGCGATGATCAGATCCTGCAGGCGCTTGTTGAAGGCGCGGCGATCCGGGTCGGTCGCCCCCTGGATGTCCGCCAGCGGCGCGGCGGCCAGGCGGTCCAGCGCCGAGGCGGTCTCGCGGTCGCCGTCCGGCTCGACCAGCAGGGTGACCTCGTTCGGCAAGGCCCCGAGCCGTGAGGTCAGTTCGCGCACGCGGGCTTCCGCGCGCGGATCAATCGCCAGCACCACGCGGTCGACGTAGGGCGTCATCTTGTGGGTCAACAGGTCGTCCGCCGTGCCCAGCACCGGCACGCCTTCGATGGCGTTCGGACTGCGGGCCAGACGGTCGTCGAAGATGCCCAGCACGTTCAGGTCGCGACGCTTCAACGCCTCGCGGATAAGGGCCTCGGCGTGACGGGTGGCGCCGACCAGCACGATATTGGGCGTCAGGGCGCCCGAGGCCCGCCAACGGGCGACCATGGCGCACCAGGTCAGGTGCAGGGCCATCAGGGCGGCGAAGGTCAGGCCGGCCCAGACCAGCCAGGCGCTCCACTGGGCGGCCTCGCCGGGGCGAAGCAGAACGCCGGTGACGATGGCCACGACCGCGCCGACCGCGCAGACGCCGGCCACGGAGGCCATGTGGGTCGCCGTGTCCTGTCCGCGTGAGAATCGGTAGCGGCCCAGCGACCTCAGCAGCGACAGGGTGGTCAGGGCGCCGAGAACGAAGGGGGCCACGCGCGAAACCTCGACGTGGATCAGCGCGTCAGAGGCCGCGGCCCAGGCGCACAGGAGGGTGAGACCGGTCACCGTCAGCACATCGAAAGCCCGGAAATAGTGGGCGGCGAGACGCGAGGCGTGACGCTGGCGCGCGTTCAGCCAGACTTCCGGACGGAAGGGACCGCGCCGGGCCGCGCCGCCGGACTTGGCGCTGACCGGCTTGGCGACACGCTTCGCCGCGTCCCGAACAGCGGCGTTGCGCGGCGGGGCGTCGTGGCTGGAAAGGCGGCTCGCGGCGTCGGTCATCAGGCCCGGATGAAGAGTTCGGGAGCATCTTGCACAACCGGACTGACCGTCCAGTTAACGCCGTGACGCCGATCACCCGTTGCGCCGCCCGAAATGCTCGGCTAAGCACGCCGCCTGCCGGAGACGTGGCCGAGTGGCTGAAGGCAACGGTTTGCTAAATCGTCGTACCCTGTAAGGGGTACCGAGGGTTCGAATCCCTCCGTCTCCGCCAGAACCTTCCCACATCGATTTCGACATACTCCCGTCCGGCGTGGCCTACGCCCCGGCGGCTCTCGTCGTCCGTCCTCCAGCGGGATCAGCGGCGTGCGGGGCGGATCGATCCGGCTTCTCTCCCGGCTTCACGCCCCAGCCATTGCCGGAAGGTCGCCATGGCCGCACTGTCCGGGCGGGAGTTCAGCCGGGTCAGCCAGTAGGCGCCGAGAGTGACCTCCGCCTCAAACGGGCGGACCAGGCGCTCCGCCGCCAGATCGCGTGTGAACATGGCGGCGGGGGCGAGGGCGACGCCGAAGCCCGAGGCCGCCGTCGCGGTCGTCAGCACAGAGTTGTCGAAGACCGGACCGCGCAGGGGCGGGCAGGGCGCGCCCGCTTCCTCGAACCATCGGATCCACTCATCGGCGCGGTAGGAGCGCAAGAGTGTCTCGCCGATCAGGGAGGCGGGACTGGTCAGGCGCGCGGCGACGGCCGGCGCGCAAAGCGGTGTCAGGGGCGCGCTCAGGATCGGTTCGGCATGGGTCCCGTGCCAGGCGCCGTCGCCGTAGCGAATGGCCAGATCAAGCCCTTCGCCGGCCAGATCGACGCG